>CAZBYY010000009.1:0-30351 GCA_964495855.1 uncultured Acidobacterium sp. | reverse complement strand
GATACAGCTGCTCGACACGCCCGACGGCGACGTTGGGATTGTCCTTCCGCCGCTCGCTCGTGAGCAGATCGACAGCGACCTTGCCGCTGCACAACGCGAGCCGACGCACCTTGCCGGCGATCTCGTCACCAGCGGGATCATCGATCACGTGCTGGAACCTGCCCTCGGCGAGCTCCATCGGCGTCGATGCCGTAAAGGGGTGGCGCAGCAGGCTCTTCGGCGTCATGACGACGAGCGGCAGCGGATCGGTGGTCAGCAGCGCCGCCTGGCGGCGCAGCAAGTGGAAGTACTGCGCCGCGGTCGTGCAGTTCGCGATGCGCATGTTCGTGTCTGCGGCTGCGTTCAGGAAGCGCTCGAGCCGAGCGCTCGAATGATCGGGACCCTGTCCTTCATAGCCGTGGGGCAGCAGCAGGACCAGTGACGGCGCCATGCCCCACTTCGCGCGGCCGGAGACCAGGTACTCGTCGAGGACGATCTGCGCGCCGTTGATGAAGTCGCCGTATTGCGCTTCCCAGAGGATCAGCGTGTTCGGCTGTTGCAGGTTGTAGCCCAGCTCGAAGCCGACGCAGGCGTACTCCGACAGCGGGCTGTTGCGGATTTCGAACGAGGCCTTCGCGGTCGACAGCCGCTGCAGCGGAATGTGTTTCTCGCCGCTGACCGCGTCGCGGTAGACCGCGTGGCGATGGCTGAAGGTACCCCGTTCTACGTCTTCACCAGTGAAGCGAACCGGCACGCCGTCGCTGAGCACCGCGGCCAGCGCGAGTTCTTCGGCCGTGGCCCAGTCAACCGTCCGCTCCGTCGCCGAGGCGAACATCGCCTTGCGGCGTTCGCGGCCGCGTTCGAGCTTGCGGTGCACGGTGAACCCTTCGGGCACCGTCATCAGTTCGTCATTGAGCGACTTCAACGCGTCGAACGGCACCGCCGTTCTCGCCTTGCGGGCCGCGCCACTCGGTGGCACCTCGGGGACCGGCGGAATGTAGTCCTGCTCCGGCTTCACATCGGCGTAGGCGCGTTCGAGTTCTTCCATGCGCGCCTTCACCATCGCGTCGGCCTGGTCCTTCGTCAGCGTGCCGGCGTCGACCAGCGTGCTCGCATATTTCTCGCGCACCGTCGGGTGTGCCGTGACGATCTGGTAGATCTGCGGCTGCGTGAACGCCGGCTCGTCACCTTCGTTGTGGCCGTAACGCCGATAGCCGACGAGGTCGATCAGGTAATCGAGCTTGAATCGCTGCCGGTAGGCGATGGCGAGGCGGGCCGCTTCGATGCACGCCACCGGATCGTCGGCGTTGACGTGCGTGATCGGGATCTTGAATCCGCGGGCGAGGCCGCTCGCGTAACTGGTGCTGTATGAATCCTCAGGGTCGGTCGTGAACCCGAGCTGGTTGTTCGCGATGATGTGGATGATGCCGCCGACGTCGTAGCCTTCGAGCCGCGACAGGTTGAGTGTCTCGGCGACGATGCCCTGGCCTGGGAAGGCCGCATCGCCGTGAATCAGGATCGCCAGCACCTTCCCCTTGTCGACCACCGGCGCGCCGCGACGACCACCGCTGGTCGCTTCCGCGCGCGCCATTCCGTTCAACACCGGATCCACGGCTTCGAGGTGGCTTGGGTTCGGCGGCATCGAGATGATGACCTGCCGCGGCAACCCGTCCGGCTTCGCCTCGACGCGGGCGCCGGCGTGGTACTTCACGTCACCCATCCAGCCGAGATCGACACGCAAGCGGTTGTAGAGGACCGGATCCTTGAACTCGGCGAGGATCTGCGAGTACGGCTTCTGCAGCACGTGGGCGAGCACGTTGAGGCGGCCACGGTGCGCCATCGCGATCATGACGTGCTGCACGCCGCCTTCGGCCGCGTCGTGAATGATCTGGTCGAGGATCGGCACCATCATGTCGAGGCCTTCGATCGAGAATCGCGTCTTGCCCGGGAAGGTGCGGTGCAGGAAGCGTTCGAAGGTTTCGACTTGCGTGATGCGGTCGAGCAGTTCGTGCCCGTCAATCGGATCGTTCGGCGGGCGGAACTGGCACGATTCCACGGCGTGCCGCAGCCACACGCGCTGATCCGGCACGAACACGTGGTTGTAATCGTGGCCCGTCGTCGAGCAATAGATCTCGCGCAGCTTGGTGATCGCCTCGAAGGCGTTGGCGGCGCCCGCCGCCGAGGGACCCGAGACAATGGTGGCCGGCAGCTTCTTCAGTGCGTCCGTGGTGAGGCCGTGCGACTGCGGGGACAACGACGGATCGCCGATCGGATCGTGAAAGCCGAGCGGATCGAGTTGCGCGGCGAGGTGGCCGAAGCGGCGGATGGATTCGGCGAGATTGAAGGCCGCAATGCCGGACTCTAAAGGTGCCTCAGGTGCCTGTAGTGCCTCGCGTGCCTGAGGTGCTCGAGGTGCAGGGGCGGGCTCGACGGGAGTCCACGTGGCAAACGCACGGCGCGTCGCCTCGTCCACTGACGAGGGGTCGCGCTGGTAGCGCTCGAACAACTCGTAGACGTAGCCCGCGTTGGCCCCTGTAATCTGGTCCCACGGGTTCATAACCTTTCTACTTTATCAGGTCGCGTGGTGAGCGATTCTGCACATTCCTGCATGGACTCATACAGTCTTCCTCATGTGTAGCCGATAGCCCGGCAGTCATGGGAAGCGGCTGCGGCCAGAACGGCGGCACCAACGGCAGTCCGGCGACGACCAACCTCGCCTACACGAAGTTCCTTTTCGTCATCGCCCGAGCCGACGACGATGCCCATGGGGCGCGGTTGAGGGTTGCCGGCAGCAACATCGCGCGCGGCTTCTTCAACGACTTCGACATCGACGATGCGCGGGAAACGCAGGCGCAGCGTTTCGAGACGATCCAGTTCTTCATTCGCGAAGGCGACATCCCGGCGCAGAGCCCGAATCCGCCGATCCAGCGCGCGCGGCACATGGTGCAGGTGTCGAGCAAATACCGCCCGCGCCTGCAGGAGATCGACGAGGAATTGCGCCGCCGCATCGGCGATTCCGCCGAGATCCTCGCGCTCGATGGCGCCTTTCGCAACCCGCGCTACTCGAGTCCGGAGATGACGCACTACTCGACGAAAGGTGCGCCGCCGCGCCGCTCGGGGCGGTTGTGCCGCAATGCGATCGTGGTGCCGATTCGAAAGACGCCGGAGTGGTGGCAGAAGAGCACGCTCGAAAGGCACGCCTACTTCTACCCGCACATCGATCACGCCAGCGCATCACCCGTGCGGGGCCACGCGCTTGCCGCTGAGAAGGGCATCCCCGCGCTGTTCCGCCGCGTGTTTCACAATCCAGATGGATACGAGCGGCGCAACGAGTTCGACTTCATCACGTATTTCGAGTGCGACGATGACTCGCTGCCGGTGTTCGACCAGGTGCTCACGTCGCTGCGCGACTTCCACCAGAATCCCGAATGGCGCTACGTCGAGGAAGGTCCGATCTGGAAAGGGCGCCGCGTCCTGCGCTGGTGACCGGCCGTTACTTGAACGTGACCCCCATGCCAAAAGCGTAGCGCACGTCGCCTTGCCGCGAGCGGGCGACGTCGAGCGAGACGCTCAACAGCGTCAACTGCAAGTACGCGCCGCCGCCGATTCCGCGATCGACCAGCCGTTGATCCTGGATAGATTCACCAGCTGAGTAGACCGTGCCCCAGTCAGCGAAAGCCTTGACGCCAAAGCGGCCCACCGACAGCGGCGACGTCAACGGCACGCGAAGTTCGAGCGAGGTCGCCAGCAGGTTGTCGCCGGCCTTGTATCCCGCGCGATAGCCGCGCAGGTTCGCTGCGCCGCCGAGGAGGTTCTGCTCGAATGGCGGCAGCGGCGCGTCCGTGGTGACACTCACTCCGCGGACGGCGAGCACCGACTGACCGAACAGGCCGACGTAGCCGCGCAGGTCGGCGTGGCGCTGGATTGCGTGACCGGTGCTGAACTGCAGTCGATCGAGGCCGACCACCGCGTGCACGGCATTGCGAGGGAACGCAGGGTCGACACGCGTATCGAGCGTCACGTCACCGCCCGCGCGCGTGACGCCCGTGCTCGACACGAGGTCGCCGAAGTGCACGTTGTCCCTTTTCGCGGCGGCGCCGAACCGCAACCATCGCAGTGGCGCGGATTCGATGCGGGCGACGGCCGTTTCGCGTCGGTCGCTGACGTCGTAATGCGGGTTGAGGCGACGTCCGACGCCGACCTCGCCGGCGACGCGATTGATCGGGCCGGCCTGGAAGGTGCGTTCGAGCTGCAGTCGCGCCTGGCGTTCGCCGCCGAGCGTGAACGGAAGCGACACCCGGCTCCGCGGCCCGAACCGATCGACGAACGACAGCCGCGCTCCGTAGGTGACACCGTATCCATCTTCAGCGTGCAGGATCGGCGCGAACATGCCGCTGCGCCAGAAACGCTTGGCGGGACCAGGGGTCAAATCGAGCGGATCGACGCCCGCGACTTCGTCGACGACGATCATCAACAACACGTCGTTGGGATCGGCGATCGAGCGAAAGCGCTTGCGCACCTCGACGCCGTCGAACCGGTTGCTGCGTGTCAGCTTCGCTTCAACATCAGCGATCAGCGCGTCCGTTGCGGGTTGGCCGACCACGTTACCGACGATCGCGAGCACGTCGGCATCAGGCGTCGTGTGGTTGCCGTGCACGCGCACTTCGCCGATGATGCCAGGCGAGTGCTGGGCGGATGCGGGCAGCGCGCCCGCAAGCGCCCAGAGCATGACTGCAGAACGAATGAAGAACGATCGCAGCACGTTCGTCATTTGATCTTGTAGGTGACGGCGGCTTCTTTGTAATTGAAGTAGTCGACCTTGTAGGTCGCGTCGACGGCGCCGACGGCCAGCACCATGCCGAAGCGCATCTCGATGCCTTTCGGCAGCCAGATATTCGGAAACGCCTGGCCCATTTGCATGGTCGCCTTGAGGTCGTCGATCCTCACGAGCGCGCGACCGGGGAAGAAGTCCATGTCGATATCGTCGAAGGTGTACTGCAGGATCTGGTACGACGCCGGGTCGATCCAGAGCGTCACCATCGACACCTTGTTCATCTTCTCGGTGATGCGGCGATCCTCATCGCGCACGCGACGATTGGGTCGTCCGCGCCCCTCCTTGAACAGGCCGGACTCGGGGTAATACTCGATCTTGAGCGTCTCGATGTCGCCGATCTTCTCGCGTCCGACGAGCCCGTAGCGGCCGGACTCGAACTTGAACCTCAGGAAGTACGCCGACGACACGAACTGCGGTTCGCGCACCTGCTTGAGCATGTCCTCGGTGTTGGTGATGGTGGCGGCGGTCGCAGGTTGATCGTCCGGCGTCGTGACCTTGACATCGGTCGGGCTGATCGCCACTTCAGCCGGTTGCGCTTCCGGCGGCAGGCCTTTCGCTTCGCGCTCGGCGCGTCGTTTCGCGTTGGCTTCCCGCCGGCGCTCGCGGGTGATCCACGCCTCTTCAGCCTTCTTGCGGTCGGCGTCCGAGAGCTTGACGCCGTCGGCGATCACGGGGCTTCGCACGAAGATCCCGTCGCGGATGAACCACGTGTATTCGCGGCGGAGGCCCCACAGCGGAAAACCGCCGGGCCCCGTGACGTCGAAGCGTTCCTTTTCGTCGAGGACGTATTGCTGCAGCTTCTTCCAGTTGTCGTCGCGGTGCGCCATGACCTTGGCCATGAAGGCGTCGAGGTCGGATTGGGCGGTGGCGGGAGCGGTGCACAACAGGAGTGCGGCGCAGGTAACGGCGAACAGGGCTCTGATGAACATGGCGGCTCGTGCTATCAGACGAACTTCACCGGCCGGTGGTTCGGCTACGGTGCAGCGGTGGTCGTGGTCTCAGGCGCGTCGCGTCGGTAGACGACCTTGCCGTCGGCGATCGTGACCGCCACCTCGGTCTTGGTCAGATTCGGCGCCTTTGCCGCGAAGATGTCATCGGTCAACACGACGAGATCGGCCAGCATGTCGCGTGCAAGCACGCCTTTGCGCAGCTCGTCGAACGAGGCCCACGCTGCGTCGCGCGTGTAGGCATCGATGGCTTTCCGAAGCGTCAATTTCTCCCCGGGGATCCATCCGCCTTCCGGCAGGCCCTCGGGGGTGGTGCGGGTTACCGCGACGTGCAGGCCTTTGAGTGGGTCGATCGTCATCACCGGCCAGTCGCTGCCGAACGCCAGCCGGCCGCCGGCCTTGTTGATGCTGTTCCACGCCCAGGCGCGCGCGGCGCGGTCCTCGCCGAGGTTGGTGCTCCACACGTCGCCTGGCTCCGGGCTCGGCGTGGCGTGGACCGGCTGCATCGACGCGATGACGTTGAGCGCGCCGAAGCGCGGAATGTCGGCGGCATCGATCGTCTCGATGTGCTCGATGCGATGGCGGCGTCCACGTTCCGGCGCCGCATTCGCCTTGGCCGCCGCCTCGTACGCGTCAAGCGACATGCGAACGGCGGCGTCGCCGATCGCGTGGGTCATCACCTGCCATCCGTGCTGGTCCAGCATCGTGACGACTCGATCGAGCTGTTCCTGGGTGAACCGCGGCTCGCCCTTCGTCGGACGATTCGCATACGGCTCGAGCATCGCCGCCGTGTGCGATTCGATCACGCCGTCAGCGACCAACTTCACCGCGCCGGTCTTCAGCAGAGGATCGTCCGCGAAGCGTGATCGCACCGCGTCCAACTCTGCGAGCCTTGCGGGCGTGAGCGTCGCATCCGCGCGAAGCGCCTGGTAGACGCGCAAGGTGAGCTCGCCGCGCTTGCGCAGCCGGTCGAACAGTTCGAGATCGTCCGGTGTGCCGCCGGCATTCTGCACGCTGGTGATGCCGGCGTGATGCGCCTCCTCGATGGCGGCACGAACGGCGGCGATGCGATCCTCGTCGGTCGGCGTCGGCGCCGCGGCGTCCATCAACGACATTGCGGCTTCCTTGAGCGCGCCGGTCGGTTCGCCGGTATGCGGATCCTTGACGATCGCGCCGTTGGCGGGCGCGACGGTCCGGCGCGTGATGCCGGCGGCTTTCAACGCCTTGGTATTCGCCCATCCGGTATGGCCGTCGTAGGCAATGAGGTAGGCCGGCCGATCGGGCACCAGCGTGTCGAGCAGTTGCCGGGTCGGCATCGCGCCGTTGAAGACCTGGTAGTACCACCCACGGCCGGTGATCCACTCGCGCTCGGGATGCGCGGCGGACCAGACGGTGATGGATTCCTTCAGTTGCTCGAGGGTGAGCCCTTCGGGGAGGTTGAGCTCTGACAGCGAGAGTCCGCCGCTGATCAGGTGCGCGTGCGCATCATTGAATCCCGGCAGGACGGCCCCGCCTTTGGCGTCAACGACCGTGGTCTGCGCGCGGCGCAACCGCTGGATTTCGCGATTCGAGCCGAC
Organism: uncultured Acidobacterium sp.; assembly: GCA_964495855.1. GTDB lineage: Bacteria > Acidobacteriota > Vicinamibacteria > Vicinamibacterales > UBA2999 > 12-FULL-67-14b. The sequence continues at coordinate 23,014 of CAZBYY010000009.1, read as the reverse complement.
ACGGACGACTTTGTTTCCGCTGATTGCGACGGCTTCGGCGAGGTCCGCGCTGCCGGTGCCGGCGTAGACCTTGCCGTTGATCACGATCAGATCGATCGGTCCGTCATCCTCGCGCTGCGCGCGGACGATCAGGCCGGCGATGAAGGTGACCCCGACAATGAAGGCCACAGCGTAAGCCGTGAGGCGGGCCGCCATTAGAAGAATTCTAGCCTGTTTCGACGCGCGGCCGGCTTTCGTGTCAGCATCTGCCAATGCGATTTGCGATCCTTGGCTCTGGTGCGGTTGGCGGGTATTTCGGCGCGAAACTCGCGCGGGCTGGTCAGGACGTCACGTTCATAGCTCGCGGTGCGCACCTTGAGGCCATCCGGAAAAAGGGACTCGCAATCCAGAGCGCCAGCCTCGGTGATTTCGTCGTGCACGCGTCCGCCGAGAGCGACACCTCCCGCATCGGCATCGTCGATGTGGTGATCGTCGCGGTGAAGGCGTACGACAACGCGACCGCGCTGCCGATGCTGAAGCCGCTCGTCGGCGATTCAACGGTCGTCCTGACGCTCCAGAACGGCGTCGACAGCACGGACGATGTGGCGGCGGTCGTGGGCGAGGGACACGTGCTGGGCGGCACCACGTACGTCGCTACCGCGCTCGAAGCGCCGGGCCTGATCGTGCAGACGGGCGTGCACCGGTCAATCATTTTTGGCGAAGTGTTTGGCGAGCGCGGACGCATCACTGAGCGGGTGCGCGCGATCGCCGATGTCTTCGCGGCCGCAGACATCATCACCACGGCCGTTGCCGATGCGCGCGTGCCGATCTGGGACAAGTTCGTTTACCTGGCCGCGTTCTCCGGCTTCACGGGTGCGTCACGGCTGGCCATCGGCCACATCTGGAAGTACCCGCACGTGCGCGACATGTTCTACGCCGCGTCGCGCGAGATCGCCGCCATTGCGAAAGCGGAAGGCGTCACCATCTCCGCCGATCGCTTCCAGACGCTCGAAGAGTACATGGCGAAGCTGCCGCCGACGACACGATCGTCGATGCTGATCGACCTCGAACACGGCAAGCGCATCGAGGTCGAGGCGCTGCAAGGCGCCGCGGTGCGCCGCGCGAAGAAACACGGCATCGACGCGCCGATCCTGTCGACGCTGTACGCGTTGCTCAAGCCGTGGGAGAACGGCCCCGTCTAGAAGGCCCGCAGGCAGAGGTCGCGTTGCGCCGCGGCGATCAGCGGAAATGAATCGAGCACGAGCGCGTATTGCGCACGCGACACGCCGTAGAGCCGCGCTGCGATGGCGTTCAACTCGGCGTAGTTGCCGCTCGGGTCGGCAATGCCGCTGACCGCCAGCGACTGCGCGAGTTGAACCAGGCGTTGGAACTCTGCCGAGCGAGGCTGAGGCCGCGGGACGGGCACGCGCGACATCAACGACGTGGTCACGTGGGTGGTGACGCGCATCCGCACGAGGTAATTGGCGACCAGGCTGTTCATCAACGCGAGCAGGCACCACTGCGACACCTCATCGAGCGCATTCTTCAGGCAGTGCAACGTGTGCGTGGAGACGACGCCCTCGGGCAGGAGCGCGGCGATCAGCGTCAGCTTGTTCGTGGCGCTGGCGACGTCCCGGTACGCGATGCGCGGCCGATCGAAGGAGGCGTTGGGGTCGAGCAAGGTCGACGCGACCTCCCTGGCGATGCCCTGCGTCGAGCGCGCGAGGTCCAGCTGAAAAGGCGCAAGCTGCTTGCCTTCGACGATCGGAAGCAGCTGCGCCTCACGGCGCCGGAAGTGGTGACGATCGTCAGTCGCATTCAGCTCGCGGCCGAATCGCGCGTGCCATCCGTGCTGATCACTCAGCACCGGCACACGGTCGGCGATCGAGGCGAGGATCGCGAGCGATGACGGGGTCGTGATCTCGGGGATCGCGAGGTGTTCCGGATCCCATACGCGCAGGCGGTGATGAGAGATGGTCACCATGTTCGCTGCGGCGCCATCGTCGAGCCTCGACGCATCGTCGAGACCGCATCTCATCCGAAGCGGATTGGTCGTTCCGCCGTTTGTGGTGGTGAGTAACACGAACCGCACGCTGCGATGAATCGGGAAGATTCGCTTTCGGTTGTCGAAGCCGATCCAGGTGTCCACGGTGGTGCGATCGAGCAAACGGCGTCGCAGTGCGGCGCTGCCATGATCGGTGCCGATCCCTGATGGCAGCAGCAGTCCGATGCGTCCTCCCGGACGCGTCAGCTGCAGCGCGCGCTCAACAAACCGTTGATAGCTGTTTGCGTGGCCGCTGCCCGCGGTCTCGTACGCGCGCGAGGCGCGATAGAACCGCGCCGCCGCCGTCGTCATCGAACGCGCCTGCTCGCGTTGCGCGGCCGTACCGGTGTCGGCGCGAATCATGTCCCACGGTGGATTGCCGATCACCGCGTCGAAGCCGGGCGATGCCGCGCCGCGTCCGGTGGCGTCAAAGAACACTTCCGGAAAGGCCAGCTCCCAGTGAAACGGACGATGCGCGGCGGCAACGGCGATCGCGCGATCGATCGACTTGCGCAGCTGCGTGTCCGGCACGGTCGTCACCCCGCCTGTCGAGGCGGCCATCCATTCATGGACGAGACCATTCGAGGGCCGATCCGGACCCGTCCACAACGCCGCCGCGCACCAAGCGTCCGCGGCCATCTGCCACTTTGCCAACGGGCCAGTGTCCGCGCCCAGCGCTGCGAGCAGCCGTTCCTTGAGCCTCACGGCGTCGAGAGAATCGGACGGATCGAGCGCGATCTGCAGCCGTGCGGGAATCACGCGGTCGCCGACATCGTGCGCGAACGCCTCGTCGAGGAGCGGCAGCGCGGCGGCCGGTCGTCGAGCGCGCGGCGGGGGGTGCGTGAGGTCGGCGAGGGAGGCGCCGATCAAGCTGTTGCCAGACGCCAGGTGATGATCGAGGAATGTCAGCGGTCGATCGGCCGCGAGCGTGGTGAGCCACAGCGACACCCGCGCGAGCTGCACGGCGGTGGGATTGAGATCGACGCCGTAGAGGCATCGCTCTGCCACGGCCCGGCGCAGCGTGGCCCGATCGCGCTCGTGAATGTCGTTGTCGCGCCATTCTCCTGCCTGCACCTTCGCCTGCTCGCAGCACTCCGCAAGGTACCGGCACGCCGCCACGAGGAAGGCGCCGCTGCCCATGGCCGGATCGAGGATGCGCAATGAGAGGATCTCCTCGGCGTTTCGTCCTTTGACGAGTGGCGCCAGCGTGCGCCGCACGAGGTGGTCCGTGAGCGCCTGCGGCGTGTAGAAGCTGCCGGTCGCCTTGCGTTCCGTCGACGTTCGTTCGAGGACGACGTCGTTGCCGCGACGCGCGGGTTGGTACTCGAGCACGCGCTCGTAGACGGAGCCGAGTTGTTCGACGCCGAGGTCGAAGTACGAAATGCGGCGCCGGCCCGAACGCGTCGACTCGGTGGCGAGCGAGAGCAAAAGATCGCGCGCGACGGTATCGGGTACGCGGCTTCGTTCGATCAACGGGGTGAAGCGCGGCGAAAACAGACGGCCGTTAAAGGCGGTGACCGTCAAATCACCCGCGTGACACCCGGAATGCGCCAGTCGGCAGATTGCCTGCAGCGCTTTCCACAGTCCGGGTGCACCGGCGCGCGCCGCCCGGCCGACGAGGGCGTCGATCGAGTAGCCCTCGCGATAGATGTCGTTCCACACCGGTACGAGCCCGCGTGCTTCGGCAAACAGCAGGAACAGGACGCGATAGACCAGCGTGAGTGCCTGATCGAGTGCCGCTCTCGTACGAGCACCAGATGTCGTGGGATTCGCGAGGGCGCGCGCCAACGGCGGGAGGGACCTGAGCACGCCGTTGCCCAACGACCGGCAGACCGCGACGGCGTGTCGATCGGACGCGTCGACGTGTGCGCTGAGCGACGCGGCGTCAGTGGCGGCAAGGACAGGTGCGCGGGCAAATGTCCACAACGCCGCGACGCCCGCCGCGCTCAGGAACAACCGATCGAAGTCGAACTGCAGGGAGGCACGGCTCCACGGGCGCGAGCCGTCGACGATCCGCAATGTCCGTCCGGTGCAGATCAGCACCCACCGCGCGCCAGCCGAGGCGCCTCGCGTGACGCCCTCACGCCACGAACCTGCAGCCGACGATTGCCAGGGCAACGCGATCAGCACGCTGCGCGCTGCAGGCAACAGCGCGCTGAAACCAAATGCCTCCGGTGTCATCGCGGGCCGGTCATGGCCAAGCAGGTGCAGCAGCGGAATGACCGCGGTGTCGAGTACGGCACGCGCACTGGACGCTGGCCCGAGCGCGCGCGACGCCGACCGCCACCAGCGAACGGCACGCCGTTCGAAATCACCACGATGCCGATCGTTGGTCGCGAGCAGAAGCTCTTCGGCAAATGCCTGCGAGACCAGGTCGCCGCTGAGGCCGGCGATCACGTCAGGCCTCTGGCCACGCGGCGATTACCTCGACGCGGCTCCCGGCCGGCTGCGGCGTGATCTGCCGCAGGATCCGATCCAACGCGGCTTGCAGGGTCGCCGCCTGATTGCGGCGAATGGCGGCCGCGTGTTCGGCGCGGGCATCGAAGAGCGACCCTTGATACGGCATCGATGCGCGGCCCGCGAGCGCCACCCGGATCGCCGCGATTCGATCGATCATCTGCTGGCCGCTCGATCGGTCGAGGCTCGATCCTGCTGCTGACGCGACGGTGCCAACGTGCGCGAGCAGACCACGCCACTCGCGATCGTGTCCGGGCATCGATTTGAGATCAAGGCGGTACGCGGACACCTCCTCGCCGATGATCACCCCGGCATCGTTGGTGTGCACGTCGCGCACCACTGCGACAGTCTGCGCGGGACGATGCGTGCGTGATTTCGACCACACGGTGCCTCGTCGAGCGTCGCGACCGGCGAGACGCTGGCGTCGGAGGCGCGTGGCCTCTTCCCGCGCCATGCCGAGGCTTGCCGTTCCAACCGGCCCGACGGGCAGAGAGTCCATGTCCTGCCCGTCAAACACGGCGCGCGCCAGGTCCATCTCGGCCACAGGAGCCGAGAAGGCGGAGGCCGCGTTGCGGCGCCGCCACTGCAGGCGATCGAGCACGCGCGCTTCGACACTGCCGCGAGAACAGCAGTGAATCGCGTGAACGGTCCGCCGCTGGCCGAGGCGATCGACGCGGCCGATCCGTTGTTCGAGCCGCATCGGGTTCCACGGCAACTCCAGGTCGATGACCAGGCGGCACCGATGGTGGAGGTTGAGGCCTTCGCCGGCCGTGTCCGTGGCGACCAGGAGATCGATTTCGCCGTTGTTGAATCGGTCGACGATGGACCGTCGGAGGCCGGTGGGCAGGCCGCCGTGAATGGCGCCGATCGCCCGCTGAGGCTGCAGGTGGTCGATCACTTCGTCGAGTGAATCGCGATATTCGGTAAAGACAATCGCCGGTTCGCGGATGCGATCCAGCATGCGCGCGAGCCGGCGCAGTTTGGCCCCGACGCGACACGCAGTGGCGAGCGCGATCAACCTCTCGGGCACCGTACGCTCGTGGCCGGCGTCCGCAAGGCCGGCTTTCGAAAGCAGGGCGTCGGGTTCGATATCGTCGTTGCGATCCTCATCGGCCCACGGCAGCACGGGCTGGTCGACGTCGCTTGCAGATGCCGTGAGCAATGCGTGCCTCCGGATCAGCGAGCGCGCGATCGCTGCCACGCTCGATGCGGCGCGCCGCGCCAGCGTGATCGCCACGAGCCTGACGGCGTGATCGTTGCGGCCCAGCCCGCGCCAGATCGCGGTCGTGTAGTTGTCGACTGCCGTGAGCAGGGCTCGCTCTTCGGGCGTCGGCGTGACGGTGAGCACGTGCGTGCGCCGACTGGAAGCGATCCCGACATCGGCGCGGCTTCGGCGAAAGACAGTGAGCGTATCGCGCATGTCGCCGGTGGCGCAGAGGTAGCCGAATGCCGCAGCGTCGCCCGAATGCGGCGTTGCAGAGACGAGCACGCACCATGGCGATCGCGATGCGAGCGCGTGCACGGCGGCGCCGCGATCGGTTCCCGGTACCACGTGATGCGCTTCGTCAACGATCAGCAGATCGATCGGCACGGCGCCGAGGGACGCCAGGATCTCCGGCCGCTTGGCGAAATCGATCGACGCGATCGCCACGTCCGTGCCGACCCACGGGTTGACGCCGGGCGGCGCCAGCGCGATGCGCTCGGCGATCGATGCCTGATCGAAGATGGCGGCCTCGATCCCAAATCGTGTCAACTCGGCGAGCCACGCCTCCCGCAACCCCGCGGGGCAGAGTACGAGCGCGCGGGCGACCCAGCCCCGCGCGCGAAGTTCCGCCAGCAACAGCGACGCCTGGATCGTCTTGCCGAGGCCCACGTCATCGGCGAGAAGCAGGCGCGTGGATCCGCGGAGTGCCGACAGCGCGGGTTCAAGTTGGTACGGCCAGAGGTCAATGCGGGCGGCCGCCGCGGTCCACAACCCACCCTGCGGTCGCGCGTTGGCAATACCCAGCCACGCGGCGCGCATCGCCGCCTGGCGCTTCACGCGGCGCGGCCGAGGAGTGGCGAGCGTGTGCGTGCGCTCGCACGGTTCGATGACGCGCAGGCGTTCGGCGTGATTCGTATCGCCCCGGCCTTCGAGGCTCAAGACGATGCAATCGTCGAACACGACGGAGTGGGTGAGCACCCACGGTTCCCCTCGTGCAACGAGGAGGGTGCCGGGGGCGTAGCGGCAGCGCATGCGATCGATCGCTGCAATCGCGCGTCCGTCGATCGATTCGCGGATTTCCGCGAGGATCAGGATGCGCGGCGTACGCGCGCCGCATTTTCTTCAGCGGCGGAGGGCCGAAGGGATCGGAAAAACTGCCATCTTCCCGGTCCGCCCCGCCGCTCGATCGCCGTGGGCGCTAGTGGTCGTGCGGCTTCACTGGCGGCGCGGGCAATGGCGCGATCTCCTGCGCCTGCGGTGGGGCCGCGGCCGGCGCCCCTTTCGCATCCAGCCTCGCGTAGAGCGCGGCCAGGCCGGCCTGTTCAGGATCGTAGACACCCCACTCGTCGCGAGCAGGACGGACAAGAGCTTTCGTGTTCGGTATTGCCATAGGTCAGGGGGCCCCGAAGGAGCGTCTTCATCGGGAGCAATTGACGTGCCGCAACGCCGGAGAAGGGCGCGCGGGTCGGCAACCCTCACATTGACGCCACTTAGCGTCGATCGTCGCGGGCCGTGCGTGCTCGTCTCGACAATCGCAACCGACAATTGGTGTCAGGCGGCTTACGGTTCTGCAAGTCACACGGGTTGGTAAAGCGCCCGTGTTTGCGTTCTGCGGCACGTTGAGGCCGCTGCGCGTTCTGGCACAGCGGTTGCGTCTTCGGGTCCGCATGATTGTGAGCTTTCTCGGCACAAAGGGCGGGACGGGGACAACGACGCTGGCCGTGAACGGCGCGGCGGACATCAGGAACCTGACACAACGATCGACGGTGGTCGTCGACCTGAAGAGCGGTCCCGGCGACGTCGCGCTGTTTCTCGGACTGCGACCACGACATTCGCTGCTCACGGCGCTCGACCACCTCGCGTGGATCGATCCGGCGTTGCTGTCGAAGTACGTCATCGAACACGACTGCGGCCTGCACGTGCTGGCTGCTGGCGATGAATTCGGCCGTCCAGCCTTGCGCGAACTCGACGCGGTCGAGCAGACCTTGCGGGCGCTCGATGCCGCGTATGACTTCGTCATCCTCGATCTCGGGCCGCCGTTGACGCCGGCCGCCCAGGTCGCGTTGCAGCTATCTGATTCGATCCTCCTCGTGGCGAATCCCGATGTGCCGTGCCTGCGGAACCTGCAGCGGTTGATCGACGGGGTAAAGACTGCGGGTGTGGCGCCCGAGCGGCTGCAGATCGTGCTCAACCGCGCGTCAGAGTTCGGCGTGTTGTCGACGGCGCAGATCGAGCGCGTCCTCGGGTTCGCCATCGCGTTCAGCGTGAGCAGCGACTACCGCACGGTCGCGTCGGCGGTGAATTCCGGGGTACCGGTGTCGGCACTACGCGCCACCGAACTGAACCTTCAGTTCGATGCGATCGCGCGCAGCATCATCGCGGCGCCGCGTGGACGCGAGCGATCACGCGTGCCGCTCGCCGATGCGGAGGCGGACCAGCGTCGCGCCGAGGTGTGACTCCGGCGCATCCCAGAACGTCTCGACGAGCGCGTGCGAACGCAGCAGCCGCTGGATCGCCGCCCGCTGGACGCCCTTGCCCCGTCCGTGGATCAGCCGCACGATCGTGAAGCCCGCCTCGTGTGCTGCGCGCAGGTATTCGTCAACGACGGCGACGACGTCGCGCGGCGCAAAAGTGTGTAGGTCGAGGGCGTCCTCGATCGGCACGCGAACGCCGTCGTCGGGCTCCACTAGGGCTTGTCGTACTGGGCCGTGACCTTCGTGGTGATGCCGCCGCGCGCGGTGAAATCGCCGACGACGGTCATGCGGCGCGGAGCGCAGACGGCCACCAGGTCGTCGAGGATCTGGTTGGTGACCGACTCGTAAAAGATTCCCTTGTTGCGGAAGTCGAGCAGGTAATACTTGAGCGACTTCAATTCGATGCACCGCTCGTCCGGGATGTAGCGAATGTGAATGGTCCCGAAGTCTGGGAGTCCCGTCTTGGGGCACATCGACGTAAACTCGGGACAGTCGATCGCGATCTCGAACTCACGGCCTGGCCGCGGATTCGGAAACGTCTCGATCGTCGTGGTAGACATGTCAATCAGTGTACATTGACAGCCCCCAAAGCCGGGGTTAGCATACGGGCCGCTCAACTGATTCTTACCCTTGGGGGACACGATGGAAGACGCCCGGAAGATGGGCAAGTCGGAACTCTTTTCGCACTTCGCCGAGCGCTTCGACATGAAGCGCACGCAGTCACGCGAGTTTTTTGATGAGCTCGCGGTGCTTGCCGAAAAAGAGTTGAAGCGCACGGGAGAGTTCGTGATTCCCGGCATGGTGAAGCTGGTGCTCAAGAAGACGAACGCGCGCACCGGCCGCAACCCTGCCACGGGGCAGCCGATTCCAATTGCCGCCAAGACCGTCGTCAAGGCGCGCATCGTCAAGCAGTTGAAGGACGCGGTGCTGCCGAAGAAGCCGGCCTAGCCACCGCCCGACCTTCACCCGCTCATTTCTTGATCTTGCGGGCGAGCTCGCGAATGTCGAGCCGCTCGATCTTGAACTTCAACGTGCTCAGCGGCACGCCGAGGTAGCGCGCCGTCTGCGTGACGTTCCACGCATTGCGCTCGAGGGCGCGCACCAGGAAATTGCGCTCGAACGTGCCGAGCGCGCGATCGAGCAGGCTCGTCTCCGACTTCGTCCGGTCCAGCTCCACGACGTGAAATTCAAACGGCAGGTCTTCGTCGGTGATCCATTCGTGATCGACGACGGCGACGAGGCGCTCGATCAGGTTTTCGAGCTCGCGGATATTGCCGGGCCACCAGTAATGCGACAGCATCCGCAGCGTTGATTCGGCGATGCCGCGGACGTCCTTGTGGAAGCGCGCGCTGTAGCGCTTGACGAAGAAGTCGGCGAGCACCGGCAGGTCCTCGATGCGCTCGCGCAGCGGCGGCAGCCGCACGGGGATGACATTGATCCGGTAATAGAGGTCCTCTCGGAACGACCCTTCCTTCACGGCGCGCTCGAGATCGACGTTGGTTGCGGCGATCAACCGGAACTGCGTGCGGATCGGCCGCGAGCCGCCGACGCGTTCGACCTCGCCTTCCTGGATTGCGCGCAGCAGCTTGGCTTGCAGGTCCGGCTTGAGATCGCCGATCTCGTCGAGGAACAGCGTGCCGCCGTGCGCGAGCTCGAACTTGCCGATGCGCTGCTGCAGCGCGCCGGTGAACGAACCTTTCTCGTGCCCGAACAGCGTGCTCTCGACCAGCTCGCGGGGAATCGCGGCGACATTCACGGCGATGAACGGCGCGTCGGGGTTGGCCGACTCGCGGTGCAACAAGCGCGCGAGCAGCTCCTTGCCCGTGCCGCTTTCGCCAAGGATCAACACCGTGGCCGACAGCTTCGCCACCTTGTGTACCGTCTCGAGGACATCCTTCAACGCCGGACTCGGGCCGGTGATGAACTCGCGAGCGGCCACGTCGCCCGCCGCGTCCTGCAGCGTCAGCACGTGACGATGGAGATCCTGCCGCTCGCCGGCGTGGCGCACCAGTTCGCGCAGCACGTCGGGATCGGCGTCCTTGGTCAGGAAGTGGTAGGCGCCGAGCTTGATGGCCCGCACCGCGCCGTCGACGTCGGGCGCGGCCGACGTCATGATGATTTCGACCATCGGAAAGTTCTCGCGCACGATCTGCAGCAGGTCGATGCCGCCGAGGCCGGGCTGCTGCATGTCGGCGACGAGGACATCGACGTCCTCCTTGTCCATCAGCGCGAGTCCCGACTCGACCGACGCGGCGCGGACGACGCGGTAATCGCGGCGCAGCGTCTGCGACAGCCGGTCGCGGGCGTCCTCGTCGGCGTCGATCACGAGAACGGTCTTGCGTCTTTCCGCCATCGGCGGAAGTATACGGGAATGGCGTTGTGGGTCCTCGCTGCCGCGGCCCTGGTGCTGGCGCTGGCGGCGTACATGCAGGCTCGGCGCACGGCGAGGCAGGTGGCTGAACTCACGCAGATGCACTGGGCGCTGAAGTTCGACCATGGCGAACTCAAGGCCAAGGTCGATCCGCGCGAGCCCGCGGCGCCGGCGCAGCAGACGTTCGTGCCGCTCTCCTCGCTGAAAAAGCCGTGACGCCTCGTGGTGCGGGCGTTCGCCGTCTGTGGCCGCGTTACGTTGCGTTACTTGACGCCCCGTTCAAAATCGGGCCACAGTGAGGGGTTGTGGCTAACGAGTACGACGTCGTCGTTATTGGCGCAGGGACCGGTGGGTATGTGGCCGCGATCCGCGCTGCGCAATTGGGTCTCAAAGTCGCGGTCGTCGAGAAGCAGAAAGCGCTCGGCGGCACCTGCCTCATCTGGGGCTGCATCCCGACCAAGGCGCTCCTCGAACACGCGCACGCACTAAAGGTCGCGCAGTCCGCGAAGGAGTGGGGCCTGCTGGGCGTCGACGGTGCGGCGGTGTCGATCGACATGCCGGCCGTGCACGCGCGCAAGGACAAGATGATCTCGGGCCTGACGGGCGGCATCGAGATGCTCTTCAAGAAGAACAAGATCGACTGGATCAAAGGCACCGCGCGCCTGACCGGCGGTAGCGGCGTCGAGGTCACGCTCGCTGACCCTTCGACAAGCTCAGGACAGGCGGGCGGCAAGCAGACGCTGTCGGCCAAGAAAGAGATCATCGTCGCGACCGGATCGTCGCCGCGCAGCGTGCCGGGGATCGAGGTCGATCGCAAGAAGATCATCTTCAGCGACGAGGCGATTCACCTGCCCGCCGTGCCGAAGTCGATCGCGATCATGGGCAGCGGCGCCGTTGGTGTCGAGTTCGCCTCGATCTTCAAGAGCTACGGCAGCGAAGTGACGGTGATCGAATTGCTGCCGCGGCTGGTACCCGGTGAAGACGAAGCCGTCTCCGCCGAACTCGAGCGCTCGTTCAAGAAGCGCGGCATCAAGGTGATGACCGGCGCCAAGGTGACGTCGGCCAAGGCCGGCGCGAAAGGCGTCGACATCGAAGTGCTCGGCGCCGACCAGAAGACGCAGAAATTGTCGTACGAGCTGTTGCTCGTGGCCACGGGTCGCGGCCCTGTCACTGAAGGACTCGGCGCCGAGAAGCTCGGCATCAAGATGGATCGCGGCTACATCGTCGTCGATCAGATGTTCAAGACGAGCGTGCCGGGCATTTCGGCGATTGGTGACGTGATCACGATGGGCGGGCCGCATTACCAGCTCGCGCACGTCTCGTCGATGGAAGGCATCGTGCTCGCGGAAAGAATCGCGGGCCACGCGGTGCAGCCGATCAACTACGATCACGTGCCGCGGTGCACCTACACCGAGCCGGAGATCGGCAGCGTCGGGCTCACCGAGGCGCAAGCGAAAGCCCAGGGCCACGATGTCCGCGTCGGCACGTTCCCGTTCCGCGCGCTGGCGCGCGCCCGGATGGCCGGCGAGACCGACGGCTTCGTCAAGATCGTTGCCGAGAAGAAGTACGACGAGATCCTCGGCGTCCACATCATCGGGCCGCGCGCGACCGAGCTCGTGTCGGAAGCGGTGATGGCGCTGCGCATGGAAGTGACGGTCGAGGAATTGATCAGGACGATCCACGCCCACCCGACGATGTCGGAGGCTGTCGGTGAAGCGGCCCATGCTGCGCATGGGGCGGCGATTCATATTTAGGGACTAGGGACTAGGGACTAGGGATCAGGGGATCACGGACTAGGAACCGGGTTCAACCATGGCCACACCAGTTGTAATGCCGCAGATGGGCGAGTCGATCGCAGAAGGCACGATCGTCCGCTGGATCAAGAAGGTTGGCGACACCGTCGATCGCGACGAGCCGTTGTTCGAGATTTCGACGGACAAGGTCGACGCGGAAATTCCGTCGCCGGCGGCGGGCGTGCTGACGGCGATCAACGTCAAGGAAGGCGAGACCGTTCCGGTCAACTCGGTCGTCGCGACCATTGGTGCGGCGGGAGAATCGGGTGCCTTGGGTGCCAACGGTGCTTCGGGTGCCAATGGCGCCTCTGGGGCCAATGGATCCACGAAGCACGCCGCTCAGGCTGATGGCACTCCGGGCGCAACGGTCGCTGCTCCGGCGCCGCCGTCGACGACGAACGCTGCGCCCTCCCAGGCACCTCAGGCAGTTGTGGCACCTCAGGCGCCGGCGATCGCCGAAGGCGAGCGTCACAAGTCATCGCCGCTCGTCCGCAAGATCGCGAAAGAACACAACGTCGACATCGCGCAGATCGCCGGATCGGGCATTGGCGGCCGCGTGACGAAGCAGGACATCCTTGGCTTCATCGACAGCGGCGGCGCCGCCAAGGCGCGGCCGGCGGCGATCAGCGAGCCGGCGCCGATGCCGGTGCATCGCGCCATCGGTGACGAGGTCGTCCCGATGTCGGTGATGCGCAAGAAGATCGCCGAGCACATGGTGCTCAGCAAGCGCACGTCGGCGCACGTGTATTCGGTGTTCGAGGTCAACTACTCGCGCGTCGATCAGATCCGCAAGGCGAAGAAAGACGAGTACGAGCGCCAGGGCGTCAAGCTGACCTTTACCTCGTTCATCGCCAAGGTCGCAGTCGACTGCCTGCGGCGCCACAAGACGATCAACGCGTCGATCGACGGCGACACCGTCATCTATCGCGGTGACATCAACCTCGGCATCGCGGTGGCGCTCGAGAACGGGTTGATCGTGCCAGTCGTGAAGGGCGCGGGCGAGAAGAACACGCTCGGGCTGTCACGCGCCATCCAGGACATTGCCGATCGCGCGCGCGCGAAGAAGCTCAATCCTGAAGAGGTGCAGCACGGCACCTTCACGATCACCAATCCCGGTAACTTCGGGGCCCAGTTCGGACTGCCGATCATCAACCAGCCGCAGGTCGCCATCCTCGGCGTCGGCACGATCGAGAAGCGCGCCGTCGTCATCGACGATGCGATCGCGATCCGCATGATGGGCTACCTGACGCTCGGCTATGACCACCGGCTCGTGGACGGCGCCGTCGCGGATCAATTCATGGCGGACGTGAAGAAGGGCATCGAGAGCTTCGATCCGTCGCAGCTCTAATGAGACCGCTCCACGTGCGGCGTCTCGGGCTCGTGCCGTACGCGGACGGGCTCGAGCTGCAGCGCCGGCTCGTCGAGGACCGCAAGGCCGACCGCATTCCAGACACGCTGCTCCTGCTGCAGCATCCCCACGTGCTGACGATCGGCGTGAAGAAGGACGGCCGAGAGCACATCCTCGCCTCACCCGAACGCCTGTCGTCCCTCGGCGTCGACGTCTTCGAAACCGGACGCGGCGGCGACGTGACCTACCACGGTCCCGGACAACTCGTCGGCTATCCGATCCTCGACCTCAATCCCGATCGTCGCGACGTGCACAAGTACGTGCGCGACATCGAAGAAGTCATGATCCGCGTGTGCGCGGATTACGGGTTGCGGGCCGATCGCGTGAAGGGATTCAGCGGCGCGTGGATCGGCGACGAAAAGATCGGCGCCATCGGCGTCCGCATTTCGCGCTGGGTCACGAGCCACGGGTTTGCGTTCAACGTGACGACGGACATCAACTTCTTCGACTTGATCGTCCCGTGCGGCATTTCCGACAAAGGTGTGACGTCACTGGCCTCCAAGCTCGGCCGTGCGCCTGAAATGGCCGAGGTGGAGGACCGCTTCGTTTCGCAGTTCGCGGGCGTTTTCGAGCGCGACGTAACTCTCTCCGCATCAGCAAGTTAGCAGGGCTGGAATACCCGGGGGCCCCGCGGGGTTCTATTCCAGCAAATGAACGATCCTAAAGAATCCGCTCTCGTCGAGCACCTCCGGCAGGGTGATGAGCGCGCCGTTGCCGAGCTTGCCTCGTTGTATGGCCACAAGATTTTTCAACTGGCGCTGCGGCATCTGCGCAACCACGAGGATGCCGAAGAAGTCGTCCAGGACGTGTTGCTGAAGGTGAGCCGCAAGATCGACCTGTTTCGCGGCGACTCGGCGCTGTCGTCATGGATCTTCCGCATCACGTTCAACACTGCGATGTCGCGTTTGCGCCGCGGTAAGGTGGCGCGGCAGCTCGAATCGGACGTCGAGATTGGCACCAACGGCAGCGAGGACGGCACTCCGGCATTCGATCCTGCGGACTGGTCGCAACTGGCCGACGAGTCGATGTTGCGGCAACAGTTGCGCGACCGCTTCCTGGAAGCCGTTCACGACATTCCCGAGATTTACCGCACGCCTGTGATCCTGCGCGATGTCGAGGGGTTGTCGACGGAGGAGGCCAGCTCGCGCCTCCGCGTGAAAGACCAGACGCTGAAATCGCGGCTGCATCGCGGGCGCATCATGCTGCGCGAGCGGCTGAAGGATTTTGCCGGCGGCCTGTCGCTCAAGCCTTCCTCGGTCGCGACGGCCTGATCTCGATCCGGCTCGGCAGGCTGCGCGCCGGAAACTCGAGCGCATCGACGATCGCCCGTGCGACGTCCTCGGGCCGCAGCTTCCAGTCGGCGCCACTGCCCGGTTCCCGTCCTGAGAATCCCGTTGCCACCGATCCCGGAAGGATCGTGGCAACGCGGATGTTGTCGTCGCGCACTTCCTGCATCAACGCATCGCTGAACGCATTTACGCCGGCCTTCGACGCGACATACGCGGCTCCGCCCGGGAACGGACCCGTCGACGACAGGCTGGAGATGTTAATGATCCACCCCCCGCCGCGCGTGCGCAGGTGCGGGACCGCCGCCTTGCAACAGTTGAAGACGCCGGTGAGGTTTGTGTCGATGATGCGGCTCCACTCATCGTGGGGCAGGTCGGAGACCGGCGCGCCGACGCCGACGCCCGCGCAGTTGATCAGGACATCCAGGTGACCGAATTGCGCGATCACCGTCTGCATCGCCAGTTCGACGGCGCCACGATCGCGCACGTCGCAGACGATGCCCACGGGTCTAGGGATTAGGGGCTGGGGACTCGGGATCAGGGAGAGGTCAACTTCCGCCTTCACCACCCCGTCGTCAGTTGTGCCTGTGAAGGCTACCGAGTCGCCGGCGTGAAAGAGTGCTTCGACGACGGCGCGACCGATCCCGCGAGTACCACCTGTTACGAGTGCGACCCTGTTCATTTGTGTCAAAGCCTCAAGCCCCGAGCCCCGAGCCATTAGAATAGTGCGCGAATGTCCACGGTGGCGATCCTCGGGGCGGGCGATATCGGCGGCGCATTGGCGCGCCAGCTGGCCGCCATTGACCTGGTATCGCGCATCGTGATCGTCGACGAGCTTGCGAACGTGGCTGCGGGCAAGGCGCTGGACGTGGCGCAGTCCTCACCGGTCGATGGGTATCACACCGCGATGGCCGGATCATCGGATCTCGCGTCGGTGGTTGGCGCCGTCGCCGTGGTGATCGCCGACAGCGCGAAGGCCCCGGTCACCGAGTGGAGAGACGAGAGCGGCCTGGCGCTGTTGAAGCGCGTCGCAGGGCTGAACCAGCGCGCGCCGATCATTTGCGCCGGCGCGCAGCAGGCGAGCCTGATCGAGAAAGGCGTGAACGAACTCGGCGTCGCGCGCGCGCGGCTGATCGGTTCGGCGGCTGAAGCGCTGCGCTCCGCGGTGATCGCCATCACCGCGCTCGAAGCCGGAGCCGCGCCGGCAGACATCTCGTTGTCGGTGCTCGGCCGCCCGCCGCAGCAGGTCATCGTGCCGTGGGATGAAGCATCGATCGCGGGCCGAACGGCGACGCAGGTCCTCACGGCCGCGCAACTCGCTCGGCTCGATGCGCGGATTGCCCGCTTGTGGCCGCCGGGCCCCTACGCGCTCGCCAGCGCGGCGACGCGCCTCATCAACACCGCACTGACGCGATCGGCACGCATCCACGCCGCGCTCGTGGCCGTCACGCGAGACGAGGGTATTCCCGGCCGTTCGGCGATGATGCCGGTCACGCTCCAGCCCTCAGGCATCAGCGCGGTGATCGATCCTGCGCTCTCGACGCGCGATCGCGTGCGGCTCGACACGACCCTTCGCTCGTAGACGTTCGTCGAACGACCGTCTAGCTAATCGTGAAGAGCCATTTCGGAAGGTCGACGTTGCTTCCCGTCACGAGCGCGATCGACTTCTGACCTGGCGCCGTGGCCTTTCCGGCCATGATGGCGGCGACGCTCACGGCCCCTGATCCTTCAACGATCAATCGTTCTTCCGTGGCGAGACCCTTCATCGCGCGCGTCAACTCGTCCTCGCTGACGGTGACGACGTAATCGACGACCTGCTTGACCAGCGGAAAGGTGATCGATCCCGGCTCGAGATTGCCGACCAGCCCGTCGGCGAGTGATGCGCGCGGCGTGATCTCGGTGATGCGTCCGGCTTCGAGGCTGAGCGTGAATGGCGATGACGCTTCCACTTCGACGCCGACGATCGTGACCTGTGGTGCGGCCGCCTTGATCGCGAGGCCGACGCCGCTCGCCAGTCCGCCTCCGCCTAGCGGCACCACCAGCACGTCGAACTCGGGCAGCGACTCGACCAGCTCGAGGCCGATCGTTCCAGCGCCCGCGATCACATCGGGATGGTTGTACGGCGAAATGTAGACGCCGCCTTCGGCCTCGGCAAATTCCTTTGCGCGCCGCTCGGCGGTGTCGTAGTCCTCGGAATCGGCATGCAGGATGGCGCCGTGCCGGCGAATCGCGTTCAGCTTCGCTTCTGGCGCATTCGCGGGCGTGAACACGATGCACGAGATACCCAGTTCCTCTGTTGCGAGCGCCATGGCGCGGCCGTGGTTACCAGCTGATGCGGTGACGATCACGGGCGGCGAATCGATGCCCTCACTGAGGCGCAGCGCCGCATTCAGCGCGCCGCGAATCTTGAACGAGTGCGTGAGGTTGAGCGACTCGATCTTCAGGAACACGTCGCCGTCGGCGATCGAGGAGAGCCAGGACGAGGGCAGCAGCGGCGTGCGCGGGATGCGCGTGCCGAGCCGGCGCCGAGCCTGGTAGACGTCGCTGACGGTCGGCAAGGGCATGCGAGTATCCTAAACGAATGATCATCGAAAGTGCGGCGGTCGGTCCGTTCTTCAAGAACGGCTACGTGGTCGGCTGCGAGCGGACGCGGCAGGCCGTGTTCATCGATCCCGGCGACGAGGTGGACCAGTTGCTCGCGTTCATCGAGAAGGAACGCCTGCAGTGTGTCAGCATCCTGCTGACGCACGCGCACGTCGATCACGTGTCCGGCGTCGCGGAGGCCAAGCGCGCCCTCGACGTACCGATCTTCCTGCACAAGGACGACCTGTTCATCTATCAGAACGCGGTGCGCACCGGGATGATGTTCGGGCTGACGGTCGAGGAGCCGCCGCCTGTTGATCGCTACTACGACGGCGAGGGTCCGCTCGCGTTCGGTGATTATCGCGTCCGCGTCGTGCATACGCCCGGCCACTGTCCGGGGGGCGTGTGCCTGGCGATTGCCAGGGCGGATGACGCGGCGGCGCCGCACCTGTTCGTTGGTGACACGTTGTTTGCCGGTTCGATTGGACGTACCGATTTACCGGGGGGCGATTACGACGTGCTGATGACGTCGATCACCCGCGGGCTCTTCCAGTTCCCCGACGAATCGGTCGTGTATTCGGGCCACGGGCCCGAGACGACGATCGGCCGCGAGAAGGCAACCAACCCGTTCGTGCTGGAATACCTGGCGCGCCGTTAGCTGGACCAGGTGGTCTTCGGATCGCCGTTGTTCTTGCCCGCTTGCGCGTTCACGACGAACTGGACGCGGCCGACGGTCAGCGTGTCCCCGTCAGCCAGCATCGCCTTGGTGACTTTCTTGCCGTTGACGAAGGTGCCGTTGGTGCTGCCGAGATCTTCGATCTCGAGTTCATTCGCCTTGCTCAGACTGAAGCGGCAATGCACGCGCGAGACGAGTGCGGCGTCGACGACGAAGTCGGCGCGCGGCGCACGCCCCATGTTCTTGATCGTCCCTGGCAGCAAACGGAATGACAAACCCGCGTCCTCGGGCTCAATGGATTGCAGCGTCCACATGCGTGCACAAGTGTAAACGCATCCGCTGTGTCGCGGAAGGCGGACGTGCTAATTCGGCATCGCGATCCTGAACGGGTAGTAGCGCGTCAGGTCGCCGCTCGACAGAATCAGGAAGAAGTACGACCTGTCCCCGCCTTCAGGCACTTTCACGGCGCGCCGCAACTCCGCAACGCGCTCGGGCTTTTCGAGATCGGCGGCTCTGGCGGCGACGGTCGATACCGCGACCGGCCGGATGAAGATCGGCAGCAGCCGACGCTCGGCATATTCCGATTTGAAGATCTCCTCGGAGGCGACGAGCACGCCCTTCGGCGCCCATCCGGTCAGCGAACAGCGGAAATATTGAATCTCGCTGAGCGTCGGGATGTTGCGGGCCGAGCCGAAAGTCAGTTGCAGAAATCCCGCGCGCATCATCTCGGCGTAGGCGGTCAGCGGAATCTGTTCCTTTGCCGTGAACACGACGACCGGCGCCACCTGTTGCCCTTCGACTTCGCGCGGGGCAAGCACGTGGAACGCGACGGCCACGGTCACCGTCGCGAGGATCGACCGCAGCGTCTTACTCAACTTGCGGCTTTTGCCCGTATCCGGGGCGGTAGTGCTTGTGGCACGACGTGCACGATTCGAGCAGTTGATCGCTGACGGCAGACACGCCTTCGACGTTCTTGGCTTTGACGGCCTTCAGCGCCGCCTCACCGGCATCGAGCATCAACTTGGCGTCAGCCATCCACTGCTTTTGATCCCGCGCGCGCCCCGGCATCATCAACAAGTTGGCGGATTCAGTGAGCATCAACGTCTGGCCTTCGAGCGCGTTCCACTCGGCCTCCGTGGTGGGCGTCCTCGATTCCACGTAGAACAGCGCGTCGGACGTGGGGTAGATGATCTTGACCATCAGGTCACTCATCGTGCCGACGTTGCGCATGGGCGGTTTCTTCGGCGCCGTTGCCGGCTGAGCGAGCGCGGCCGCGAGCGCAACGGAAACGGCGATCGTCTTCATACAAGCGGCAGCATACCGCACTTGGCATAGAATTCCCCCCACTGGAGGCCTTGTGATCAGAGCATCACTGCTCGTGTTTCTTCTCGCCGCGGCTGCCCTGCCGGCGTACGCACAGGCGCCGCAGGCTGCGCAGCCGGCGGAGCCCACCGAGTTCAAGCCGAACGACTACGGCGATGCGAAGAACTGGTTGTGCCGTCCCGGCCGCAAAGGCGATGCGTGCGATGTCGACCTGACGACGACGGTGGTGAACGCCGACGGGTCGATGACGAAGGAGACGTGGGCCGCCGATCCGAAGGCGCCGATCGATTGCTTCTATGTCTACCCGACGATCTCCACCGATCCGACGCGCAACAGCGACATGAATCCGGATCCCGCCGAGCTCAACGTCATCCTCCAGCAGTTCGCGCGGTTTGGATCGAAGTGCCGGACCTTCGCGCCGATGTACCGGCAGATTACGATCCGCGGGCTGACGCAGCGCCTCAGCGGCGGCGCGCGCCGATTTGCCTGGAAGGACGGCGTGCAATATACCGACGTGCGTGACGCGTGGCAGTCGTACCTGAAGAACGACAACCAGGGGCGAGGCGTCGTGTTGATCGGACACTCGCAGGGCGCGTTCCTGCTCGAAGACCTGATTCGCGACGAAATCGAAGGCAAGCCGATCCAGAAGCAGCTCGTGGGCGCTTACATTCTCGGCGCACTGTTCTGGGTGCCGAAGGGCAAGGACACTGGCGGCGACTTCAAGTCGATCCCCATTTGCCGCAAGCCCGGGCAGATCGGCTGCGTCGTGAACTATTCGTCGTTCCGATCGACCATTCCGCCCCCGGCGAACACCTTGTTCGGATGGAGCGAGGATCCGGCACTGAAAGCCGGATGCACGAATCCCGTGACGCTTGGTGCGGGCCCCGCGCCGCTCAAGGCGTACGTGTCGGCGACCGGGCGCACGATCACCGGCAACACGCCGGTCAAGCCCTGGGCGACGGACAAGACAGTCGATACGCCGTTCGTGAGCGTGCCCGGCATGCTCACCGCGGAATGCAAGTCGAACGAGAACGCGACCTACCTCGAAATCACGGTGAAGGGCGATCCGGCCGATCCGCGAGTGGACGACATCACGGGCGATCTCGGCGCGCTCGGCAAGCCGCTGCCGAACTGGGGATTGCACCTCATCGATGTCAACCTCGCGATGGGTAACCTGCTGGACCTCGTCGAGGCGCAGTCGAAGGCCTACCGGTCCCGCCGCTGAGCAAACACCGCCAGGCTCGTCGCGACAACGCGGCTTGACGGATTGTCTGAAGACACGTTGACGATGGAGGGGCGGCCGCTCGCATCCTCCATCGCCATCGTCGTCGATCCGCCGCCGTCGAGGTTCAAGGCGTCGGCGACGCCGAAGTCGCCGATCAGCACCTTCGCAACCTCCGACAGTCGCATGCCTTCGCTGCCGCCGCGCACGTCGACGGTGAACAGCGTCAGCGTGCGTCGATCGCGTGACAGGCCGATGGCGGTGCGAGCCGTCGTAGCGTCTGCCCAAGCCTTCGCATTCGAGTAATTGGTCGGGCCGCCAGGCTCGAGCTGGCCGTCGGGGTGATCGGCGTCGCGATAGACGGGCACCGTCACGCGTCCGTCAGTCACGATCTGTGACGATCCCGCGACGACATTCCACAGCGTGACGTGCTCCTTCACGTGCGTGCCATCGGCGTACGCCGGATCGCGATGCACCAGGGTGGCGTGGTTGTCCCGATCGATGTTGATCGCCGGCGCGTCCGTGACCAGGGCGAAGTTCTGTTCGGGTGATTCGAACGCCGAGAACACGATGCCCTCCGAGGCGGCGAGGCCGATGACCCAGGCCGTTCGGTCCGGCGACGGAAAGGGCAGGAAATAGTGCGCGTTGACGGCGAGTTGGGCGTGTTCCCGCCGCAGAAACTCGAGCGTTGATTCGCGCACCACCTCGCGGTCGCCGCCCGGTGGCGAGACCTTGAACCGCAGCCCTTTCGCGGCGAGGTCGATCTGCGCGACATGCATACGCAGCGGCCGCGGTTCGGTCACGGTGCGCTCTGAATACGTGATGCCGACAAAAGACGGGGTTGCCGGCTGTGCACCGGGAAACAGGAACAAAACGCCGAGGATCGCTATTGACCGCATTGGCTGAAGTCTACCGCCTGCCGGCCTGTTGTCCGGCTGGCCTGATTGCCTGTGGCCCGATTGCCTGTTAGATTGCCCCGCATGACCACCCGCAACTGGATCGCGCTCGGGCTGACGATTGTGTCCCTCATCCTGATCGTGCCCGGGCTGCGCAGTGACGCGTTGACCATCACCGCCACGCTGCCGCTGTTGAAGAAGCCGTTGTTCGAGGAGACGCAGAGCATCTTGCGCGCCGCGCAGCGTCTCTACGACTCGAAGAACTATTTCGTCGCCGGGCTGATCGTGTTCTTCAGCATCGTGGTCCCGATGTTGAAGGCCGGGCTGCTCGCGGTGATCCTGTGGGTGAAGAACCCGACGACGAAGTACCGCCTGTATCTGTTCGTGCGATCGGCGAGCAAGTGGGCGATGGCGGATGTCTTCGCCGTCGGCGTGTTCATTGCGTTCATGGCGGGCAACGCGCTCGATAACCTGGATGCCAGGCTGCACCCGGGCTATTACTACTTCATCGCCTACTGCCTGGTGTCGAACTTATCGTTCCAGTTCCTGCACGTGCCGCCACCGGCTACTTCCCAGGCGTAGGCTCGTAATACTTCTTGTAGATCAAGTGCTCGGGCAGCAGCCAGCCATTTCGGGAGAGCCACGCGCCGAACGGGCCGAGCCAGCGCAGGATGTGGTAGTTGATCCCGAGGTCCATCAACTCGATCAGGTTGCCGTCGCAATCCTTGATGAAGAAGAACCACTGGCCGCCGTTTGGTGACTGTGCCGGTTCGGACACGATCTCGACGCCCTTGCTCTTGAGATAGGCGTGCCACTTGTGCGTGTTGCGCACGTTCATGCTGAAGTGCGTGATGCCGACGCGGTTCCACGGACCCGGGGCGATTGGCTGCTGCGGGTTGAACTCGAAGATTTCGAGCACGCTTCCGCCAGGCACGCGGATCCATCCGATCTTGCAGCTGGGCGCGGGGGCCTCAACGCCGAAGAACGTGCGCACCCGCTCGGTCGGCGAATCCGATACGCCGACGAGCGGGCAGCCGAACACATCCCAGTACCAACGGACGAACGTGTTGAAATCACGGACGGTGATGCCAACGTGACTGAACGAGCGTGCTTTCATCAATATCCCATCGCGTAGCCGGTGCGGCGCGGATCGCCGCCGGCGGTGATCGCGCCGGTGACCGGATCGATCTTGATCGTCTGCATGTGGCCGATCGAGCCCCAGCCCGGCAGCACGCGCACCTTGTGGCCCATCGCCTTCAGCGCATCGATCGTGTTCTGCGGCATGCGGCCTTCGATCG
>CAZBYY010000008.1:0-30547 GCA_964495855.1 uncultured Acidobacterium sp. | reverse complement strand
GCCGGGCCGGCCGCTGGGGTCGCTGAGTATGACATCGACCGCCATGAACGCCCGCATGCCATCGGCAGCGACCATCTTCACAAACGGCATCGACAGATCCTGGATCGCCTGGCGGTCCTCGAGCGCGAGTCCGGTATGGGAGCTGCCGCCCAGAAACCCGGTATTTTTTGTGAGGAGCTGGCTGCACACCTCCAACGGTATCGGCTCGCCCTTCTCGTCGATAAAAAACGATGCGCAGAGGGTTTGATTCCAGCTCACCCAGTCTTCGACCCGGACGTCCGAGACGTCCGGCCGGCTCTCGAGAAAGCGACCGATCTTCGAGTCGATCGAGCCGGTATCGACGTCGGCCTGAGACACGACCAGGTTTCCCAGGCCCCCAAAGCCTGTGACTTTCAGAACCACCCGTCCGGCCACCTGCAACCGGGCTTTGGCCCTCGAGATGACCTCGGTGGCCGGCGCGACGGGTAACACGTCCCCTGGAGGCGTCGCCTCGGGTCCGTAGAACTCCCGCATATGATTCACAAAGCGCGTCTTGTTGTTCCAGGTGTCGGAGACCGGGCCGGAAGGCCGAAGCACGATGAGTCCTCGTGCCGTAAACTCCTGCGCCAGCGATTCAACCATCGGCGCGTGCTCCTTTACGGAATCGGCGACATACCCTTCGAACAGCAACGTCGAGTAGTGGCCGGCCTCGTGCATCTGCTGGATGGCGGCCTTAAATGTATCGGCGGCGCCATCTTTCGGAACCATCGACTCCGGTCCGGGTGGTGCAAGGACGGCACGCATATCGCCTCGAAAAGCCACCGCCTCGCGTTCGATCTCTTCGTCGGGCGACGGAGTGCGCACGACGGCATTGCCGCATGCGTAGAGGAACGAGTGCCCGCGCTCGCCGAAGCGGGTCGGTGTTCGCACCAGCAGGGTCTGGTTCAGCAACCGGGCATAAAGAGCCCGGCGCGCTTGAATTGGCGGGTAGATCATTGGATGTCGATCCTGACGTTCGTGCCCGTGTCAGGCCGGCTGCGAAAATGCGGTGTTCCCATAGCTAAGTAACACGCTCCCGTATGACAGTCCCACGCCAAATCCGCACAACAGCACGGTCGCCTCGCGCCGAATGAGTCCGCGCTGCAGCGCATCAGCGAGCGCCACGGGAATCGATGCTGAGACGAGATTCCCAGTCTGCTCCATGTTGACATACACCTTCTCAGGCGGCACGCCGAGGATTCTCGTGAGTGAATCGAGCGACATCTTGCTGGCCTGGTGAAAGACGAACAGATCAACGTCGGCTAGCGTCAGGTGGTGCTCAGCGAGAAAAGCCCTCACGTGAGGCGGGACCGCGGAATTGACGAACGACAGGACCCCGAGGCCGTCCATCTGAATGTTTTCAGCGCATCTCGTGTTGCCGCTTCGATCGGTGGTTTCAGCCTTGGTCGCCTCTGACGCTGGCAGGCGTTGCCCTCCGGCCGGGATGATGAACTTGTTGAAGTCTTTGCCTCGTGAGCAGAGCCTGGCGCCGACCACCCGTCCCCCGCTTCCCGCACCGGAAATCAAG
Source organism: uncultured Acidobacterium sp. (assembly GCA_964495855.1). Classification (GTDB taxonomy): domain Bacteria; phylum Acidobacteriota; class Vicinamibacteria; order Vicinamibacterales; family UBA2999; genus 12-FULL-67-14b. Next base: position 29,001 of record CAZBYY010000008.1, on the reverse strand, counting down.
GACGCCGCCGCCCCATCGCCGAACAGGACCCTCGCCGAACGATCGTTCGGATGGATGTGCTTCGAATAGGTATCCGCCGTCACCAGCATGATGTTCTCGGCGACTCCCGATTCGATGAGCGACGCCGCCAGCGCCGTGCCGTAGACGTAGCCGGAGCAAGCCAGGTTAAAGTCAAAGGCGAGCACCGAATCCGGCAGGCCGAGCGCACCATGAAGAAGGTGGGAGTTTGACGGCATCACGTAGTCGGGACTCTGTGTGCAGCAGATGATTCCGTCGACTGCGTCTTTTGACAAGCCGGCTTTGTCGAGCAACTTTTCGCAGGCGATTCTTGACAGATCAAACGCCGTCTCCGACTCTCCGGCGATTCGTCGGCTCTTGACGCCCGCTTTCTCGCCGATTGCATTCATGTCCCACGAAGGGTTGTCCCGACCCAGGTCAGCGTTGGTGACCTCCCGTTCCGGAAGATGAATTGCGATCTCACGGACCACCGCCTTCATCACGGTCGCTCCCGAAGGCCATGCGCTGTCGTCGCGATCATGACGCTAGGCTCCGCCAAGATAGAGAATCTGCCCGGTGATGGCGGCGCTGTCGGGTCGGACCAGCGAGTCGACCGCGGCACAGATGTCCGCCGGGCTGCCGAATTCCGGAATCGCGTTCCGCCGGAGTAACTCGCGCAGGGCCGCGGGGTTGATCTGCGCCGTCAGCTCAGTGTCGATCGCTGCGGGAGCGATGACATTGCACGTGATACCGTGCGGATACAGCTCCTTGGCGAGCACGCGCGTGAGCGCGTTGACCGCGGCTTTCGATGCGGTGTAGATCGCTTCTCCGGCGACTTCGTGCTTGGCGGCCATCGATCCGAGGTTGATAATCCGCCCCCATTTCGTGCGCATCATCAGCTTGGCCGATTCTCGGCACACGAGAAACGTCCCGAGAACATTCGTCGCGATCGCCTCTTGTGCTTTCGAAAAAGTGGTCAACATTGCCAGCGACAGCGTCGGATTTATCGCGGCGTTGTTGATCGCCACCTGCAGTCCGCCGTGGCGTTGACGGATCAGGTGGAACATCTTGACGACGTCAGGCTCGGACGAGATGTCCGTGGTGTGGTGGTGATAGTTCGGGTGTTCGAGGGAGCATGGCGAGCGGCTGCACCCCTCGACGCAATATCCGGCGCGTAACAGGTGTTCGGCGAGGTGCCGGCCGATGCCGCGACTCGTCCCGGTGATGAGCGCAACCGGTGCCTGGTGCTTCTCCCACTCCATCACGCAGGCTCGCGGAGAAGCACCTCGATGTAAGCGGCAAGAGCGGCGACAGAGCTAAATGGGCTGATTTCCTGCGACAGTGCGCGGTCATCGATCAGCACGATCGACTTGCCGAATGTGGACTTGATTCGCTCCTCAGTGGCGGTGACGAATCGAATCAGCCCGAGGGAGTCGAGCTCGCCGGAGCTACCGGAAAGGACGCTGTCGAGCGATTTGGTCAGCGGCCGATCATCTAGTGCTAGCCGGTTGGTCTCGTCGATCACTGCGTAAATCGACTCGATAATTTGCTCTTTCACCGGCAGGACCTCCGACTATCGACAGAGCTAAGATGAGTAGGACTATACCATCTTTCTTGTATGCCGGGACCGACGTACGTGCGCCGAGTGTCGCCGATTGAGCGACTGTTTATTGCCAACACAATCCTCAACCCGCCGTTTGCCAATCAGCTGGTCATCGAAGGCAGCGGCATGCTGGACGTGGCGCAGTTGCAGCGAGCCCTCGACACTTGTAGCGCCGCGAATCCCGGATCCACTCTGACGCTTGGGGACGGCAGTGAGCCTTTGTGCTGGCAATCGGGCCGGCCACCGAGAATCACCCGCATCCTCGCGCCCGACTGGGATGGATACAGCGACGCAGCGGCGCCCTTTCTCGGCGCACCATTGGATCCCTTTTCTGGTCCGACCTGCGAAATCCTGCTGGTCATCGGACGAGACACCAGGACGTTCCTGATCTTTCGCTCGCTCCATGCCGTCATGGATGGCATCGGCACGTTGTCGTGGGCCAACGATTGCATGTCGGCCTTGCGGCGTGAGACGCCGGTAGGTCATGCCAGCGCGATTATCGATGCCGATGTCGCGCAGCGGCTGATGCCAGGACGCACGCGCCAGCGACCGCCAGCAGATGCCCTGCATCCACTCGGCAGGCCGGGACCAGCGGACGACAGGACGACCTTTCACTGGCAGCGCGTCACGATCCCGAAGCGCCTCGAGAGTCACGTAATGGGCGTGATCGCCGCAACGCTCAACACGCTCGCCCGCGAGAACGCCGGAGACGATGCCGCCGTCCGGCAGGCAAGAGTCCGCTTCAACATCCCCTGCGACCTGCGCCGGCATGCGTCATCCGAGAAGACCACCGGGAACATGTTCAGCCCGCTCTTTGTGGAAATGACGCCAGACGCGCGCAGCGATTCCTTCGGTTTGCAACTTATTCGGCAGCTGTACGAACGACAGGAGGTCATCCCGCTGAGCTTTCTGGAGCAGGCGGCGGCGACGGGCCTCGATCAGTGGCAGGCCATCCTGGCGGATCTGCTCGAGCAACAACACCAACAGGGGCGCTACCAGTTCACGGCCACGCTGTCTCAGCTCGGCCGGATCCGAAGCGCGTCTCTTTCCTGTGCCGACTTTGCCGCCACCAGCGCGTATTTCGTCCCGCCGCTCGCGGACCAGGTGTGTTTCGTGGCGTGCAATGGGTTTGACCTCCATACAGAGATCGCCATCGCCTTACCGTCGCGGTTTTGCCATCACGACGGTTTGCGTGTGCTGTCGACACGGGTCCGCGGTGCAGCGGTCGGCCATTGCGAGGACGAACGCGCTGCTTTATGATCATCTCGATCAGTCGCGATGTCGAAGGCCGTTCGTGGACGCCTCTGCGAGTGGTCCCCAAAGGGCCTAGATGGCAGCTACCCAGATGCGACTCCGAATCGATGTCTCTCGTTGTCAGGGGCACAATCGTTGCCGCGCGATTATTCCGCAGCTGTGCGGCGTCGATGACCTGGGCCAGGGCGTCGTATTCGATCAGGGAATCGTCCGTCCGGAATGGCAGACCGCCGCGGAGCTTGCGGTCAGGAACTGTCCGGAATTCGCCCTGACACTCGAGGTAGAACCGACCGTATGATGCGACGTGTTTACGGACCCGTCCGCGACTGGGCCACGGATTTCGACCACACCGATCCCGACTACAACGCCTCGGCGCCTGAGATCTGGCAGTCGCTGCGCGACCGCTGTCCGATGGCTCACAGCGAACGGTTTGGCGGGATGTGGGTGCCGCTCACGCACGACTTGGTTCGAGCGGTTGCCTACGACACCACCCATTTCACGAGCCGCAGCGTGGTCGTGAGCACCATTCCCCCCAAGGGCGTGGCGCCGGTGGGTTCGGCTCCGCCGATTACCAGCGATCCGCCGTTCCATCGCGAGGCGCGCGGCCTGCTGCAACCGGTTTTTGCCCCGCGCAACGTTGAGGTGATGGAGCCGAAGGTTCGAGCGATTTGCGAGCAGCTGTTGTCGAACCTGCCGGCCGGAACGTCGCCTTTCGATGCGTCCCTTAAATATGCGAGGCGCATCCCCGTTGCCGTGATGGCGCAGTGGCTGGGACTCCCCGACACTGACCACGAGCTGATTCTCGGGTTCGTGCATGATCTGCTGGAAATCGTCAGTGAAGATCCGACGGCACAGCAACCGGGCCGCGATCGTCTCGATCGCTATCTCACCGAACAGATTACCGCTCGTCGCGCGAAGCCCTCGCACGATCTGATCAGCTACTTGCTGTCGGCGACCATTGGCGGCCACGCGCTGTCCGACGGCCATGTCGCCGGCACGATCATGCTGCTGCTGCTGGCCGGCGTCGACACGACCTGGAGCGCGATTGGTTCCGCGTTGTGGCACCTCGCTCGCCATCCCGCCGACGCGGAGCGCATGCGCAACGACCCCGAGGGCGTACCCATCGCCGTCGAGGAATTGTTGCGCGCCTACGCCCCGGTGACGATGGCCCGGGTCGTCAAGGAAGACTGCGTCTTCGAGGGCTATTCGCTGCGGGCCGGCGAGTGGGTGCTGCTGCCATTTCCGGCGGCCAATCGCGATCCGGCGAAGTTCCCCGATCCCGACGAGGTTAAACTGGATCGCGTCGATAATCGACATGCGGCGTTCGGACTTGGCGCGCATCGTTGCCTTGGCTCGCACCTGGCGCGCCTGGAACTCCGTGTCGCGCTGGAATGCTTCCTGGCCCGCGTGCAGTCCTTCACGCTTGACGCTGACCATGAGGTGGCGTGGAGCCAGGGCCAGGTGCGCGGACCCCGCCGGTTGCCGCTTCTGGTGTCGGTGAGCGAGCCGATGCAGACTGGAAAGGTCTAGGGATGGGTTACGACCTCGAACGGGTGGTGATGGGCATGTGGCAGCGGCCCGAAGTGCAGGACTATGTCAGCCGCTGTCGCGCCCTCGATTCTGGCGACGGACCGATGAACAACTTCGTCGGATTCAATCTGACCAGGGATCGCATCCTCACGGCCAAAGTGAATCACCATCACTTCAGACGGCTTGACGACCGGACGCTCGACGGGCTCGTGCCGGTGCGGACCGTGTTCGACACGGTCTATCCGAAGTGGCAGCCCAATACCCTTCGATCCTCGAAAGAGACGGGAGCCGCCTTTGTGATCAAGGTGGCGCCCAGTGGCCCGCCAACCTACCAGTTTCATTTTCGGTTTCCGTTCCAGCCCGAAGACTTCCAGCGCCTCGGACTGGCGCCCCACACAATCGAACTGTCCAACTACTCGCTCAATCCAGGGATCTCGTTCGAGTACACCGGGTCCGAAGTGCTGCGGAAGCTCTACTACTACCTCAACCGGCCCGAGGAGAAGGACATCATCGCGAACCAGTTCGGTGAGCCGTGGTGCCGGCGGGCGGACATGCTCGAGTACACCCAGACCGACAAGGCGCGCAAGGTGATCCTCTGGATGTACGAGTCGGCCGCCTGCCAGGAATACTTCTCACAGCTGGACTGGCCACTGCTGTCGGACCTCATCGCGTACATGCGCGGATTTGGCTGTGAGCCGACCTTCCCGGGCATCTACGAAGGCGGCGATGTGCGTGCGGTCTATTTCTTCAAGTTCCCGGTCGCGGATCCGAGTCCCTGGGCACGCCCGGAGAACCAGCAGATTCGCACCTGGGATGCGATCCCGGCGCTCACCCCTCGATAACCACGGGAACGCCTGTATCGGGCGCCATGGTGATGGCTCTCAGAGTCACCCCGGCGGGCGGGCCGGCGAGGCTGAGGTTCAGCTCGAGCAGCGTCGCGATGATCAGCTTCATTTCGAACATCGCAAAACTCATCCCGATGCAGCGCCTGGTGCCGCCGCCGAACGCGAAGAATTCGTTGGGACCAAAGTGCTGCTCGAGGAAGCGTTTGGGCTCGAACTTGTCTGGCGCCGAATACGTTTCGGGCCTCCGGTGCGCCAGGTAAATGGACGGCAGGATGACGGTGCCGGCGGGCAGAATCCACTGGTCGAGCGGCATCGACTGAAGCAGTCGACGGGCCGGCTGTGGGACGACCGGTCGCAGCCGGAGCGTCTCTCGGAGCGTCGCATCGAGCCACGGCAGCTGCTGGAGTTGCTGGGGCGTGACGCGCGCAGGTCCTCCGGCCTCATCGAGCTCGGCGCGTAACCTCGCGAGCACGTCCGGCCGCCGCAGCACCAGATCAAAATACCAGGCCAGTCCGGTCGCCGAGGTTTCATGTCCGGCGACCAGGAAGGTCACCATCTCATCGCGGAGGTGAGCGGGACTCATCCGGGTCCCGTCCTCGTCAATCGCCTGCGCCATGGTCGCGAGAATATCGTCCCGATGCTCGAGAGCCCCATGGTCCAGGCGCCGGATCTCCTCGGCGAGCAGTTGATCCATGCTGGCTTGCAGGCGGACCGCCGTCCGCCAGGGAAACAGGCCGCTCACGTCCAGGCGGCCCGAACCGTCAAGCCCGCGGCCGCTCCACCGATAGAGCGAATCGAGCGTCGGGCCCGGAATCAGCAGCATCGCGATCGTCGTCAACAGCGACGACACACTTCGCGTGCGCCGTGCCTGATCGGACTGGCCTGCCAGCAGCCGATGGAGGACGTGAAGCCGGCCGGCATCGCCGATGCCGAACACCACCTGAAGAATCACGTTGAGCGAGATGTCGCGCACGATCGACGCCAGCGGGAACGGCTGGTTCCGGGGACACTGCTCCACGGCGGTCCTGGTGATCCGGCGGATGGTTTCGGCGTGCGATAACATCCGCTCGCCGTGAAACGCGGGCATCAGCAGTTTGCGCTCGCGCTGGTGCGGTACGCCCTCCAGGAAGAAGAGCGACTGATCCCCGAGCAGCGGGCGCATGAACGGAGGGAAAGGCCCCTGCTCGACCACGGTCGGGGCTGCCGTGAAGACGGCCTTGACGTCATCAGGCCGGCTGATGACGACCAACGGGGGATACCCGGGGAACCTCAGCGTGAAGACGTCGCCGAACTCGCGTTGAACCGATTCGAGGAAGACCGTGGGCTGGCGGGTCCATCGCGCGATCTGCCGGTTTGGCGATTCGCGCGGGCCCGGTGGCAGGGAGGCCATCGAGCGCTACCAGCGAATCAAGGCTGTTTCGATTGACGTGCCCGGACCCATCCCGATCACCACTCCGAAATCACCCTTGCGAGCGACGCCCTCGCGATGCAGACGCTCGAGGGCAAAGAGCACCGACGCCGACGACAGGTTGCCGTACTGCCGCAAGACGCCACGCGTGTGCCGGAGCGCGTCGGCGGGCAGTTCCAGGTGCCGCTCGATGGCGTCAATGACCTTCTTGCCGCCGGAGTGCACGAGCCAGTGCCGGATGGCCGTCGTGTCGAGCCCGTGACGAGAGAGCAATCGATCGACGGGAATCGCGACGTGCTCGCCGATGACATGCGGAATGTTCTTGTCGAGGAAGAACGAGAGCCTCCCCTCGTCGAGCTCGAACTTCATGGCATCGATCGCATCGGTGAGGATGAACGGCTCGAAGTCGAGCACGGCGGGCGCCGGATCGGCGGCGGCCGCGTCGGACCGGGACGCCTGGATCAGCAAGGCGCCTCCGCCGTCGCCAAACAGTGAGTTCACCACCGCGGTCGACATCTTGCGGTTGCGGGCGTAGGCGGCCGAGCAGACTTCGAGGCACACTAGCAAGCCGTAGCGACCGGGCCGCGCCGCAGCCATTGCGGTCGCGGATTGCAGGCCGTTCACCGCGGCGTTGCAGCCCATGCCGACGATGTCGACGCGCCGCATGTTGTTGGGCATGCCGAGCGACCGGGTCAAGTGGGCCGAGATGCTCGGGCAGAGGAACCCGGTACTCGAGACACACACCAGGAAGTCGACGTCAGCGATCGGGATGTTCCGGCGCGCCAGCACCGACACGATGGTCTCTTGCCCCATGCTCAAGGCACCGCGGAGATGCTTGTCAGTCAGGTCCTGCGCTGATTCCTCGGGAATCTCACCGCCGACCGGTTCCGGCAGATCCAGGAAGCGCCGTTCGATGTGGCTGTTGTGAAAGAGACGATGCACTTTCGGATCGTCTTCCTGCATCCAATCGAGGATCTGCTCCTGTGTGTAAGACCGCGACGGCGTGCTGGTACTGACCTCCAGCAAGTGGGCAACGGGCAAGGCGGGCGGTCGGGGCGTCGTGGAGAGATCGGTCATTGGTTATGTTCTGTGTTTGAATGCCGGGCGACCAGCAGGGCCTGGACCAGCCGTGTGGCTTCAGTGCTCATTTGCACGCCGCTGCTCAGTCGCTGTTTCGCGAAGCGGAGTGCGGTGACGTCCCGGGTCGCGATGCGGTCGGCGTAGTCGGCTACACGCTGCTGAAGACCCGCCAGGTCAGGCGCCACATCCAGAATCAGGCCGTGCCGGAATGCGTCGTCCGCGGTCCACACTACACCACCGAGGATCAGTTGTCGTGCCGCCATCGGTCCAACCAGTTCAGGCAGGCGGTCGATGCCGCCCGCAGCGGGCAGCAGGCCGAGTTCCAGCTCGGGCAGTGCAAACGTCGCCGTCGCGCATGCGATTCGCAGGTCCGTGGCCATCGCCAGCTCGAGTCCGCCGCCGACCGCCGCACCATTCACGGCGGCAATGGTCACCGCGGGGCACCGGGCCAGACGTTGAAACACGCGGGCGCTGGGCAATTCGACGACCGAACGCCAGTCGCGGGCGTCGCGTTCACGATGGTCGGCGCCGGCGCAAAACCATTTCTCGGCACCGGTGATGACCACCGTCGCGACATCGGGGTCGGCTTCGATTCGGTGCAGTGACTCGTCGAGCTGCGCCAGCATCGCAGCCGTGTAGGCGTTGGCGGAGCTCGGCCGGTGAAGCGTCAATCTCACAAGCGCGTTCTGCTGTTCCCAGACGATCATGCCCTCAGGAGAGGCAGGGTGGCTGACAGTCACGGCATGACGGTTTCGCGCGCCAGCGCCGCAATGGTAGCGGGCGCCGAGTCGATGGGAAGATGATGCCGGATCATTTCAGTCAGGCTGACGCTCGAGCCGCACTCCACCACCGTGTCGACGCGAAAGGCGTTCGACGCTAACATCTTGATGGCGGCGCGCCAGTTCATCGGGTGACACGCATTGCGAGCGACCTCCCGACGCACGTCGTCGGCGGTCCGGCTAACGCGGCCATCAATCGATGAGATCACCGGGATGCGCGGTGGCGAGACGATCACGCCCGCAAGACACTGGCGCGCACTTTCTTCGAACGACACCAATTCAGGCGTGTGGTACGGAGCCGTCGCCGGCGTGGACTTGGTATAGGTCGCGCCTCGAGCCGCCGCCCGCTCCAGAATGTCCTCAACGGCATGCTGGGATCCGCTCACCAGGAAAACATCGTCGTCATACCAGTCCGCGATCCAGACCGGCGCGAGGGCTGACGCCAGCAGCTCGTCGACCGCGATTCTCGGCAGACCTGCGATCGCGCCCGTGCTGCATGGAACGAAGGGACGCTGCTCGTGCAGCATCAGGCACAGACGGTCCATCAGTTGCAGCGCTTCCTCAAATTCGAGTGCACCGGCAACATGATAACCGGCGAAGAGGCCCATGCTATGCGGAACGACGACCGCACAGGAGGTGCGTGCCGCGGCCCACTCGGCCGCTGCCACGCCTTCGATGAAACACGCGTAATGGGCTTGGCGAGTCTGCGATACCGTTAGCGGCTCGCGTCCAGCCCGAAATGCCTCAGCATCGTCTTCAACATCTACGCAGGTCCGGGCACGCTGCCACCAATACTCCAGTCGCTCGCCTATCAGCGGCCACAGTCGCACCGACGCATCAGGCCGCCGGGCCGCGAAAGTCGGAAAGATGATAGCGCTTGAACGCACGTGAACCCGAAACTTATACTAGCGCAAATGTTCGATGTAGCAGTGATCGGCTGTGGCCCGGTCGGAGCCATGCTTTCGCTGCTGCTCAGCCGACGCGGTCTGCGTGTTGTAGCGTTCGACCGCGCACGCGAGATCTCCCAACAGCCCCGAGCCGTGTATTTCGACGGAGAGACCATGCGGCTCTTCCAGAGGGTCGGTGTTGCCGAACGCCTGCTGTCGAAGATTCAGCCGGTGCGTGGAATGGAATGCGTCAGCACGAACGGCGAGGTGCTGCTCCGCTTCGACGCGCCCTCTGGGCGGGATCATTCAGGTTGGCACTCGGGCTACTATTTTCGGCAACCAGAACTCGAATCGATCCTGCGAGATGAACTGAGGCGCCAGCCGACGGCTCTGCTGGAAACCGGCAGCGAGGTGGAGCGCCTGCAGTCATACGACGTGGGTGTCACGATCACCGTGTGTAGTGCTGCAGGCGAGAAAAGCGTCGACGCCAGATTTGCCGTCGGCTGTTGCGGTGCTCGCTCGTTAACCCGGCGGTCGATGGGCGTCACGCTCAACGACCTCGGCGGCGACAGGGACTGGCTGGTCGTCGATGTCCTTCTGCGAGCCGACGTCCCGCTGCCGGTGGTGACAACCCAGTATTGCGACCCCGGGAGTCCTGCGACGATGGTGCCTCTCCCCGGCTTCCGGCGTCGATTCGAGTTCATGCTTCATGATCATCAAGTAGCCGATCTCGACGTGCCGGCGTTCGTCGAGACGCGGCTGCGTCGATGGCTGCCTGAGGGGTCGTACGACGTCGAGCGAGCCGTTGTCTACGCCTTTCACGCGGTCCACGCCGTGGGCTGGAGGCGTGGCCCGCTGATGCTGGCCGGCGATTCGGCACACCAGATGCCACCGTTCCTGGGACAAGGCCTGTGCGCTGGACTGCGCGATGCGGCCAATCTCGAGTGGAAGTTGAACGCGGTGTGCCGCGGACATGCGGCCGATGCCTTGTTGGATACCTACGAGGCGGAGCGGCTGCCACATCTGTTGGCCGTGATGGCCGACGACCTCGCGCTCGGCGAATACATCCAGATGACCGACAGCGTCCAAGTCGCGGAACGCGACGCCGCGGTCCGCGCTCACGGTGGACCGTACTTGCTCACGCAGAAGATCTATCGGATTGGCCAGGACCTGTGCGCGCCGGGCGACGCGACCGGTATTCCGTTCCCGCAGCTGGATGCAGGCCGCACCGACCGTCTGGACTCGGTGCTCGGTGATGGCTTTGCGCTCCTCGGCAGCGCGCGGATGTCACCTGCAGCCAGCGATCGGCTGGTTCGGCTCGGCCTCGTGCGAATGCAGACCGTTCCCGCAGCAGTGCAACAGTGGATGGATTCGCATCACGCCACGGCTGTCCTGGTGCGGCCGGACCGGCTGGTGGCCGCACTGGAGACCTCACCGGGAGCCATCGAGGCTGTCGTCAACGGCTGGCATGCGTGGAGTCTGCCTGCTTTAACCCCGTCACGGCCGGCTGGCACGCTGGACAACGCTGACGTTCTTCTTTCCTGAACCACTTATGCCTCTCATCAAACCGGACTCTGCCTCAACCGCCAGTGCGTGGCCTGACTTCGACGCGCAGGATGAATCGGTTCAGCCGCTGCTCAAGAAAAACATGGGGCGTTTCTATCCAGCCAGCGGCCCCATCGATACTCGCAACGAGCCACTCCTGCAATGGATCCAGCGGCGCGCCGCCGCAGGACTCTGGCCGTATGGGCTGTGCGCCGTGGAGCCGCCGGCATTTGAATGCCGAGTCAGGCATTCGTGCCACCAGTATGTCGACGGCGTCAACCTGACGATGGTTGATTATCTCGGGCTGTCCCAGGACGCGCGGCTGAAGGCCGCCGCCATCGAGGCGATTGAGACCTTTGGTCTGCACCTGCCGTCTTCGGGGCCCCTGATGGGGAACACCGAGATGTCCTACGACCTCGAGCGATCGATCGCCAGGCTGTTTGGCCGGCAGGACGCCTTCCTTCTGCCCACGGGCTGGGCGGCCGGGTTCGGCGCGGTTTCCGGCGTCGTGCGGCCGGGCGACCATGTGCTGATGGACGAGTTGTCACACCAATGCCTGCAGCAGGGCGCCTACGCATCCACGCCGAACGTATCGGTGTTCCGTCACCTCGACAATAATCACCTGGAGTCGCAGCTAACCCAGCTGCGCGCCAAGGATCCGTCGGCGGCGATCCTGATCATCACCGAAGGCCTGTTCTCAATGGATGGCGACACGCCGAATCTGCGCGAGGTCGTGGCGCTGGCGCATCGTTATGGCGCCCAGACACTGGTCGACATCGCCCACGATTTCGGCTGCACCGGACCGTCGGGCACCGGCACGCTCGGCACCCAGGAGGTGATGAACGACATTGACATCCTGGTGGGCTCGTTTTCGAAGTCCTTTGGAACCAACGGCGGCTTCATTTCCTCGCGCACGTTGTCAATGCAATGGGCGCAGCTGTGCTTTGCAGGGCCGTACACTTTCACCACGGCCATTTCTCCGGTCCAAGTCGCGGCCGCGGCCGCGGCCCTTCAGATCGTGACGGGTCCCGAAGGAGACGCGCTCCGCGCGACCCTGGGTGAGCGGGTGGCACACGCTCGGGCAGCCGCGGCGAGCCGGGAGCTCACCGTAATCGGCGCGCCGTCGCCAATTGTGCCCGTGCTGATCGGGCGCGAGCAGCACTCGCGCCTGGCAGGTCTGTACTCGTTTCGGCGGGGCCTCATCGCGACGTGCCTTGAGTTTCCGGTGGTGCAGCGCGGAGCGGCGCGCTATCGGCTATCGATGTCGCCGCGACTGTCTGTTGCGCAGATCGATACGGCGATGGACATTGTCGCCGAATCGATTGCCGAAGCGAAGCGCGCGGTCGATTAGACGTCGCCGGCGTCGCGGAAATGGGATGGAATCAGGTGAGGCGGATTCCCATCCCGCACCCAGCGGCGCCAGCGCCGCTCGAGCCTGAGGCTCCACCGGATCAGTCCCCACGTCAGACGATCTTCACGCCGGTAGGATTCGATTTGCGCGTGCGTCAGTGGAGTCGACAGCCGAGGGTTGACGTCTTCCAGCAGCGGCAACGTGAGCCCGTCGAGACCGGAATTCGGCAGGTCGCCAAGAAGGTTCTCGAACACGCTCCGCGGGACATAGTAGCGATCCAGTAAGCCCTTGACGAAGTAGCGCCGCACCAGTCCCCGCAGCAACACCGGCATCGTGCTGACAAACAGTTCGCTGTCAAGACGATGGTGTCCGGCCGCGTCTCTGAGCATCGGCGTCGAGACATCGATGTAGAGCGGTCGGCCGTCGCGCACCGCCCAGTTCGATAGGTTGGCGTCGAGCCCGATACCCGCGGCGTTGGCCCGCTCAATCGCGTCAAAGACCATGCCCGCCAGCGCACGAGCCGGGCGGGGTTCCATCGAGGCCATGACCACCGGCAGCAGCGTCGACCGTTCCAGTTGCGGCTGGACCACATACGCCACCGCATACCCGTGGCGGTCGGTGATCTGGACCGCCGTATCGACGACGGCAATCCCGGTCGCTTCGAGGCGATCGACGTACTCGAGGATCAGCGCGCGATGCCGCTCGAGGCGGGTCGCGTCGGTGATGGGAGGAAGGCGCTTGCAGGCAAATCCCTGCCAGGACAGGACACAGGTCATCTCCCCCGCGCCGATCGACTGCAGGGAACCGCGCTGCCCTTTCAGCAACAGCGCCTCGACGGCGTCTTCGAGCTCGCGGAGCCGATCGGCCGGCAGCAGTTCGTTATGTTGCGGCATGACGAGTCCGGGCCTTGTCGATGATGCGTCGCGTGACGCGCTCGACGACACCGGGGACCAGGCGGCTGGCGAGAACCGTGAACCACGCCTCCCACCCCGGCACGATCATCGCCCGATCGCGGGCGAGTCCGTCGAGGCCCGCAGCCGCGACCGTGTCGGCCGAGAGCACTCCGGCGGATTCGGACAGCGCCGCCGTCTCAACAGGCTTGTAGCGGTTCTCTTCGGCCAGCATCGGCGTATCGGTGTCCGGAGGACAGAGCAGGCACACGCGGATGCCGTGAGGCGCCAGTTCACTTCGTAACGCTTCGGTCAGGCCGCGAACCGCGAACTTCGATCCGCAATACGGGGCCATGCCGAACACGCCAATCAGAGACCCGACTGAACCGACGTTGAGAATCGCTCCCTGGCGGTTCGCCAGCATGGGAGGCACGGCATGCCGGATGATGTTGACGATGCCAAAATAGTTGACGGCCATCGCCTGCGTGAACGCATCGGCCGGCAGTTCGAGGAAGTAGCCCGGCCTGGACAACCCGGCCGCGTTGATGACGGTCGTGGGAGCGGTGGCGGTGCGTGACGCGGACTCGAAGTACGCCGCCACGGACTCCGCGTTGGCGACATCGCACGAGACCACTGACACCCGGGGCGCCCCGGCGGGCTGCAAGGCGGCTACCGCGTCGGCGGCGGATTGCAGCCGCGCGGCATCTCTCGACATCAGGGTGAGGGCCGCGCCGGTCGGCGCGAGGCGCTTCGCCATGGCCAGCCCGATCCCGCTGGAACCTCCAGTGATTAGGACGCGCTGTGTTTTCCACTCCACGAACTTCAAGACGCTCCGGATGTCTTGGTCAAGGGCACCAACGTCGGGGCCCGGCCCGAGCGTATGTCGGACAAGCGAGCCTCCAAGTGCGGCGTTGCATCAGAACCAGGAAACGCAAAGAACTGATTGCGCTCAATGGCGTCGATGGCAGCAGCCGCGACCATCGATGGCGCGCGGCCATCGGTCTGAAAATACTGATGCGCAGCTGTTCGCCCAGTCAGACCGTCCGCGCCCTCGAGGGTCCCGGACAAGTGTGCCGGGCGATTCCGTTCGGACAGCATCAACTGGGTCGCGATGGCACCTGGGCACACCAGGGTAACGCCGATCGGCGCTCCAAGGCCGATCAGGTCGTGGTGCAGTCCCTCCGCGATGCGGGTGACGGCATGCTTCGACGTACCGTAGATCGAGGTTTGGCCACCGGTAAACCCCATGATTGACGAAGTGATGACGATATGGCCCGGGTCTGGTTGGCGCAACATGCCAGGCACCAGTGCCTGGAGGCTGCGCACGACACCCATGACGTTGACCTGCCAAACCCACTGCCAGTCGGACGACTGTGTCAGCCAGATTGGTCCTCCCCTTACGTGAACGCCCGCATTTGCGCAGAGCACGTCAGGCGACCCTACCCTCCGCTCGACCTCGTTGCGGAGCAGTTGGACACTTGCATCGTGCGAGAGGTCCGCGCAGAGAGTGAAAATTCGAGAAGCCCCGCCCGACAACTTGGCGCGGGTTTCCTCAAGTCTACCGGTATCGATATCCACCAAGACGACATGGAGGCGCCGACGCACGAATTCGGCAGCCAGTGCTTCGCCAATTCCACTGGCTCCGCCAGTGACAACCGCCACCATGTCCTGCTCGAGCTTCACACTATGCCTTGTTGAACATTGCGATAGAAAAATGAAACTGGAGCGAGTATTCTACAGCTTAAATGCGACCCTTGGCACTGTCGATGCTGACTCTGATTCTGGTCCCACGTCCTGCGTTCGCTCAGGCCCCTGATACTGGCCAGCCGGTGACGATGCAGATGTTGTCGTCGTCGCCACAACCGGGAGAGCGCGGTGTGCAGGCGACAATTGGGGGATCACAGCAGCGCGGCAGTTCTAACTCCCAAGGCGTATCGGTCCAACTTATTGCGGCGCATACGACCAACTCCGGAGACCTCGTGAGGTTCGACGCCGACTACACTCTGGCGCGCTACAAGCAAGTCGAAACAGCTCCTTGGTTCAAGGTCCAGGACGACATGGTTCTCCAGGATGTCTACCTCCACCTATTCAAGAAACGGTGGGCTGCGGAGGGTGCGGCCTACTACAGGCGCGACCCGATTGTCGGTCTCGACCACCGAGCGTTTGCTCAGGGAGGACTTGGATATCAGTTCGCCAATACCGCGAAATTCAAGTTATTGGCTGGCGGGTCGTTCGCGCTAGGCCAGCAATCGCGGCAGGAGTTCGGCAGTCAGGCCGTGCACGCCGTTGCGTTCACTGACAGCCTGGTCCTGCGCCTGGGCAAGACGACAAGTCTCGAGCAATCCATGCTCTATCACATCGACGTATCGAACGGGGACGACAAGACCTACACCTTCTCAGCGTCGTTGCTGTCGCAAATCACTAAACATGCTGGGCTGAAGGTTGCCTTCAAGCGTCAATACGACTCATTGGTGCCCAAAGGCGTGCCAGGGCTGCAGTCGGCGATCACGGTCGGGCTGACCATTGGATTCCAGCCTTCTCACGTGCACGCTGCTTCGCCTAAACCCTAAAGACGCTGGATGAGGCTCGAATAGACGGCGTGTCATGAGTAGTGCTGACTCGCTCGATCGCGGCACAGTCGTCGCCGAGATAGGGAACGACCGTGCGAAGTCCGTAGCAGATCGCGTGGTTGTGGCCTTGATGGTGGCGCTGCGGGAGTTCCTGCGGTTTGTGCAGTTTGCTATCTTCCTTATTTATCTAGTATTCAGCGTCATTGGTTTCTGGGTGTGGGTGCTCTCGCTTGTCATCGGAGCTGTGAGACTGTCGCTCAAGCTCACACGCCATCTCTTGTTACTGCTTTCCGCCTTGCACCCTCCACCAGCAGGCTGGACCGGGGGCGGGATAGTTGAACGGGTGCGCGCCGAATTGCAGCGGCTGTGGAATCAGCGGTTCCTGCTCTACGCCGACTTAGCGCGACCGGTTGGACGCCAGATTGTTGCATGGTCTCACTCGGCTCGACGGTATTGGCACCTGCCGCTATTCCACAAGCTGGCTGCTGCTGTGACTTCGTTGGGGTTCGTGTTCCTGCCGTTGGCTTTTGTTGTTCCCCGGCCTCATGAGGTCCAGATTACCGACAAGAACTCTATTTCGCATGCGGATGGCTCGCTCAGATATCTAATTCATGCGATCGATTTGAGCGATCCATCGAAGACTCGAGAGTACGAGAACGAATACGCGTTCTACCTGGGTAAGATTAACCCGCAGGGCCTGAAAGCCACCTTACACGAGGGACACTTCTATCGTTTGTGGGTGGTAGGTGTTCGCTGGAACTACCTGCCAATGACGATGTATCCCAATATTATTTCTGCCGTTGAGATCAACAAGGACGGGTCCAGGGTTGAGACGGCACATCTTGCGCCGGTACCGTCCGGCGAGGAACCATCCGGTCGATAAATTGACTGGGCTTGACTGAAATTCATGCTGACGTCTATTTTGATGTTCTTCCTGGGTGTGCTGCTTGCGCCCGTTGTTCGACCGATGGCGAGACCTCTGCTGCTAGAATTGGTGCGGGCTGGTCTGCAGGTTAATGAAGAAGTAAAGCGTTTATCGGCTCAGGTTAGGGAAGACATTGAGGACGCCGCTGCAGAGGCTGAGGCTCTCAAGGCTGCCAAGGCTCGTGCGCAATCCGAGAAGGCAGCGAGCGCATCTGCCGCACCGATGCCAGGCGAGGACGTGACGTCGAAACCTCAGAAGGCCAGCATGTAGCACGGACGGTCAGCAAGGTAGGAGTCCATAGTGAGCTGCGTTAAATTGGAGGAGAAGCAATGGCAGTAATTCCGCGTTGGACGTTAAATTTGGCAGTGGGTGTGGTTGGATCAGTGGTTGTGGCAAAAGTCGCGCGTCCCGTCATCGTTGAAGTTGTCAGGGCGGGCTACAAAGCTGGATCCATGGTGAATTCAACGTGGGAGTTTGCCAAGCAGGAAGTTCGCAAAGTGCAGCAGGATGCCTCAGCACCACGAGATCCGAAGGTTGATCCTGCCGTCGCCGAACTGCAGTCGCAGGTCGACTCGCTGAAGGCGCAGCTTGATGCGGCGAAGAGCGCCTCGGTCGCGAAGAAGTCCTAAGTCAAGGCCCGGCCGCTAGGCTCGGGCCATTTGCTCTGTGTATTTGGGGCCAATTCGCCGCATTTCTGTAATACCAGGAAGGCTCCGCTTGGGGCTGACGATCCTGGCGGATAACGGCATTCTGTCGGCCGCTGTGGATGCAGATTTGGCAGCTCATCCCGGTGTGGAGAGCGTCAGCGCGAACCCGTTAACAGGCACTATCTTGCTCCGCGTCTCGGCAACAACCGCGGCTGACGACGTGGAGCAGTGGGTGCGCAATGCAGTCCACAGGCAGATGCTGTGGATTGGCACACACTCCGCGACAGAGTTGCCAGTGCGGAGGGGTAGCGGAGAACGCGTGCCCGCGCTGCAATTGCCGGTTCCGCTCACCCGGCTTTGGAAAGCGACTGATCGTTATCCGTCGCTGAGGCGACGCGCCATCGGGCTGTCGCTGGCGAACGGCTTGGAAGAGATGGTGCCCCCATTGTTGATGGGCCTTTCCATTGACACTGCGACCATGGGCTCCGCTTCGCTCATGGCGAGGATGGGTTTTTCGACGGTTGCCTCTAGGTTCTTCGGTGTCGGCGTCATTAGTGTCGGCTTTTGGCTGGCGGCGTCGCTGCTCGAGTACTGGAAAGAACGCACCGTCTCCGAATTAGCCAACCGTGTGCGGCACGACCTTCGGATGGATCTGTATACGCATATTCAGACCCTTGACATCTCGTTAGTCGAATCTCGCGAGATCACCGAGTGGATGGCCGTGCTCGACCGCGACCTCAATCAAGTTCATAGCTTTATCAAGCAAGGATCGGACCCGTTCTTTCAGATGACCGGGAATCTTGCCGTCCTTGCCGGCGCGCTGTTGGCTGCTTCGCCGGCGATGGCTATTGTGCAGCTCGCGATGTTACCGCCGTTGGTTGTGGCCGCCATGCGGCTCATCTCACCGATTCAGCAGCGTTATCTTGCCGCCCGACGCGACCACGAACAGCTGGACGCGATGGTTGCTGGGAATGTGACGGGCATGGCCACCGTCGTGAGCTTCGACGGGCAGGACAGAGAAGCAGAGCGCATCGAGGCCGCCAGCCAGCGCTTCATGGATTCAGCGATCGAGGCCGGACGCGTGGAAGCGGCCTACCTGCCGACGTTAAAAGCGATGGCCGGGTCAGGCGTGGTCACCACGCTTGTGTGGGGCGGGGCGCGCGTTGCACAAGGACAGATGTCCGCCGGGGCGCTCGACACCATCGCGTTTATGCAATTGCGGCTGCTGTTCGCGGTGGCTCGCATGGGCGTCGGGCTGGATCAGTATCACAAGATGGCCGTGTCACTCGAGCGGGTAACGCGCACGCTCGACACGGCGCCGGCTGTTCAGTCGGGCCAGTCGCTTCTCGGACGCGCTTCGACTGGACCATCGATTGAATTCGAAGACGTTGTGTTTGGATACGATGTGTCGCGCCCCGTACTCAAGCGACTATCTCTCCGATGCGAGCCTGGCCAAACCATAGGCGTCGTTGGCGCGTCGGGGGCCGGCAAGAGCACGATCGTCAAGCTGTTGATGCGCTTCTGGGATACGCAGTCCGGAAGTGTGCGTATAGACGGCCAGGACGTCCGAGGATGCGACTTGCGGTCGCTGCGGCAATCGATCGCACTGGTGTCGCAGCAGATCACGCTGTTTGCTGGAACCATTCACGAAAATATCGCCTACGGTGCGCCGGGTGCAAGTCGGCAGGCGGTCGAGCAAGCTGCGCGTGCCGCCGAGGCGCACGACTTCATTCTCGGTTTGCCGCAGGGATATGACTCGCCCATCGGTTTCGGTGGACTGTCGTTGTCCGGAGGGCAACGACAACGAATCGCGATTGCAAGGGCAATTCTCTCCGACCGGCCGATTGTCGTCTTTGATGAAGCAACTTCGGCCCTTGACTATCTTACGGAGGCCGTCGTACAGCGATCGCTGCAGGAAGTAACGCGTGGCTGCACCACCGTCATAGTCGCGCACCGACTGTCGACGATACGACAGGCGGACCGAATCTTCGTGCTTGATGACGGAGCGGTCCAAGAGTCAGGCACACACGACGAATTGTTGGCCTGCGACGGCATCTACGCAGGGATGTGGAAGGTCCAGACAGGCGAACGCCGAGCGCGTCTGGTTTCTGCTGACGCCCCCACTGAGGGCCAGAGACGCGCTTTGTGATCGACGCCGCAGTTCTGGCGCTCCTTGAATCCACGCATCCATTGCCGCAAGCGGTGGCATGGCGGACGCTTGTCGGGCAGTGGTGGCACGAAGACCCCGCCCACCCTGGGAAAGGGCAGGTCTCGCCCCAAGCTGGCGTCGCCTGTCCGTGGCTTCTCGAGCGCCTGGCACTCGAGTCGGCGGAAGCGTACCGAGCTGCAGCGGCACTGGTGCTGATCTGCGACGCAGAAGTAGATGCGGCCGGCCCCGCGGCCGGCGTTCCTACGTTGCTCCGCGAAGCCGCGCCGCGTCTAAGCGCACTGCTCGCCAAAGCCCACGCTGGGACGTCGGCTGGATCCCGCCTTCCCAAGGCGCTCGTGTATCTTATCGCCCGCACATCGAGGAATGCCCGAGAGGTGGCCGATCTCCTGACCCCTATACTCGGATCGGACTCGCGTCTCTGCCAGGCCGCGCTCACCATCGCGGATTCGGCTACCACGCCGAGGCTGTCACGCTACGTGGCTTCATATCTGAGTGCCGAGATCATCGGTGCGGCATTCGACGACTCCGTGGACCACTTGCTACGGACGTTGGCGTGCCCCGCCTGCCAAAGCAAGCTTGACGTGAGCGCCACTGCGCTTGTCTGTGAGCGTTGTCAATACAGCTACCGGTTTCGAGGGCCCGTTCTTGACTTGTTGCCAGCTGATTTTAGAGGCGATATCGAGTTTACTGAGGAAATCGTACAGATCTACGAACGGGAATCCAGGCCCCGGTTTGTTCGAGTGATGGCAGCGGATTGGGACGGGTTGCTCACACCCGAGATTGAACAGCAATACCTGGAGCAACAGCTGCAGGCACCCGAGGGTATGGTCGTCGATCTGGCGTGCGGTGCCGGGAGCCGAACGGAAATGGTCGCCAAACAGGTGGGAGCGCGCCGCGTAATAGCCGTCGATGTCAGCCTTCCCATGCTCGAGGCGTGCCAGGCCGGCGTCTCTGGCATCACGCCGGTGCGAGCCACTGCAGCGGCACTACCCCTTGCGGGCGAGAGCATCGCTGCCATCAATTGCTCTGACGCACTGCAGGCGTTGCCTGATGCGAGTCTGGTGCTCGCCGAAGCCTGCCGAGTATTGCGGCCGGGAGGCCTGCTGACCGGGTTCACCTTCGTCGAATCCGTGTCGGAGCCGGTTCGATATGCTCAGCACCGTTTTCCTGCATGGCCGCGCCGTCTTATGAAGTCCAGCGACCTAAGGCAAATGATCGTGCGGGCCGGGTTGACTGTCAGTAATCTCCGGCAGTTGGGACAAGCTGTCTTCTTCACCGCGACACGCGGCGAAGCGCGAGAGGGCGCCGTGCCATGAAGCTCCGTGGCGTGCACCACATCGGACTGACCGTGTCCGACATCGACCGTGCGGTCGCCTTCTACGAAACGGCTTTCGGAGGGTCGGCAGTGTTATCGTTTCGTCTTCCACTGGAACGCGTCCAGTCGCTGCTTGGCACTGAGCGTTCTGACGTGGAAGGCAGAGTGACGTGGCTCCTTCTTCCCGGAGCGGCTCTCGAATTATTTTGGTTCGCACCGGGCAACACCGGCGGACCGCTTATCTGGAACCGGCCAGGCTGCACTCATTTCGCGATGGCTGTCACTGGCATTCACGACTGGCACGCGCGCTTGCTGGAGCAAGGTGTCAGGTGCGTCGGCGCGCCTCGCCAACATGGCGATGTCTGGTTCTTCTATGTCACGGATCCCGATGGAAATCACATCGAGTTGATCGAAATGTCTGCTGCTTAAGCTTAGGCAGCATCACCTCGCTCTGCATGCTCTTCCAAATAGTCGAGAAGCTCCTTCAACGGCTTAAACACTCCAGACAGCGCGGTAGCAACCAGGCCATGTGACACGTCAAGATGAAACAAGTCCACGACGCCGAACCATTTCTCGATCAAGTCGTCGACTCCTGCCAGGAGTCCGACAATCAAGCAAGCCGCTTGCAGCCACCTTGATTGGACTAAAGGTCGTATTAGTTCGGCTAAAGTCTTCAATTGACATCTCCTAGAAGGTGAGCTGCGAATATCGACTGCAAATTATAGCCGCGTTCGTCTCGCGTTGTAGAGACACTTGAGATGGCCCTGCCTGGGACAGGAGAGTCAGGGGGCAGCCATCAAACGTCTCGATTTTTCCACTCTCCATCTCCTGTTCATTGCCTGCGGTGGGCTCTGCGCAGCGGTCCAGGAGCAATGAAGTCGTCCGGGCCAGGCACCCGGCGTAGTATCTAGCGACCGCATTTCGACGAGGAGTGAGTGGATGCCAGCATTGCGTTCGGCCTTCTGTGCCGTTTTGTTCGTCCTTTGTGCAGTGGTCCCGGCATTGGCTCAGCCTCAGTCCTCGGCTACCTCAGTTGGGTCTCCTACCGATAGTGCTAGCCACCCACAACCATCGGACACGACAACTGCCCCCACCCCGGCGCCACTATGGACTGCCTTGACGGTCGGATTTGGTGTGCAGGCCTACAGTGGGGACGCGCGGTCGGTGGCTCTGAGCGGCTCATTGGACTGGCTCAAACAGTTTACCCACTTCGAAGTGGAGTCGACTGCCAACAGTCAGTTTCAGCACAGCGAAGGCAGCACAACTAGGGCCGGCTACGTGAACTCGGCGACACGGTTGATCGGTGCTGGCCGTCCCCCCAGTTCGCTGTATCCAATGGTGCATCTCGCGCTTTGGCACGACATCTTAGCGGGCATTAATGGGCTGGTGACTGTCGGTGGCGGGCTTGGCGCGCATCTGCTTAACGTGCCCAACCTCCGATTCACCTTTGAGGGCGGTCTCGGCGAGACCTACGAGAATCAAATGGATGCGCACTCGTATCCCACCGCATTCATCAGTCCAGAGTTGCGATGGAGAATTAACGACCGGGCGACTTTGTCCAGTGAGTCTGTGGCCTATCTGAACGTCGCGTCGGCCGGCGACTTTTGGGTACACAACGAGTTGGACTTCAATATCCAGATCAGTCGAGCCATTGGCTTGCAGAACCAGTTGCTCGCCTCCTACGACCGCAAGCCGGTCGTCGGAAAGAACAACACCAACATGCAGCTGTCGGTGAACGTCGCTTTCTCGTTGATGAGGGGCATGCCACCGCCGCAATAGGGCAGCGGAGACCGAGCCCGGACCGGACACACCCGCGTATGCACCCCATGATCAAGTCATATGGATGCGGGGTTGCACCTATGTGCTCTTGCCCCTAGAATGAGCGCATCGATGCGCACAATTGCCGTCGTTAACATGAAGGGCGGCGTGGGTAAGACCACCACAGCCGTTCAGATTGCTGCCGGTTTCGCGACCCGAGGCCGGCGTGTTCTGCTTGTCGATGCCGATCCCCAAGGGAACGTTGGCCACATCTTGGGCCTGTTGGCGTCGGCGACTATCAAGGATGTAATGCTGGGCACTGCGCCGCTGCGCGCGGCGATCATCGACTCTGACGAACGGCCGGGCCTTTCAGTGGTCATTGCCACCCCAGCGGCCTTTGCCCTCGAGTCGCAGCTGGCCGGCACTGTCCAGCGCGAGACGCTGCTCGCGCGCCGCTTGAAGGAAGCGACGGCTTTCGACACCATCGTGATCGACTCGTCGCCAGCCATGAACCTGATGACATATAACGCTCTGCTCTGTGCCGACGAACTGGTGGTGCCGGTCGGCATGGACACCATGGCGCTGGCAGGCGCGCGGCAGACGCTCGACGGCGTCAAAGAAATCCGCTCTCTATGGCCTGATAGGTGCCTGCGCCTGGCCGCCGTGGTGCCGACAACGGTGAATCTGAACACGCACGCCAGTAAGGCCGTGCTGCAGGCGCTGCAGACCGACGCTGAAACGGGGCCGGCGCTTTTCACGCGAGGCATCCGCCAGTGCATCGATCTGACCTACGCGGCAGCCGCGCACAAGACGATCTGGGAGTACGCGCCGGCGAGTCGAGCCGCGGAGGATTACGCGGCTCTGATCGACTACCTGGACGGCGCGCACGTATCGCAGACTGCAACCTATGGCGAAAAAGCGACCGGCGTTCGACCTGCCGTCTACTAGGGACACCCCGTCGATACCATCGGCGGAGTGGGTCTATCGAACAGACATGCCCAAACCTCCGGAGAAACGCGCGTCGAGTCGATCGACGGTCGTGACGCCTGAGCCTGTGTCTCCTCAACTGCCACCCGCGCACGTCGAGCCGATGTCTCACATTTCTGGAAGGGCGACGGCGCCTGCGGTGATCATAACCAAGCACTGCCGTTACGCATCGGCAGTTGGCCTCATCCCAATTCCGTTGGTCGACATCGCAGCCATGACGGCGGTCCGCGTCAGCATGGTCGCGGAGCTCGCCTCGCACTATGGGCTGGATTTCGATCGGCAGTTTGCCAAGTCATTGGTGGTCTCGATTGTCGCCGCAGTCGGCGGCCGCATCGTTGCCTTCCGGGTCGCGCGGCAGTTATTGCGTGCAGTGCCCGCCATCGGCACTGCGGCCCGGCTGGTCGTTGAGCCGATGTCGGCTTATGGGACGACCTGGACAGTCGGGCAGTTATTCGACCAGCATTTCGCTAATGGTGGCACCCTGTTGGACTTCGATCTCAGCGACGTCGACAGCATGCGGTCCCCGATCGGTACGTGACGTGCCCGCACTTGTGGCTCACAGCTGCCGATCCACGGAGCACCGAGGCTTGCCATAACATCACGTGCCACGAGGAATACTGACCATGCCCAGAGGTTTCGCACCTCAGTTCAGTCCAGTTGATTGACGGCGTCCGGCTGTTGGAAACCTCTTGGTGCCGCTTCTCCTCATGCGCACAGCGCTAGGCATCGGCCCGACCCAGGAACTACGTGACATTCAACGAGGCCCTGCCGCGAGCATCCAGCAGCTCGGTGCCGAGCGAGTACCAGCGATGGTAGTCGTCACCGCCCATCGATGAACACGCCCTGAAGGCGTTCGAGGTGCACTCGAGCGAGCCGAGTGCGCATGTTCGTGCGGGTCGTCTACAAATCGCGGCCAGCTGCCTGGACTCTTCGTCCAAGCCGCGTGAGATTGTCTCGCTGGCGTTATCAAGCTTGCCCAGCCTCACCTTGATGGTCGCAGCGCGTGCTTCCTTGGTTTCCCTCAGCGCGATGCCCATCTTGTTCAGGAAGTCGGACCGGCATCATTGTCATGGGCTCATCGTGGTCGAAGTGGGCCATGCAGATGCGGAAGAAGTCCGCTTCTGATTTCATCGATCGCACTTCCAGCCAGAACGACGCCGTCACGCCTTCGCCGAAGTAGTAGAGGAATTTCTTGATGCGATCGCAGCGCATCTGTTCGGTCTTGCCGAAATTCGCCTGCGACTCCCACAACGCGCGCACGTAGCGGAGCACGTCCCGTCCGGTCGGCACGGTCACCGGCTCGCCGCGGAGCTGCTGGCGGATCTGCGTGAACAGCCAGGGGCTGCGGATCGCGCCGCGACCGATCATCAGCCCCCGCGCGCCGGTGTGCTGCAGCACGCGTTGCGCGTGTTCGGCTGAGTAGACGTGGCCGTTGGCGATGACCGGGCACGCCATCGCCTCGACGGCCTGGCGAATACGATCGTAGTACACAGGCAAACGGTACTGCTGATTCACGGTGCGCGCGTGCACGGTCAGCGCATCGAGCGAATGGCGCGCGAAGATCGTGAGCAGATCGTCGAATTCTTCCGGCGCTTCGAATCCCAGCCTCGTCTTGACCGTGAACGGGATCGAAATCGCGTCGCGTAGCGCGCCGACGATGCGATCGATGCGTCCGGGATCTTTCAAGAGTCCACCGCCGGCGCACTTGCGATACACGATCGGCGCCGGGCATCCGAGATTGAGATCGATTGCTGCGATCGGCAGCTGTTCGAGTTGCTTTGCCGTTCGAATCAGCGAGGGGATGTCGTTGCCGATCATCTGCGCGACGACCGGTTTGCCGGTGCTGTTGGTCGTGATGTCCCTGAGGATCCACTTCTCGAGCGCGGACGATTCGTGGACCCGGAAGTATTCGGTCCAGTAAATGTCGGCGCCGCCGTACGCGTGGATCAACGACCAGAACTTCCCGTCGGTCACGTCCTGCATCGGCGCCAGCGCCAGCAGCGGCGCGTTGCCGTTGAACGGCGTGGGGTGACTCACGAGCTACGTCAGCTGCGGCAGCGCCGTGATCACCGACCAGATGATCGCGATGAACGTCACCACGAGGCAGCCCACGGCGATGGCGAGGTGATCGATGCGTTCCGGCTTGAGGGGGTCGAGCAGCAGCGAGGCGAGGTAGCCGCCGGCAAAGCCGCCGAGGTGCGCGCTGTTGTCGACGCCGGGAATGATGAAGCCCATCACGCCCATGATCAGCGCGTACTGCAAACCCGCCTGCCGCGCGTGGCTGCTGCCGGTGCGATTGCCGTAGTGCACCAGCGCGCCAAGCAGGCCGAAGATCGGCGCCGATGCGCCGACGGTCAGGTACGCGCCGCCGAAGAACGGCAGGTGGATCGGCGAGGCGTACATCGCGGTGCTCAAACCGAAGCCGATGATGCTCGCGATCGTGTAGATGATGATCATCCGGCCCGCGCCGTAGAGATTCGCAATCTCCGGACCGAGCTGGCGGATCCACAGCACGTTGAAGAAGATGTGCATCACGCCGGCGTGCAGCCAGCCGGCGGTGAGCAGCGTCCACCAGCGTCCTTCCGCGATCACCGGCATCGCGCCGCTGGCGCCGAGGAGATACAGGATGCGGCCCGACGGCGCGAGCATCATCTGCAGGCCGTCACGCGACAGGATCAGTGACAGCACGTAGATGATCACCGTGCCGGCGGTGACGATCGAGACGAAGCCAAGATCGCTGCCAAGGCTGCGCAGTGCGGGGCTGAAGCCCCACAATCCGGGATTGCGGCGTCCGCAGTTGTAGCAGGCCGGGTCGTTGACGCCCACCAGCACGCCGCACGACGTGCAGATCACCGACCCTTCAGTCTTCCGCTTGAACACGCTCTGATGATTATGCTTCTTTTAGCGCGCGTGTTCCTATCGTGAAGCACACGATGCCGACGGTGACCAGGATCGCGCACGGCATCAGCATTTCCCCCAGCGAGAAGTTGCGCCACACGCCGCCTTCGATCGCGAGCATCGACCAGCGCACCGGGCTGATGACGCCGAGGGTCTGCATCCAGCCCGGCATCACGAACGTCGGCACCATCGCGCCGCCGACCATCGACAGCGGCATCAGCACGGCCCAGGCCGCGCCCGACGCCGTTTCTTCGGTGCGCCCGAAGCCGGCCACCAGCATCATGAAGCCGACGAAGCAGACGGCCGCTGACAGGCCCGCCAGGATCAGCAGCGGCACCGACGTCGGCCGCACGCCGAAGTTCCACGCGATCGCAAACAGCACGACCTCGACCATCAGGATCGCCGTGAAGCAGGCGAGGGCCTTGCCGCCGAGAATCTGCGCGCGCGTCACCGGCGCCATGCGCAGGCGCACCAGCGTCCCGCGGGTGCGCTCGGTGACCAGGCTGATGCCGAACGTCATCATGCAGCCGATGAGCCCCCAGATCACGCCTTGCGGGAACGTGATCTCGAACGCATTCTCGGGCCCGCGGCGTTCGCGCGTCACGTCCTTCGAGACGACCTTGAGCGGCTGCCATTCGCGCGGCTGACCGGTCGATTGGGTGCGCGGCGTGTTCACGAACGATTTCAGCTCGCCGAGGAAGCGCTGCACCGGTGCCGTCTGATCGGCGGGTGCGCCCTGCATGTCGGCGAGCGCCTTGTCCACCATGCGCGTCGACAGTCCGGGGTCGTTGAACATCTTCTGAAGATCCTCGGACGCGTGCTTCATCAGCAGCCCTTCGATCATGCCCGCCTCGGCGCGGCGTGCCGGGTCGACCCCGACCTCCACCTGTCGCGACTCTCCGTAGAACATGCGATCCGACGCCGTGCCGAATCCCTTGGTGATGACGATGTACGCCGTGCGCTGACCGCGGCGTACTGCGTTCTCCGCATCAGCGCGGTTCATCGGTGACAGCTCGAACGACTCCTCGAGCCGCTTCGCCAACGCGCGCGAGCCGTCGCTGTTGTCGTCATCGACGATCGCCACCCGCGGCTTGCTCGACGGATCGTTCGACCCGCCGAACGCAAACCCGAACAGCACGGTGACGATCACCGGCCAGACGAACGTGAAGAACACGCGTCCCTTGTTGCGGAACAGCAGACGAAGGTCCTTCGTAGCGAGCGCAATCATGGCGTTCATTTGTGATCCCTAGCCCCTAGTCCCTAATCCCTAATCCCTAAGGCTCCGCCCCGTCAGGTGGAGGAACACCTGCTCCAGCGTCGGACGCTCCATTTGGAACTCGCTGATTGGCGACGATGAGGCGATGCGATTCAGTTCGGCAAGCGGATCCGCCGTCTGCATGCGTTGCTCGCCGCCGTTCGTCTTCACGATCAGCGTCGGCGGGCCGCCATGGGTCGCCAGTAATTCGTCGAGCGTGCCGAGCGCGAGCAGCTTGCCGGCATCGACGATGGCGATGCGATCGCAGAGCCGCTCGGCTTCTTCCATGTAGTGCGTCGTGTAGATGATGGTGCGGCCTTGGCGATGCAGTTCGAGGATGCTGTCGAAAATACTGTTGCGCGACTGCGGATCGACGCCGACGGTGGGTTCGTCCAGCAGCAGCAGCTCGGGGTCGTGCACCACCGCAGCGGCGATGTTCAATCGCCGCTTCATGCCGCCCGAATAGCCTTCGACGCGATCCGTCTTTCGATCGGTGAGCCCCGCAAACGCGAGGCACCATGCGACGCGCTGGTCCAGCGTCGCGCCGGAGAGGCCGTACATCTCGCCGAAGAATCGGAGGTTCTCTTCCGCGGTGAGCTGCTCGTAGAGCGCCAGTGCCTGCGGCGCGACGCCGATCCTGCGCCGAACGTCCGGATCTGCCGGATCGCCGTGGCCTTCGATGCTGACGGTGCCCGAATCGGGCGCGAGCAGTCCGACCGACAGGCTCACCGACGTGCTCTTGCCGGCGCCATTGGGGCCGAGCAGGCCGAACACCTCGCCCTTGCGAACCGACAGCGAAAGCCCGTTCACCGCGATGATCTGACCGAACGATTTTCGAACGTTTGACAGCGTCAGCATTGGATACCTGACTATACGCAGTTCATCCGCAAGGGTTCTCAGGAGGTACGGCGCGGACCGTAAGTTTCGGCGTGTGACTGGTTAGAATGGGCGGATAGGCACCGAACTCCTCATCATCTTCCTGCTCATCCTGGCCAACGGCGTCTTCGCCATGTCGGAGATTGCCGTGGTCGCCGCGCGCAAGGTGCGGCTGCAGCAGCGTGCCGACGAGGGCGACGAGCGGGCGAAGGCCGCGCTTACGCTGGCCCACGATCCGAACAAGTTCCTGTCCACGGTGCAGTTCGGCATCACCATGGTCGGCGTGCTGGCCGGCGCGTACGGCGGCGCGACGATCGCAGCGAAGCTCGCCGAGCCGATCCGGCAGCTCGTGCCGCAACTGGCCGCCTATGCCGAGGGCATTTCGCTCGGCGTCGTGGTCACGTGCATCACGATGCTGTCGCTGATCATCG
>CAZBYY010000007.1:0-30662 GCA_964495855.1 uncultured Acidobacterium sp. | reverse complement strand
AGCACGAGCGCGCGGGCGTTGCCGCGAGAGGCCTTGGGATCCTGGAGCAGGCGATCAAGCAGAGGCAGCGCGAATGCGGCGGTCTTGCCGGTGCCGGTCGCCGCCTGCCCGAGCATGTCGCGCCCCGACAGCAGCACCGGGATCGCCTCGCTTTGGATGGGCGTCGGCTCTTCGTAGCCGAGCGCGCCGACGGCGGCGACGAGCGGCGCCGACAATCCGAGCGAAGAGAATCCAGTGGCTTCGCCGGAAGGGGTCTTCATCCCTCCATCTTACCGGCTGACCACCACCCTGCCTTCTTTCATTGCACTTCCGTGCGAGTCGATTCCGCATGCGCGAGACTCGCCTCAATGCCCGTCGGGGAGGCCACACGGTTTCGCATCCGCCTGTTATCAGCGCTTGCGACCGGCTCGCATATACTCCTTCGCCGGGACTTACGCATGGAGGCGGCAATGACGAGACGGATTGCAAGTGTTGTTCTGGTGCTGGCCCTGACCGCGAGCGCAGCGTTCGCACAGGCGGCTGCCGGACAGAAGCCGTTCGAGCCAACGGTTGGGCAGGCGGGCAAGGACGTGGTCTGGGTGCCGACGCCGCAGGCGCTGGTCGACAAGATGCTCGACATGGCCAAGGTCACCAAGGACGACGTGGTGATGGACCTTGGGTCGGGTGACGGGCGCACCGTGATCACCGCCGCCAAACGCGGTGCCCGTGCGTTCGGCATCGAGTTCAATCCGGACATGGTGGACTTGTCGAACCGGAACGCCAAGGCGGCGGGCGTGACGGACCGCGCGACGTTCATCAAGGCCGACCTGTTCGAAACGGATCTCTCGAAGGCGAGCGTGATCACGATGTTCCTGCTGCCGTCGATCAACATGAAGTTGCGGCCGAAGATCCTCGACCTGAAGCCGGGCACGCGCATCGTCGCCAACACCTTCACGATGGAAGACTGGCAGGCCGACGAGACGCAGACGGTGACGGACGGCTGCTCGAGCAGCTGGTGCACGGCGCTACTGTGGATCGTGCCCGCGAAAGTGGCAGGGACGTGGAACACGCCCAATGGGGCGCTGACGCTGACGCAGAGTTTCCAGGTGGTATCGGGCACGCTCGGCTCGCAGGCAGTGCAGGGCAAGTTGAACGGCGCGCATCTCGAGTTGACGGCCGGCACGCAGAAGTGGAGCGGCACCGTTGACGGCAACACGATCAAGTTCACGGCGCCGTCGGCGATGACGGCGACGAAGAAGTAAAGGTGCCTAACGTGCCTGGAGTGCCTCACGTGTCCAAAAGACTGCTGACCCTCGGAGCGATCGTTGTGTTTGGCGCGACGATCGCCGCGTATCAAGCACCGGCGCAGCAGGCGCCGATCGTCGGGGCGGCGGCGCAACTTGAAGTGGTGAAGTTGAAGGACAACTTCTACGTCATCACGAGTTCATCGCCGACGCCGCGGGAGACGTTCAGCGGCGGCAACGTGTCGGTGCTCATCACCGACGCCGGCGTGACGCTTGTCGACACCAAGCTCGCCAACTGGGGCCAGGCGCTGCTCGACAAGCTGAAGACCATCACCCCCAAGCCGGTGACGACGATCATCAACACGCATACGCACGGCGATCACACCGGCAACGACGACAAGTTCGGCAAGGTGGACATCATCGCGCACGAGAACACGAAGGCGAACATGGCGAAGCTGCCGGCCTTTGCCGGGGACAAGGCGCAGTACCTGCCGAACAAGACCTTCTCGAACACGTGGGTGATGGGCAAGGGCAAGGAGGAGATCCAGTTGTATTACTTCGGCCGCGCGCACACCAACGGCGACGCGGTGCTGATCTTCCCCGGCCTGCGCATCGCGCAGATGGGCGACATGTTTGCGTGGAAGGACGCGCCGCGTTGTGATGCCGGCAACGGCGGCAGTTGCGTGGAGTATCCGAAGACGCTGGCCGCGGCGCTGACGAAACTGAAGAACATCGACACCGTGATCCCGGGCCACAGCCCGATGATGAAGGTGAGCGACGTGCAGGAATACCAGCGCTTCCTGTCGGATCTCGTGGCTTCAGCTCAGGCGGCGAAGAAGGCAGGCAAGACGGTGGACGAAGCTACTGCTGCGTTCAGCGTGGCCAAGTATCCCGGTTACAAGAACGAGAACGTGAAGGGTGCGATCCAGGTCATCTACGACGAAACGAAGTAAATCCTGCCGGATCCATGATGTTTGAACGGGCGTTTAACCTAAACGCCCGTTTTCTTCGTACGGCGAGGTTTGTCTCTAAATGTACCGGAACGTCATATCTTCTTGGCCCATCGATGCTTACGGTGGATCCGGTGTATATTTTGCGCTAATTGCCAGGGCGCCGGGACAGGTGTTGTGTCTCCGCGATCCGACATTTGGGGATGTTTGGAATGAAAAGCGCCGTACCAATTTCCCTCAGCACTGCATTTGCGGTCCTGGGTCTCGTCACTGTGATCGCAGCGCAGTCTTCTGGCTCTGCTCAGGGGTCACAACCCGCCGCGCCGAAGGCGCCTGCCGCGGCGAAGGCTGCGCCCGCGAAAGCGGCGGCTGCTGCAAAACCGGCCGCGTCGCACGCGACGCCTGGCACCGACTACAACGCGCTCGTGCAGAAGTACTGCGTCGGTTGCCACAACGATCGCAACAAGGATCGCGCCGGCAGCCTCTCGCTCGCTTCGTTTGACATCGGCAAGATCGGTCAGCACGCCGACTCTGCCGAGCGCATGATTCGGAAGATGCAGGCGAGCATGATGCCGCCGCCGGGCATGCCGCGTCCCGAGCCGGCGGTGTACCAGAGTTTCATCCGCACGCTCGAAACCAGCGTCGACGCCTACGCGAAAGCGAATCCCAATCCCGGAGGGCGCACGTTCCCGCGCCTCAACCGTCCTGAGTACACGCGCGCCGTGAAGGATCTGCTGGCGCTCGACGTCAATGCGGGCGACTGGCTGCCGCAGGACACGATGAGCGCGAACTTCGACAACATTGCCGACGAGCAGAACCTCTCGCCGACGCTGCTCGAAGCGTACTTGAATGCAGCCGGCGACATCAGCCGCATGGCGATTGGCGACAAGAACGCCCCGTCGATCGACAAGGTCTACACCAACCCGACATACGTGTCGCAGCATCCGTGGGATCACGTCGAAGGCGCGCCGTACGGCACGCGCGGCGGCATGGTCGTCAAGCACGTGTTCCCGGCCGACGGCCTCTATGCGTTCGAAGTGACACTGTCGAACGGCGACAACTCGCGCTACGAAGACATCGACATTTCGATCGACGGCCAGCGCGTGGCGCTGCTCGCTTATGAGAATGGCCCGCAGATTGCGGCCGACGGCAGCGGTGCGACGCCGGTGGACACCGATCCGGTCCTCGTCAAGGCCGGCGAACACACCGTCGCCGCGGCATTCGTGAAGCGTTCAGACGGTCCGTATGAAGACCTGATTCGTCCGCACGAGTGGTCGAACGCGGGCGGCGGTTCTGGTGGCGGCGGCGTGACGACGCTTCCGCAGCTGCGCGACCTGATCGTCCGCGGCCCCAAGATGACGACCGGCATTTCGACCACGCCGAGCCGGCAGAAGATCTTCTCGTGCCGTCCGACGTCGAAGTCCGACGAGCGCCCGTGCGCGCGGCAGATCATCACGCGCCTCGGCAGCGAAGCGTATCGTCGTCCGCTCACGCAGACGGACGTCGACCGGCTGATGCCGTTCTACGAGAACGAAGCGTCGAAGAACGGCTTCGAAGCCGGCGTGCGCGCCTCGCTCGAAGCGATCCTCGCGAGCCCGCACTTCATCTTCCGCATCGAGCGTGCGCCGACGGATGCGCGCGGCGGCGGCACGTATCGCCTGGCCGATCTCGATCTGGCGTCGCGCCTGTCGTTCTTCCTGTGGGGCCAGCCGCCCGACAAGGAATTGATCGATGCGGCGCAGCGCAAGGAATTGTCGACGCTCGCCGGTCTCGAGAAGCAGGCGCGCCGCATGCTCGCCGATCCGCGCAGCGACGCGCTGGCCGAGCGTTTCGCGGCGCAGTGGCTCCGGCTCCAGGACGTGGACAAGGTTCACCCCGATCCGAACTTCTACCCGAACTTCGACGAGAACATCGCCGCCGCCATGCGCACGGAGACGAAGCTGTTTTTTCAGAACCTGCTTCGCGAGGACAAGTCAATCCTCGAACTGCTGACGGCAGACTACACCTACGTCAACGAGAAGCTCGCGAAGCACTACGGGTTGAGCGGCGTGGTCGGCAACGAGTTCCGCCGCGTGACGTATCCGGACAGCTCGCGGCGCGGCATCCTCGGCCAGGGCTCGATGCTGGTGCAGTCGTCGCTCGCCAATCGCACCTCGCCAGTGCTGCGCGGCAAGTGGGTGATGGAAGTGCTGATGGGCACGCCGCCGCCGGCGCCGCCGCCGAACGTGCCGCTGCTCGAAGCGTCGGGTGAGGCCAAGGACGGACGACTCCTGACGACGCGCGAGCGCATGGAGATCCATCGCAAGAACGCGACGTGCAACAGTTGCCATCGATTCATGGATCCGATCGGCCTGTCGCTCGACAAATTCGACGTGACCGGCCGCTGGCGCGAGCGCGAGAACGGCATGCAGCTCGACACCAACGGCGATTTCTACGATGGCACGAAGATTACCTCGCCGCAGGACCTGGTCGCGGCGCTCCTGAAGCGGCCGACGCCGATCGTGCGCAACTTCACCGACAACCTGATGGCCTACGCCCTCGGGCGTCGCGTTGAGTACTTCGACCAGTCGACGGTGCGCGCAATCGCCCGCAACGCCGAAGCGAACAACTACAAGATTTCGTCGTTCATCATGGGCGTCGTGAAGAGCGACGCGTTCAGGATGCGGCGGGTGGAACCGGAAACGGCAACAACGGATACAACGAAGGCGGGCGGCCGCTAGGCCGCTCGGAACCTGGTCATTCGAACACGAACGGCTGTTTAGGAGAACCGTGATGCATTTCATTACCGGCAAGCAGATGGAGCGCCGCACTTTCCTCCGCGGCGCGATGGGCGCAGCGGTGGCGTTGCCCTTCCTGGACGCGATGGTCGCGGCCAAAGGCGCAGGCAAGGCGGCAGCGGCCGGCAAAGACCACACTCGACTGATTTGCATCGAGGAAGTGCACGGTCTCGCCGGATGCAACAAGTGGGGCGCCAGCAAGTTCCTCTACGCGCCCGAGCAGACCGGATCGAACTTCACGATCGTTCCCGACAGCGCGCTCGCGTCGCTCGAGCCGTATCGCGAGCACATGACGATCGTCTCGAACACCGACGTGCGCATGGCCGAAGCGTTCACCGCGCCTGAAATCGGCGGCGACCACTTCCGCTCGAGCGCGGTGTTCCTGACGCAGTCGCATCCGAAGCAGACGCAGGGCTCGGACATCTGGGCCGGCACGTCGTTCGACCAGCTCTACGCGCAGCACTACGGCAAGGACACGCCGATGCCGTCGATGCAGTTCTGCATCGAGAGCCTCGACCAGGCCGGCGGCTGCACCTACAACTATTCGTGCGCCTACACCGACTCGATCAGCTGGGCGTCGCCGAACGAACCGCTGCCGATGATCCGCGATCCGCGCGTCGCGTTCGACATGCTGTTCGGCACGGGCTCGTCGGAGCAGGATCGCATCACGCGCCGCCGTTCGCGCCGCAGCATCCTCGACTTCATCTCCGGTGAAGTGGCCGACGTCCGCAAGGAGCTCGGCGCCGGCGACAAGAATCGCCTCGACCGTTACCTGACGCACGTGCGCGAGATCGAGCGCCGCATCCAGGCGATCGAAGCGCGCAACACCAGCGGCGAGCAGCGCGCCCTGCCGGACGCGCCGGCTGGCGTGCCCGACTCGTTCCAGGAGCACATGCGGCTGATGTTCGACCTGCAGGTGCTCGCGCTCGAAACGGACATGACGCGCATCATCTCGTTCAAGACCGGCCGCGACGCGCAGAACCGGTCGTTCCCCGAGAGCGGCGTCAACCTGCCGTTCCACCCGACGTCGCACCACGGCGATCGCGAAGACAAGATCATGGACTTCAACAAGATCAACAAGTTCCGTGTCGGCCAGCTGCCGTACCTGCTCGATCGGCTGAAGCAGACGCAGGTCGACGGCGGCAGCCTGATCGAGAAGACGGTCGTGATCTGGGGTTCGCCGATGTCGGATCCGAACGTCCACAACCACCGCCGTTGCCCGTTGATGCTGTTCGGCCACGGCAATGGCATTCTGAAGGGCAACCTCCACATCAAGGCCGCGGCCGACACGCCGATGGCGAACGCGTTCCTCACGCTCGCGCACGGGCTCGGCATGGAGGATCTCAAGTCGTTTGGCGACAGCACGGGCGAGCTGTCGGTGACGCAGGCGTCGCCGGCGACCGTCGCGTAGTCAGGGCTAGGGATTAGGGATTAGGGACTAGGGACCAGGGATTAGGGAGAGACGAAAGATGACTCGTCGTTTACTGACCAACGTTGTCGTGGCCTTGTTCCTCGGCGCCACGCTTGGCGCCACCCAGTCCACGTCGCCTCTGGCCGACGCGGCGATGAAAGGCGACAAAGCTGCCGTCGCCCAGTTGCTCAAGGATGGCGCCGACGTCGGCGTCGCCCAGGGCGACGGCATGACGGCGCTGCACTGGGCGGCGGATCGTGGTGACGCGGAACTGGCCGCCCAGCTGATCTACGCCGGCGCGAACGTGGCCGCGGTGACCCGCATCGGCCAGTACACGCCGCTGCATCTCGCGGCCAAGTCGGGCAACCCCGAGGTGGTGAAGGCGCTCATTGCGGCGGGCGCGAACGTCAACGCCAAGTCGGATCCGAGCGGCGCCACGCCGATGCACATGGCCGCGCTTGCCGGCAACGCGGCGGTCATCAATCTCCTCGCCGACGCAAAGGCCGACGTCAACGCCAAGGAGGCCGAGTGGGATCAGACGCCGATCATCTTCGCGGCGTCGCAGAATCGCGCCGCGGCCGTCACCGCGCTGCTGAAGCACGGCGCCGACCCGAACGTGTCGACGGAGGGGCTTGACGTCACCAAGCAGAGCGCCCTCGACCGCGCCGCGGTCAACCGCCAGCGCAAGGTGATCGAAAGCTTCGTCGGCAAGGACTCGAACGCCCGTCCGACGCCGGCGCAGATGCAGGCCGCCATCCAGGCGTCGCGCGAGCTGTTGAAGTCCGGCAAGATTCCGCCGCCTGATCCGAACGACCCGCCCGCTCGCGGCTTCAATCCGGAAGAAATCAACCCGCCCGTGTCGAGCAAGGGCGGCATGACCGCGCTGCTGCACGCGGCGCGCCAGGGCTACATCGATGCGGCGAAGGCGCTGCTCGATGGCGGCGCTGACATCGACAAGACGCAGGCGGGCGACAACACCAGTCCGCTGCTCACCGCCGTGATCAACGGCGAGTTCGACATGGCGATGTTCCTGATCGAACGCGGTGCGAACGTCAACCTCGCCGCCAGCAACAACGGCGTGGCGCCGCTCTGGGCTGCCGTCAACACCGCGTGGCAGCCGCGTACGCGCTTCCCGCAGCCGCAGCAGATGGAACTGCAGAAGCACACCTATCTCGACGTGATGCACGCGCTGCTCGAAAAGGGTGCTGACGTGAACCACCGGATCAGCGCGCACCCGTGGTACCTGGTCTACACCGGCTGCGGCAACCGCAACTGCGGCCTCGCCGACACGACCGGATCCACCGCGTTCTGGCGCGCCGCCTACGGCACCGATCTGCAGGCGATGAAGCTGCTTGTCGCCTACGGTGCCGATCCGAACATCCCGACGGTCGCGCCGCGTCAGGCGATCCGCCGCGGTGCCGACGCGCCTGGCGGTCAGCCGCAGGGTGCGGGTGGCGCGATCATGCCGACGGCCGAAGCCGGAATGGAGCGCTTCGATGCGCCGCCGATTCCGTACGGCGGTCCGGGCGCTTACGCGATCCACGCGGCGTCGGGCGTTGAATACGGCGAAGGCTTCGCCGGCAACGCGCATCGCCACGCGCCGGATGCCTGGGTGGCGTCGGTGAAGTACCTGATCGAAGAGCTCGGCGCCGATCCGAACATGCGCGACAACGACGGCTACACGCCGCTGCATCACGCCGCCGCCCGCGGCGACAACGAGATGATCCTGTATCTCGTCAGCAAGGGTGCCGACGTCAAAGCGGTCGCGCGCAGCGGACAGACGACCGCGGACATGGCCAATGGCCCGGTGCAGCGTCTGTCGGCGATCCCGGAAACGATCGCGCTGCTCGAGAAACTGGGATCGAAGAACAACCATCGCTGCGTTACCTGTTAGCAAATCTGCTGATTTGGTGATCTAGTGATCGCTAAACGCATTCTTCTCGCGGCCGTATTGGTGCTCCCAATATCGGCCGCGAGCTACGTACAGGCCTCGGGCCTCGAGCCGCAGACGTCAGGTCAGGCCAGGTCGGGCCGTCAGGCCCTCAGCCAGGCGAAGGCGGATTGGTTTGCGATGCGCACCAAGAGCGCGGAGCAGCAGCTGATCGTCGCGACGAAAGATCCCGCCACCGCTGCTGAAGCGCATTACTGGCTCGGGCGCATCTACGACTTCAAAGGCAATAAGGCTGAGGGCGCGTTTCCAGGCTTCCACGAGGAAGTGTCGTATCGCGCTCGTGCGGAAGCGGAGTTCGCTGCCGGGGGTACGCCGAAGCCGGAATGGATCGCCGAGGGTGACGCGTTCGACAACGCGCTGAAGGCCGCTGATGCGGCGATTGCGAAACTGCAGGCGGATGCGCAGGCGTCTTCGGCTGCGCTGCGTGCGGCTCTCGAAGCGCGCTTGACGCTTCGACCCGATCCCGCGGCATATGCGACGGCGGCGAACCTGCTGCTGGCGCGGAAGGCCGACCTGCCATTCGTGGTGCAGCTTGCCGCAGAGGGCACGCGTGCCGGCGAACGATTCATCCGCGAAAACGAAAGCAGCTACAAACTCGACGGCAAAGTGCTCGCGTCCATCGAGCGCAACGCCGCGGCATTTGCCGACATTGCCGGCTGGGCGCTTTATCAGCAAGGCGACGTCGCCGGCGCGGAACTTCGGCTGGCCGAGGCATCGCGCCTGTTTCACGGCAACGACGCCACAAACCAACTGCATCTCGCCGAACTGTCGGTCAGGAAGAACGACCTCGAGAATGCGCGCGAGCATTACGTGAACGGGCTCACCCTCGCGGGCATCACCACTGCACAGCGCGACCAAGCCACCAAAGCGCTCGCGGAGGTGCAGAGGAAGTCAGGCGAAAGCCCAGCAGACTTCGAGAAGTGGCTTGCATCGACGCTCGACCGCCGGCGCGAGGAGCGACGCAAGGCGATGGCGAGCAACATGATCGGCAAGAAGATGCCGCCGCTCGTATTGAAGGACGTGCAGGGCAACAACGTGGACCTGCGCGCGCAGCGCGGCAATACGGTCTTGCTCAATTTTTTCGCAGCCTGGTGAGGGGCCTGCCGGGCGGAGTTGCCGCTCATACAGAAGGCCTACGCGAAGTACCAGGCGGATCCGAAGGTGAAGTTCATCCTGGTCAGCCTGGATGACGATCCGTCTCGACTGGACAAATACGTCGCCGAGCGGAAGTTTGCGATGCCTGTGCTGCGTTACAACCGCGAGCAGGCCACGAAAGTCTTCAATGTGCACGACACGCCGACGACGTTTTACGTCGACGCGACGGGGACGATTCGTTATCAAGTCACCGGCGTGGAGCCGCACGGTGACGCCGTTGACAGGGTCACGTGGTACATAGAGACTCTAAAGGCTTCGAGGAACTGACATGACAATGAACCGCCGGGATGTGATCAAGACGAGCTTTGCCGCCGCCACCCTGGGTGCCCTGGCCGACTTCGACTGGGTGCTGCCGGCACTCGCGCAAGGCGAGGTGATGGTGCCGTTCACCGACTCGCACGTAAACCCGCCGTTCAACGCGAATCCGGCTCCCGATCGCCGCCTGTACGACACGCGCGCGAT
Organism: uncultured Acidobacterium sp.; assembly: GCA_964495855.1. GTDB lineage: Bacteria > Acidobacteriota > Vicinamibacteria > Vicinamibacterales > UBA2999 > 12-FULL-67-14b. The sequence goes on along the minus strand of CAZBYY010000007.1, from coordinate 20,733 downwards.
GACGAGCGCGATGACGCCGAAGGATCAATTCTTCACGACGCAGCATTACGGCCACCCAGAGGTCGATCCGGCCGCGTATCGCCTCAAGGTTGGCGGGTTGGTCAACACGCCGCTGACCTACACCATCGACGAGATCCGCAAGATGGGTACGGCGAAGTTGATCGCCGGCTTCGAGTGCTCGGGGAACCGCCGACCGGTGCAGGGCCTGATCGGCAACGGCGAGTGGACGGGCATGCCGCTGAAGACGCTGCTCGACAAAGCCGGCCTCAAGGCGAATGCCCGCGAGATCGTGTTTTTCGGCGCCGATCGCGGCAAGGAATCGGTGAACTTCCGTGGCACCAACTTCGACGTCGAGCAGCAGTACGGCCGCAGCATTCAGCGCGACCAGGCGCTGTCGGCCGATCGCGCCCCGTTCCTGGCGCACTCGCTGAACGGTGAGCCGCTAACCAAGCACCAGGGCGCGCCGCTGCGCCTCATCATGCCGGGCTGGTACGGCGCGCCGAACGTGAAGTGGCTGACCGACATCTTCGTCCAGGAAGAGCCGTACCTCGGCAAGTTCCAGGCGAACTGGTACCGCACGCTCCGCGGCGAGATGATCAACGGCGAGATGAAGTGGGTCGAGAAGGCCGTGAGCCACATGCAGTTGAAGTCCTTCGTCGCTCGCGTGACGAAGAACGGCGCCGATCACAAGATCACCGCGATCGCGCTGAACGACGGCACGCCGTTCAAGACCGTTGAACTGAAGATCGACGACGGGCAGTGGGTGGCGATGCAGGCCGACGCCCAGACGAGCGCGAAGTACGGGTGGAAGTTGTACACCTACACCTGGAAGAACGCTCCCGCCGGCGAACACACGCTGGTGTCGCGCGCGACCGACGTCAACGGCCAAGTCCAGCCGACCGAGAAGGAGATCGAGACGAAGAAGACCTTCCTCGAGGACAATTCGCAGCATCCACGGAAAGTCATGATTGCGTAGGCCTCGGCCGCCAGGCCTCAGGCATCAATCACTCGGATCTAAGGGCCACGACTGGGTCGACCAGCGTGGCCCTTCTTGCTGGTAGCCAGCGGACGCGATCAGTTCTTCGAACGAAGGAAGGCGTGCCTTCAGATCACGGAATTCGGCCCAGGACGAGCGAGATTTCGAAGCGATTGTCGGATCGGCGGCATGAGGTACCTGCGGCAAGCGTACGCCCAAACGGCGGCCGCGTGACGGCTTCCTCCGGCCTCAGCCATCGGTGATAATTGCAGCCCTATGAAAATCATTCGCTTGTCGGCAATTGCGTTACTCCTTGGAACCGCGCCGCTCCTCGCTGACGGTCACTTCAAACTGCTCGAACCCGCGTCGCGCATCGTTGAAGACCAGCGCGGCGATCCGCAGAAGGCGGGTCCGTGCGGCGGCGCCACCGGCGTCACGCCGACGATGAGCGGTGTGGTGACGGAAGCCAAAGGTGGATCGTCGTTACACATCAAGGTGCAGGAAACGATCTTCCATCCCGGGTTCTACCGCGTTGCGCTCGCGGTGAAGTCACTCGACGAACTGCCGCCCGATCCGGTCGCCATCACGCGCCAGACCGAAAAAGGTCCATTCTCGGTGTCAGGCGCGATTCAAAGCAATCCGCAGAAGCCGGTGCTCGCTGATGGCTTGAACCTTCACCACGACCGCCCCGCGGCGGGCACGCAGCTCGCTCCGTTCGAGACCGACGTGAAGCTGCCCAACATCACGTGCGAGAAGTGCACGCTGCAGATCATCCAGTTCATGGAGAACCATGGATTGAACAAGGACGGCGACTACACGTATCACCACCGCGCCGACATCAAGATCACCGCGGATCCCACCAAGCCCCTCGACAAGGAGTGGCAGGGACAGTAAGACCGAGTACTCGAAGATGCGATCGCCTTCGCGGATGCGTGTGCGGTGGGGGGTCGTGCCGGTCGTGGTGGTCCTGGGCGCGGTATGGATGCGCGCCCAGGCACCCGCGCGCACGCCCGATATTCACTTCACGCCCACGCGTCACGTGGTGGCGGACGCGATGCTGCAGCTCGCCAACGTCGGTCCATCGGATGTGGTCTATGACCTTGGCTCCGGCGACGGGCGCATTCCGATCATCGCCGCGCAAAAATACGGCGCCCGCGGGGTCGGAATCGAGCTGGACCCGAATCTCGTCGAACTGTCCTGGCGCGTCGCCAACGAGGCGGAGGTCGCCAACCGCGTCAAGTTCGTCGTGGCAGACCTGTTCGACGTGGATCTCGGCCCGGCGACAGTCGTGGCGATGTACCTTTCACCCAGCATGCTGAGGCGCCTCGAACCGAAGCTGCGCGGGTTGAAGCCCGGCACGCGGATCGTCACCAACCAATTTGCCTTGCCGACGTGGAAGCCCGATCGCACCATGACGATAGAAGAGGCGGAGATCTTCCTGTGGACCGTCCCCCAGCGATGAAAGGTTGTCATGGCCCTTGAGTTTCGTAAGACCGTCGAAAGCGACTATCCGGATATCCTGACCGCCGAGGCGAAGCGCGCCCTCGACGCATTGGCGCCGCTCGATGCGAAGCGCAAGCAGTTGATGCGCGCCCGCATCGCCCGTCGCTCCGACCGGGCGAAGAATCATCAACGCATCCAGTTCCTGGATCCCGGCGCGCTCATTGGCGGCACGTCGATCCGCGTGAAGGACGCGCGTGACGGCAACTTTGCCGGCAGCGAGATTCCGCAGGACCTGCAACGCCAGTGGATTCAGGGGACGGGGCCGGCGGCAAGACCGGGCGCATCGGTTGAAACGGGCCTTCGCAATGTCGCCTACGCCTTGCTGAGCGGCGCTGACGGCTGGATGTTCGACGGCGAAGACGCCCTCGGGCAAGTCTCGACGATGTCGCTGGACAACCAGCGCAACCTGAAACTGGCGATTCATGGCGACCCGATGTTTCTGTCGGTCGCCGAGCGGGTTGCCGGTGAAATGAATGCGTGGGCGTCCGGCTTCTTCGGCAAGACGATCATTGCCGACTGGCGGACGCAGCTCGCCTTCACGACCAGGATCTATCGAGCGCGCGGCCTGCACCTGGATGATCGCCACATCCGTCATCAAGGCGGAGAAGGCTTCTCAGCATCGATCGTCGATGCCACGCTCTACGTCGTCAACAACCATCGGCTTCTTCGCGAGGCGGGGTCGTCGATCGTCCTGTATCTGCCGAAGATCCAGACGGCCGAAGAGGCGGCGTTCTGGAACGAGATGCTGACGACGCTGGAGCAGCATCTCCGGCTCGCGGTCGGCACGATCAAGACCTACGTGCTCGTCGAACAGGTCGAGGCGTGCTTCCAGTTGATGGAGATCCGGGCGGCATTGGGCGCGCACTTTGTCGGATTCAACACGGGCCGATGGGACTACATCAACAGCGTCTCCGATGCGCTCGCGTGGGACCGCGAGTTCATCAACCCGAACATCGACGCGATCACCATGACGTATAGCTACATGCGCACGTACGAAGATCGCGTGCGGAGAGCGGTGAACACGCCCGATCGCAACGGTAAGTTCGCGCTGTGGCAAGGAGGTATGGAGCCAAACATTCCGGTGGGATCGGCAGCCGGTGTCACGGCCGGAATGAAGCGTGCGGTGGCCGGTGCCGAACGCGAGCAGCGCGAGGGTGCGAGCGGGAAATGGGTCGCCCACTGGAAGATGGTGCACATTGTCAGGCCCGTATGGGAGAAGGCCGGGCAGGCGAATCAGCTTGGGCGATCGTTCCCGCGCCTCACGTATACCGGCCAGGACGCCGCGGATCTGTCGATGCTCGAACCGGCGCCGCGAACCGAGCGCGGCGCGCGTGATCTCTTGAGCGTGGCGATTCAGTACGGCAACGCGTTCGGCCAGGGCATGCAGGCGGCCGCGTTGAAGCCGGCGGATTTCTTCGGCAACGATGACGTGCTGTATCTGATGGAGGACATGGCGACCGGCGAAATTCGCTTGAGCATCCTGTGGGAATGGCTGCACAAGGGAGCGATGGTCGACGAGGCGCCGCTGACGAAGGATCGCCTGACGCGGTTGCTGGCTGAGGAGTACGACAAACTTGTCAACGCCAGCAACCGCGACGTGCACGACAACTCGAAGAAGACGACGTTGCCGATCGCGAGAGAGATCGTCGAGCAGTACCTGATGGACGAGACCAAGCTGCCGTGGTACATCGACCTTCTGAACATCACGCTCGGCAATCACGACCTCGTGGAAGCCAAGCGGCGCATTGCGCTGCTCGCGGATGCCTTCCAGAAGGACGGTACCCGGCTCACCGCGAACCTCGATTTCTAGTGCCTGATCAGGCTGTTTCCTGGCGGCGGCGACAACTGCTGCTGAGGTGTACCCGATGTTGACGTACCGCACAGTGCCACTCATTGCCGCGATCGCCCTTGCCGCTTCACCCGTGTTTGCGCAACAGCCAAGGCCGGTGGAAACGCGCACGTGGGCGTTGAAGCCGATCAAGACGCCTGCGTACCCCGCAGGCCTCAAACCGTGGACGAGGATCGCCGACCTCAAGTTGCGGCACAAGGGCCAATTCGACTGGCATGAGGTCGTCGTCAACGACGGCCGCTTGATGGCCGAATACTTCTCGTCGCAGCCCGGCGCCAAGGTCTCGAAACGTTTCCATCCTGACACGCGTGAATGGTTCGCCGTCGTTGAAGGAGAAATCCGCGTCGAGATCGAAGGGCAAGAAGCGTTCGTCGCGACGCGCGGCTCGCTCGTCAATATTCCCCGACAGACGATCTATTCGCTTGAGACCGTGGGCACATCACCGAGCCTGCGGTTCACGCTCAATGTCGCCAACGCGAAGACGGTGTATCCGCAGGAAGTGCCGCCGCCGCCGGCGCCGGCCGGCCTGGAGTGGACGGAGGTGCGCATCAATCGCACGCCATCGCGGTACGACGAATTCAACACGCCGACGGTCAACATCCATCAAGAGGCGGCGAAGAACGAGAAGTATGCCGGCGGGCGATTCGTCCGCGACGACAAGTCTGAAATGCTCGTCCTCTACGGCCACGAGAAGAACCTGCCGCCGCTCGACGTCAACGACAAGGGTCACTTCCATGCGGAGAGCGCGGAGATGTGGCTCGTGTTCTCGGGGAAGATCCGTTATGCCTTCGAAGGGCAGGAACCCTTCATCGCGAGTGAAGGTGATGTTGTGTACGTGCCGGCAAATACCTGGCATGCGACGCGTTACGTCGGCGACAACGCGTGCCGGTTGTCGATCACCGAATACGTCGGCAATGCGTTGCTACTGCCGAAGTAAGGGCACGCGAACCTGCCTGACGGGGCCGAGTTTTGGCGCCTGCCGGCCCTCACCCCGAAGTAAAATCGCACTCGCCCGCAACGACGCGGGTGTGGGGGTTTTTCTTCTATGAAGCGATTTACGGTTTTTGCAATGGCGCTGCTGATCAGCGCTCCGGCGTTTGCCCGCCAGCTCGTTCAGACCGGCAAGCCGGTCAGCGAGATCGTCGAGATGGAGCTGCTCACGTCCAGTGAGCTGGTCGAGAAACAGAAGGCGGGTTTCATCAACGTCATCATCGCCAACGGCGGCACCGAGGCTCGCGGCCCGCAGAATATTCTCGCCGGGCACACGGTGATGGCGAAGCACACCGCCATCGACGCGGCCAAGGAGATCGGCCACACGCTGGTCGCGCCGGTCATGCCGATCGACGTGGCGGCCACCGGCGTGAGCGACGGCAGCACGATGCCCGGCGGCATCACGGTCTCGAAGGACGTGTTCAAGGGCCTGAAGCTCGCCGAGATCGAGAGCCAGGTGTGGAACGGATTCAAGAACATCTTCGTGATGGGCGAGCACGGTGGCGGCCAGCAGCAGATCAAGGAAGCTGCCGAAGAGATGAGCGCCAAGTACGCGTCACGCGGCGTGCGCGTCTACTACGTGCCGGACTTCTATTCAAAGTACCAAGACGATGTGCAGATGTACATGTATGAGCACAAGCTGCCGATCGCGGGGCACGGCGCGATGATGGAAACGTCGAAGATGCTGTATCTCGAGCCGACGCCGGGCGCCTACGTGCGGCCGATCTACAAGACGACGCCGTTCGAGCCGGTCGGCCAGACGCCGGAGCAGTGGAAAGCGGCGCGCGATGCGCGTCTTGCGCGTGAAGCGGCGATTGCCCGCGGCGAAAATCCTCCGCCGCCGCAGCGTGGCGGTGGCGGCGGTGGCCGTCCGATGGCCGACGCGAATGCCCCGAAGGTGAATACCTTCGGTTTGTCGAACTCCCCGCACGAGTCGACGAAGGAGATCGGCAAGGACATCCAGATGATTGGCGTGCGCGACACGGTCGCGCAGATCAAGAAGTTCCTCGCCGAGCAGAAGTAGAAAGAGTCTAGTGATCTGGTGATCTCGTGATCGTGAGTCACATCACGACGTCACGAGATCGCCAGTTACTTCCTCGGGTCCGTGTCGACTTTCCCAGAGAGTGCGGCCCCGTCGTCCATCACGAACTTCGGCGCGCTGATATCGCCTTCGACCGTCGCGGTCGCCTTCAGTTCGACCTTCGACGATCCCATTACGTTGCCCCGCACCGTGCCGCTGATCGTGATGATCCGCGCGACGAGGTCGGCGACGATCGAGGCGCCTGGCCCGATCGTGAGGCTGTGATCACCCAGTTCGATCGTGCCCTGGACCTGGCCGTCGATCACCAGGTCCTCGGTTGAGACGACATCACACTTGACCAGGATCGATCCGCCGATCCACGCGGACTTGCGCCGTTCTTCCATTCGTCACACTCCTCAGCCGATGTTCAGGACAGGTTCGTACTGCGTTTCGGCAGATCCGACGCGCTTAGTAGGTCTTCCACCCCGACCTCAGGCTTCGAGGCTCAGAAAGAAAGCTCTCCTGAAGCCTGAAGCCCGAGGCGGGAAGCCTGCTTACTGCGGTGGCTGATAGAACAGCCACATCTCCGGCGTGAGGTCGTCCCAATCGTTGTGGGTGCGGCTCGGGCCGTAGCCCGGACGTGCGAGCCAGTCCTGGCCCATGTCGCCGATCGGGGCGCCCGGCGGTGCCGGTGACGGCGGCATGATCTTGCCGCCGAGCGCGTCAACCATCCCGCGCTCCATGAAGCGCTTGATGTCGGCGGCGAGCAGCTGCCGATGCGCGCGTTCTGCCTCCGCCATGGTCGACGCACCTGCGGTGGTTGACCGCGCGCGGATGCGATCGAGCTTCAGGTTGGCGATTGCGCGCACCTGCGCGTTGGGCGACGCCTGCGCCAGCCACATCACGCGATCGACGAGCACGCGTTCTTCGGCGCGCCGCACTTCGGCTTCGTACGTGCCAGACGTCGGCTGATCGAAGGTCGCCCGGATCAGGCGATCGATCACCTCGCCGAGGCCCGGCAGCGACTGGTCGACGGCGCTCTGCGCGACCATGCGAGCGGCGCGATCGAGCTGCAGCACGAACCCGATCGAGACGTCCGCCGCGATCGAGGCCGGGTTCACGGGATCGAAGCCTTCACCGGTCGTGCGCGGGAAGAGCTCGCGATGCATGCCGTAGCCTGGCGGACGGGGCGGCAGCAGGTCGAGAATCCGCTTCGGGATCGTGAGCTCGGACGGCTTGAGCGTTGCCGAGATCGCATCGATCGCCTTGCGCTGCATTTCGCCGTTCACCCATTCCACCGGCGTGGTGTTATCGCCGCGGAAGGCGTAGGTGAAGTCCTGGCCGGCAATCATCGACGAGGCGCTCTCGACCGCGTAGCGGTGATACATGTAGATCGGCACGAGCGGTTCTTCGATGAGCACCGTCGGCTGACCCGCGCGGATCGTATTGATGCCGAGCTTGTTCAACGCGGCGCGGCGCACGCGCAGCATCCGCTGCAGTTCGTCGGCCTGGTTGACGCCGTTCGACCACTGCTCGGTGCGCGGGTGGATGTCGGTGTCCTGGTTGGTGAAGTAACGCAGGTCCTGCGCCCACGCATCCGAGATGATCTTCGTCAGCGCCGCATTCTGGTCGGTGCCCTTCGGGAATTCGCGATAGCCGAAGTTGATCGCCACCTTGTCCCATTCGCCGATGTGCTGCGGATACGCATCGCTGATGTCGATCGTGCCGTCTTCCTTCAGCACTTCGAGCGGATGCGGATAATCCATCACCGAGATCCAGCCCTTGGTGCTGTCGTAGTAGTTGTGGCCGAGGCCGAGCGTGTGGCCCACCTCGTGCGCGGCAAGCTGGCGGATGCGCTTCAACGCCGTCTCGTAGAGCAGCGTCGGCCTCTCATCACCCTTCACGTAGGGAGAGACCAGGCCTTCGAAGATCATGTAGTCCTGGCGATCGCGCAGCGATCCGAGCGTGACGGTTGCCTTGATGATCTCGCCGGTGCGCGGATCGGCCACCGAACCGCCGGAGCTCCAACCACGCGTCGAGCGGTGCACCCAGTTGATCATGTTGTAGCGGATGTCCATCGGATCGGCATCCGCGGGGAGCACGTCGACCTTGAAGGCGTTGCGGAAGCCCGCCGCCTCGAACGCCTGGTTCCACCAGCTGGCGCCTTCGAGGAGCGCCTTCTTCACATCTTCAGGCGCGCCCGAATCGACCCAGTACTGAATCGGCTTCACGGGCTCGCTGATCGCCGCGTTCGGATCCTTCTTCTGCAGGCGATGACGACGGAGGTAGCGGAACTGCATCGGCTCGCCGATCGGCACGCTGTAGTCGACGAAGGAGAGGCCGCCGTAGCCGGCGCGAGGATCGTCGATGCGCGGTTCGTAGTTACTGTCTGGCAGCTCGACGAACGAGGCGTGCTCGCGCATCGTCACGGCGTCCGCTGACGGCGTCACGCTCGCGACGCTGCCCGAGAACAGGCCGCCGCCGAAACCGCCGCCGCCACCACCGCCACCAGTGGCGCCGATCGGCGCGGGGCCCTGCACCGGGCCGCCACCACCGCCGCCACCGCCGCCGCTCTGCTCGTTGACGAACGTCAACGTCATGTCGACCTCGGTGTTCTTCGGGAAGTTGCGCGTGTTCGGCAGGTAGAACGCGCTGCGCGTGCGATCGACGCGATAGTTGCCGGGACGCAGGCGCGGGGCGGCGTTGATCAGGTCGCGCAGGAAAAAGTCGGTCGCGTCCACCAGGATGCGGCCGTTCGATTCGGCGGCCACGGTGAAGCCCCAGAGGATCGACTTGGCGAACGAATCCTCCACCGACTTGCGCTCGAGCGGGTTCTTGCTGCTCGAACGGAAATTCTGCTGGCCTTGCACCATCAGGATGCGCGGTCCGACGCGCTGGAACTGCACGATGCGACCGCCGCCGCCGCCGGATCCGCGGTCGAGGCCGATGTCATTCGAGCCGAGTCCGGCAGAGAGCCCCGTGCTGAACAGGAACTCGGTGTCGAGACGCGTGATCTCGAGCAGCATGTTGCCCGTGCGCTCGTCCCAGTACAAAGGGAAATAGCCATCGAGCTTCTTCAGGCCCGACGTGCGATCTTCGACCGACGGGGGCGTTGCGGGGCGTTGTTGCTGCTGTCCGCCGCCCTGGCTCGCATCGAGTGCGGGCCCCGCCAGGAGCAAGGCGCCGACAAGGAGAACTGACTGTTTGAACATGACCACCTCAGGGTTTTGAGGTGGTCATTTTATCCGCCTTCGCGCTCCGCGCTATGGCGGACGCGTCCGCTTTCGCGTTCATCAGGTGCAAAGGCATAGACTCTTGAGTCGTGACGTCCTGGCTCTTTCTGCTGGCTTACACAAGCTCAGGCCTTGCGGGCCTGATCTACGAGGTGACGTGGACGCGCATGCTCACCTTGTTCATCGGCCACACCACCGCCGCAGCCAGCACGGTGGTCGCGGCGTTTCTCGGCGGCCTCTCCGTGGGTGCGGCGGTCGGCGGTCGGGTAGCCTCCACTCTCACGCCGCAAAAATGCCTGCGCGTGTACGTCGCGCTCGAAATCGGCGTCGTCATCTGCGCGATTCTCCTGCCGTTTGAGCTGGCGTGGTTCCAGCCGCTCTTGCGATCAGCGTACCAGGATGGCGGCGGTCCGCTGTTTCCGTGGATTCGCATCGCGAGTTGCCTCGTGATGGTCATGGTGCCCGCGCTCGCGCTCGGTGCGACCTACCCGATGGCGATCCGATGGTTCGCCCGGCAATCGCGCGAACCCGCGACGCAGAGTAGCGCGCTGTATTTCCTGAATACGGTCGGAGCCACCATCGGCGCGCTCCTCGCCGGGTTTGTGTTGATTCCATCGATCGGCATGAACGGCTCGATCGCGGTCGCGATTGCCGCATCAAGCCTCGCCGCGATCGGCGTGCTCGCCGTTTCCAGAGGCGAAGCAGGCCAGCGCCCCGATCCCATTGAACCGGCCGATGAACGGCGCATGCCTTCAGCGAATGGCGCTCACACGAGCGCGACGCCGACGCTTGCGATGGTGATCCTGGGTCTTTCAGGATTTGCGGCGCTCGCGCATGAAATCGCATGGACGCGAATCCTGTCGCTGACGCTCGGGCCGACGACGTACGCGTTCGCGGCGACGCTCGCGGCAGTGATCGCCGGCGTGGCGATCGGCTCCGGCGTCGGCACGTGGCTCGTCTCGACCCGCGCGTCGAAGGCGGCGGCAATGCTCGTGATCGCGCTGGTTCTCGCCGCACTGACTGCCGGGTGGACGTATTCCGCTGCCGGCACCACGCTGCCGTCGATGGTCGCGACCTACGTCGCCAACCTCGCGGACTTCGATCAACTGTTGCAGCGAGGCGTGCTGTTGACCATGGCACTGATCCTGCCGACGTCGGCATGTCTCGGCGCGGCGTTTCCGCTCGCACTCGCGCTGGCGGACGACCGGAAGCACGCCGCCGCGGGTCGATTCGGGCTCGTCTACGCCGTCAACACGGTCGGATCGGTGTTCGGATCGCTCGCGACCGGATTCTGGTTGATCCCTGTGTTCGGTCTCCAGCCGACGTTGTGGGTGGTATGCGGCTGCCTCATTGCCTGCGCGCTCCTGCTCGTGGCGGTGGGTCCGCTCACGAGCGGATCACGCGTGGTCGGCCTCGCCGGCGCGCTCCTGGCCATCGCGGTTGTCGTCGCCAGCCCACCGTGGGATCGACAACTCCTCGCGTCGGGTGTCTACATGTATGCGCCGTACGTCCCCAAGGACCTCGATCTGCAGACGCAGCTGAAGGCCGGCGACCTGTTGTACTACCGCGAGGGCGCAGCCGCGACCGTCAGCGTCAAGCGGCTCACCGGCACGACGACGCTGGCGGTCGACGGAAAGACGGACGCGTCGAATCGCGGCGACATGCTCACGCAGAAGCTGATCGCGCACCTGCCGCTGTTGCTCCACCACGATCCAAAGAACGTGTTCATCGTCGGTCTCGGCAGCGGCATGACGGCGGGCGCGGCGTTGACGCACCCGATCGAGCGCGCAGATGTGATCGAGATCTCGCCGGAGGTCGTCGAGGCCTCGGACTTCTTCAAGGCCGAGAATCGAAATGCGCTCGCCGATCCGCGCGTCAACCTGATCGTCGGAGACGGCCGCTCGCACCTCGCGCTCTCGGCGACGCAGTACGACGCGATCATTTCGGAGCCGTCCAATCCGTGGATCGCCGGCGTGTCGTCGCTCTTCACGCGCGAGTTTTTCCAAAGCGCCCGCGCGCGGCTCGCTCCTGGCGGCGTGATGTGCCAGTGGGCGAATGCCTACAACATCAGCGAAGCCGACTTGAAGTCGATCATCGCCACGTTCATTTCAGTCTTTCCGGAAGGCACGGTCTGGCTGGTTGGTGGAGACGATGTGCTGATGCTGGCGACGCTGGATCCGCTGAAGGATGCAATCGCGCGCGTGCCCGAACGGATGAAGCGGCCGGATGTCGCCGCGGACCTTGCGAGCCTCGGAGTCATCGATCCGTTCTCGCTGTCATCCTTGTATGTCGCGGGTCCCGAGGCCCTGCGCCGGTTCAGCAGCGGTTCGAAGGTCTTCACCGACGATCGCCTCACACTCGAGTTCACGGCGCCTCGGGAATTGCACAACCGCCAGGCAGGCAAGAACGGCGATGCGCTCCGGCAACTGGCCGATCCGCTGACGGCCACCGCTTCGCAGTGGCGAAATCGGGGGGTGATGCAGGCGAAGGCGGATCATCATCAGCAGGCCTACGACGACTTCCTTCGCGCGCTTGATGTCGATCCAGACGATGCGCCGGCGCTCGACGGCCTGGTAACCAGCGCCGCGATCCTGGACAAGTCCAGTGATGCGTTGGGGCGGGTATCGGCGAAGACGACGACCAAGCCCGGGGCGGATCGGCTCGTGGCCATGTCGAAGCTACTGGCGGCGAGCGGCCGCCGCGACGAGGCGATCACGTCCGCCCGCGAAGCAGTGGCACTGGACGCCGCGAAGGGCTACGAGCAGCTCGCATCGTTGTATTCGGACACGGCTGACACCGTGCAACTCGACGCCGCGGTGGCTGCACTGCAGAAGGCGGCCCCGGACCGGGCGGCGACATCGTTCTATCAAGCGGTTGCCGCGTTCCTGCATGGCGATGCGGTCACGGCAATCACCTTCTCGCAGCGTGCCATCGAGATCGACCCGAACTACGCGCCGACCTACGACCTGGTCGGCGCGGCGTATACCAGGCTCGGCAAGATCGGTGATGCGAGGCAGGCATTCCAGAAATCGCTCGCGCTCAACGCGCACGACAGCACGGCGTACGAAAACCTCGGCGTCATCGAACTGAACTCCGGCAACCGCGTGATGGCGCAGAAGTATTTTGCGGAAGCGCTGTGGCTCGTGCCGGATTCGAAGACCGCGCGCCAGGGGTTGGCGCAGGCCGGACGCTAGTCCGGGATGTGACGGTAGGGGATCTCTTGGTACATCGGCAGGGCCGCGGCGCGGATGATGTCCTGGAGTCCCTGGCGATCGTGGAATTCCTTGCTGTCCCGGTTGATCACCACGGTGTTCGGGTAGAGCGGCGCAAGGCGGCGGAACTCGCCATCGATCAAGCGGAAACGCCGCACCATGTTCTCGACGTTTTCGTGGGGGCGGTTGCGAAGCCGGATGTGTTTTTCAATCGTGTCGGTGCCTGACGTCAGCACGATCACGCGGTCCGGGTTCCACGCATCACCAATCGCGAGCACGTTGCGCAAGGCCGGGTGATACTTGCCCGGATATTCGGCCATGTGCGCTTCGAGCGTGATGCGCGCGCCTTCAAAGAAGATGACGCGGTTCGGGCCGTCGTGCGCCGCCGCATCGCGATAATTCGCATCGTAGAGGCGCGCGAAGTACTCCGTCACGCCGATGGCGTTGACCCCGGCGGCGATGTCTTCGAGCACACGCGGATCCCACACGCCTTTCTCGCCTTCGCCGTACGCGCCGTTGTGGTAGAGGTCCGCGAGCTGACGGACGAGCGTGCTCTTTCCGACTCCGGGGCCACCGACGATTGCAACGCGCACGTCGCAGATATTACTTCCGGCTCGGCTTTTTGGCGACCGCGCACGTCCGGCCTCGAACTCGGGGCACAATAGGAAGGTGCTGCTTGTCCGCCTCGTCGGTGTCCTCCTCGTCGTGTTCCAGTCGGCGACGTTTCTGTCCGATCCCCCGCACAAATGCGACGACTGCGAGGGGTGGAACAAGCCGCGCGAGCCGTTCAAGATCTACGGCAACACCTACTTCGTCGGCACAGACGGCCTGTCGGCGATCTTGATCACCGGCAACGCCGGTCACATCCTGCTCGACGGCGGCCTCGAGCAGTCGGCGGCGCAGATCGACGCCAACATCCGCAAGCTGGGGTTCAAGACCGAGGACGTCAAGATCATCGGCAATTCGCACGCGCATTTCGATCATGCCGCCGGCATTCATGCGTTGCAGCGCGCAAGCGGCGCCACTGTTGTGGCGAGCCCATCGGGGGCGCAGGGCCTTGAAGCGGGCATCAACACGCCCGACGATCCGCAGGCGGGTTACCCGAAGTCGTTCAATGCCTTTCCGCCCGTAAAGGGCGTTCGCATCGTCAAGGACGGCGAAGTGGTTCGGGTTGGCAACATTTCCGCGATGGCGGTGTTCACGCCCGGCCACACGCCTGGCAGCACGACGTGGACGTGGCAATCCTGTGAGAACGGAAAGTGCTTGAACATGGTGTATGCCGACAGCATCAGCGCGGTGGCGGGTCCTGGGTATCGATTTACTGATCATCCCGACGTGATCGCGCAGCTGCGGCGCAGCATCGCGCGTGTTTCGGAACTGCCGTGCGACATCGTCGTGTCGACGCACCCTTCGGCAACGGGGCTCGATGCCAAGATCAAGGGCCGCGCGGCCCTGAAGCCTGGAGCGCCTGATCCGTTCGTCGACCACGGCTGCAAGGCGCTCGGCGAGAGCGCGCTCAAGGGACTCGAGGCGCGGCTGGCCGAGGAGAAGAAGCCATGAGGTCGCTGCTCACGCGTGCGCTGCTGATGGTCGTTACGGTCACGCTCGCGGGGTGCAACGGTCCGCTCGAACTTGCGAACATCCAGGTCGGCCGGTCACTGAACCAGGATCGCAGCGTGTCGAGTATCACGACGCTGTTCAAACCCAACGAGACGATCTACGTATCGATCCAGACCAAGGCGGCAGGGAAAGGCACGATCAGCGTGACGTGGAAATACGGCACGCGCGTCGTCGCCGAGCCGAGCAAGCCGGTGGACTACAACGGTCCGTCCTCGACCGAGTTCCACCTGCACAACTCGGCGGGATTTCCGCCCGGCGACTACAGCGTCGACGTGTTCATCGACGGCAAGCAGGTCGGCACGCGCGCGTTCAAGGTCGATCGCTACTTCGAGTAGCTACTCGTTTCGCGATTCCAACCGCGAACCTTGGCCGGCCGTCCGACGTATCAGAAAAATGGAGGCTGCATGTCGTTTCTGAACCGATTGCTGGGCAAAGAGGCACCCAAGGCACGCGTCAAGGTGTGCGTCGAGTGTGGTATGCCGGTGGCGGACCACAAGCAGTGGTGCTCGATCCTGCGCGGTCAGAACGAGATGGACCTCAAGGCTGCGCAGCAGAAATCGGCGTAGCAAGCAGCCCGGGCACTCCGCTGGTACGCGACTGGGCAATTTCTCGGCCCGGCGGAGGTTGCCATGCCGGAGGACAGAGCATGCGAGTCGACGAAGTCGACGATGCTGACCTCGCAGGAAGGCGGAAACGAGTGAGGTAAGCTAGCGTGCTTTATGAGCATTGCGAATCCCGCCGTCGCCGAGCTGTCCGCATCGCTGTTCGGCACCTCCGACACGCGCGCCATCGCCACGCCCGCGCTGATTCAGCAGATGCTCGATTCGGGCGCCGGCATCAGTGACCTGGTCTTTTCTCCGGGCCGTCCGCCGCAGGTCGAACGGTATGGCGAACTGACCGTCGTGCCGATCGAGCAGCTGCCAACGCTCCGGCCCGAGGACACTGCGGGCATTGCGCGCGACCTCATCGGCAGCAACGAGACGGTGTTGCGGTCGTTGAAGGAGCAGGGGGCATGCGACTTGTCGTACGCGCTCCCGGATCGCTGCCGCTTTCGCGTCAACGTGTTCCGCCAGCGCGGCACCTTCGCGATCGTCATGCGCACGATCGCGCAGCGGATTCCGTCGATCGCCGAGCTGGGGCTTCCGCCGCAGATTGCAGACATCGCAGCGCTCAAGAACGGCATTGTGCTCGTAACTGGCCCCACGGGATCCGGCAAGTCGTCCACGCTCGCGTCGATCATCGACCTGATCAACGAAACGCGCGCCGATCACATCCTCACGATCGAAGACCCGGTCGAGTTCCTGCACAACCACAAGAAGGGCACGGTCCACCAGCGGGAGCTGCACACCGACACGCCGACGTTTGCCGCCGCGCTGCGCGCTGCGCTGCGACAGGCGCCCAAAGTGATCCTCGTCGGCGAGATGCGCGATCGCGAAACGATCGAGATCGCGCTCACCGCCGCGGAGACCGGTCACCTCGTCTTCTCGACGCTGCATACGATCGACGCCTCAAAAACCGTCGAACGCATCGTCGGCACCTTCGAGGTCGCCGACCAGCAGGCGGTGCGGAGCCGCCTGGCGGCGTCGTTCCGCTATTTCATTTCGCAGCGGTTGATTCCGAGGCGTGAAGGCGGCCGGTTGGCGATCCTGGAGATCCTCAAGGCGACGATGCGCACGCGCGAGTATGTGGAAACGGGAGAGCGGGAAGGCAAGACGCTGCTGGACGCGATGCGTGACGGCAGCCTGGACGGCATGCAGTATTTCGACGGCGAGCTCGAGAAGCTGGTGCGCAACGGCACCATCTCGATGAACACCGCGATGCTTTACGCAACCAACTCAGGCAACCTCAAGGTTGCCCTTGCCGACGTGCCCGACGAGGACTCGCTGATCACGAGGTAGCTACGCGGACCGCAGCGCGTCCATCACGTCCACGCGGGCCGCGCGCGTCGCAGGCTTCATCAGAGGGTCGGTCCACATGAAGTGCCGGTTCACGGCGTCCTGGTTGTGGGGTTCCCGGGAAGTTCACCGCATTGTTCAATTACGTGCGGGCCACACGCTCCCTCTCGACGAGCACGCGCCTCAGGATCTTCCCCGACGGCGACTTGGGAATCGCATCGACGAATTCGACATGACGCACGCGCTTGTAGTGCGCGACGTGCGGCAGCAGGTATTCCATTACCTCTTCCGCAGTGAGCGGAGCCTTTTGCACGACGACCGCTTTCGGCACTTCCCCGGATTGTTCATCGGGCACAGGAATCACCGCGACGTCGGCGATCTTGGGGTGCTTCAACAGCAACGACTCGAGTTCAGCCGGCGCCACCTGGAACCCCTTCACCTTGATGAGCTCTTTGAGGCGATCGACGACGGTGAGGTAACCGTCGGCGTCGACGATGCCGATGTCGCCGGTGTGCAGCCAGCCGTCAGCGTCCACCGTGCGCGCAGTCGCTTCAGGGTTGTTGAGGTATCCCTTCATCACGTTAGGACCGCGCACCCAGACTTCGCCGGCCTCGCCCGTCGGCAGGTCCTTGCCGGATTCAGGATCGATGATGCGCATTTCGATGCTCGGCATCAGCAGTCCGACGGCGCCGGAACGTTCCGCTCCGGCAACGGTGTAATGCGTCGCCGGACTCGCTTCCGTCATGCCGTAGCCCTGCCTGATCTTGACGTTCAGCCGCTTCTCGACGGCATCGGTCAACTCGGCGCCGAGCGGTGCTGCGCCTGAGAAGAGGTACTTCAAGTGCGGGAACTTGTAGTTGTCGACAGCCGGATGCTTGCCGAGCCCGACGACGATCGGCGGCACGATGTGCGCGCTCGTGATCGGCCAGTCCTGCAGCACTTTCAAGAACGGCTCGAACTCGAACTTCGGCATGGTCACGATGGTCGCGCCGCGCATCAGCCCGTGGAACAGGATGATGACCATCCCGTAGATGTGAAAGAACGGCAGGACGCCCAGCAGCGCCGGCATCTGCACGGTCTCGATCGCTTCCAGTTGATTCAGTTGCGCGACGATGTTGCGATGCGTGAGCATCACGCCTTTGGGCAGCCCGGTGGTGCCCGATGAATACGGCAACGCCGCGAGGTCGTTCGCGGGATCGATGACGACTGCCGGCGGCTCTTCATCGCGCATGATCGAGGTGAGCATCGTGAACGGCGAATCGTCGAACGTGACGATCTCGATGTCGCGCTTGCTTTCAGCGACCGCCTCGCGCGCCTTTTCCGACAGCGCGTTGACCGTGACCAGCAGCTTCGATCCCGCATCGGCGAGTTGATACGACAGTTCCTCCGGCGTGCTGACCGGGTTCGACGTGTGGACCGTGGCGCCGATTCGAATCGCGCCGAAGAACGCCACCGGCCAGTCGGGCACGTTGGGCGCCCAGATCGAGATGACGTCGCCCTTCCTGATGCCGCGTGCCGCAAACCCCGCGGCAGTCCGGCGGATCTGATCACGGAGCGCGCCGTAGGTGATCGTGCGGCCGGTGATGCCGTCGGCCATCGCGATCGCATCCGGGTCCGCGGCGTGGCCGAACACCTGCTCGGTGAGCGAGACGTCCGGAACCGTGATGTCGGGGTAAGGGCTGCGATACGTCATGGCGGCGCGAATTATAGGCCATCGCGTCGCCATTCGACGCCCGCTAGAAATCTTTCCGTTCCAGGGTATCCGCAGCCCCGTAGAGGAGCGCCGTCGTCAACACGACGCTCACGAGCAGGCCTGTCCACGGCAGCGATCCGGTCCGGAAGTAGCGTTCGCCGCTCATCACCGAGAAGAGCGCCAGCTGCGGGACCGCGAACGACAGCACAGCGATCGCGCACGCCACGCCGATGCCGATCAACAGCGGCCGCCACATGTCCGCAAAGATCGTGGACAGAAACGAGGCGAGAGCGAAGAACACGGACCCGACGACGAAGATGCAGAAGCCGTGCACCAGCGCATCGACGAGGGGCAGACGCTCGCCGACCGTGGGCGCGAGCAGGACGATGGCGAGCGGCGGGGTCATGGCGACGGCGAACCATTGCGCCAGGCCGGTGAGCGCGCGTGCGCTGACGAGCTGCCGGCGCGTCACCGGCAACGACAGCGTGAACAGGCCGGACCCCTTCATTGACTCTGAAACCAGGCCTCCGCAGCCAAGCAGCATCGCGAAGAACACGCCCAGTTGCGTGAGGTTCTGGCGGAAGCTCTGGTACCAAACGAAGCCGCGGAAGTTCTTCTGGATGTCCATCGCGTCACGAATCGCATCAGCGACCCCGCTGGTCTCCGCAATCGGCGCGGAGCCCGCGGCGTTCAGCCTGGGCAGCAGCCGCTGCACCGCGGCGTATTCGTAGACGGTGCCGCCGGCCAGCACCGTCAGGATCAGCAGCGCGCCGACGAATCGCCGGCGCGTTTCGAGCCACGCCTTTTGCCAGAGCATGTCAATCCTCCGTTCGAACCGACTCGAGAAAAATGTCTTTCAACGTGACCGGCAACACGTCCAGCGCGACCGGACGATAGCCGCGCAGTTCGTCGATCACGGCGGTGTCGTTCGAGGACGACAGCACCGTGACGACGCGCCCCTGCCGGCGCACGCGATGCATGCCGGGCGCGTGGACGTGGAACTGCGGCGCCTCGCCGTCGAACACCATCGCTTCCTCGCGCGAGACGTGCGCCACCAGCGCCTGCAGCACTTCCTCCGCCATCGCCGGATCGAGTCCGGAGGTCGGCTCGTCGAGGAGCAGCAGATCCGCACCGCGACAGAGGGCGAGCAGCAGCGCGACCTTGGTGCGCATGCCGCGCGACAGGCCCTTGATCGACCGTGACGGCGAGAGGTCGAACTTCTGCACGTAACGCTGTTCGAGGTCCGTACGCCAGCGCGGGAAGAACGAGCGCGTGAACGCGATCATGTCGCCCACGGTCATGTAGTCGTAGAGGTCTTTCTCGTCGCTGACGAACGCGGAGCGGCGGCGGATCTCAACGCCTGACGTGCTCCCGGCGCATGGCAGGCCGAACACCCGCGCCTCGCCGGCGGTCGGGTGCACCATGCCGAGCAGCACTTTCATGGTCGTCGTCTTGCCGGCGCCGTTGGTGCCGAGGAAACCGAAGATCGACCCGGCGGGGACGCGCAGGTCGAGTCCGCGCAGCGCTTCCACATCGTCGTAGCGCTAGCGCAGGCCGGTCGTCTGGATGGCCGCGGTGTCACTCACGGTGCTTGCCTCCACTTCGGTGAATGCCGGCGAGTTCCGCCTCGACCAGCCGCCGTACTTCGTCATCGGTCACGCCACGCCGGCGCAGCGCCTGCACGGCCGTGGCGACAACGGCCTGGGCCGCGCGCAGTTTGTCGGCGTCCTTCTTCGACGAGGCGTGCTCGGCCACGAAGGCCCCGGCGCCCTGGCGGAGTTCGATCACGCCGGCGTGCTCGAGTTCGCGATAGGCCTTGGCGACGGTATTGGGATTGACCACGAGCTCCTCCGCCAGCGGCCGGATGCCCGGCAGCTGTTCGCCGGGCCGCAGCGCCCCGGTTTCGATCGCGTGCTTCACCTGCTCCATGAGCTGGAGATAGATCGGCACGCCGGACGACGGATTCGGTTTCAGGACGATCACGGCAACTGTATTACTGAACTAATACAGTATTACTCTGCAGAAAGTTCCCGGCGATGTCAAGCGGCCGCGCTATTCTCGTGAATCGCGATGCTTGCACGCGCCGATTGTGTCCACCGTGACGCGCAGGATCCGTTGAGGACGCTGCGCGGGCTGTTTGCGCTCGAGGCGGCCGACCGTGACGGTGTCATCTACCTGGATGGCAACTCACTCGGCGTGCTGCCGAAGGCCGCCGTCACCCGGGTTCATCAGGCCACGGTCGATGAATGGGGCACCGGTCTGATCCGGAGCTGGAACACCGCCGGGTGGATCACGCTGGCGCAGCGCATTGGCGACAAGATCGCGCCGCTCGTCGGCGCGTCGCCTGGCGAGGTGATCGTCACCGACTCGACCAGCATCAACATGTTCAAGGCGCTGCACGCGGCCGCGCGCACCATCGGAAGCCGCACGCGCGTCATTTCCGAACGCTCGAACTTTCCGACCGACCTCTACGTGGCCGAGACGTTTGCGAGCGAGCACGGTCTCGAACTCGTGCTCGTCGATGACGGTGACGTGATCCCGCACATCGACCGCGGGACGGCGATCGTGATGCTGACGCACGTGAACTACCGGACGGGGTTCATGCACGACATGGCCGCCGTGACGCGGGCCGCCCACGGGGCCGGGGCGATGATGATCTGGGACCTGGCCCACTCCGCCGGAGCGGTGCCGGTGGACTTGAATGCGTCCGGCGCGGACTTCGCGGTCGGCTGTGGCTACAA
>CAZBYY010000006.1:0-31596 GCA_964495855.1 uncultured Acidobacterium sp. | reverse complement strand
AGCGCCTCGAGTTCGATGATTTCGCCCATCGCGGTCGCGTCGTGGACCTCGGCGAGCGAGACGTCCGTCGGCCCGATGCCGGCTTCCGCCCAGGCCCGGCGCGCGGCGTGCGCGGTCGCGTGGTTGGCGTAATCCTCCGGCGCGCGGTCGCTGCCGGTCTGCAGCACGCTGGCCAGCACCCGCACGGCGCGGCGGGCGCGTCCGCGCCGACGCTCGAGCCCGGCCGCGTGTTTACGATCGAACCGCAGATGCGCCTCGAGGACGAACACCTCGGCGTCCGCCTCGAGGACATGATCCTGATCACCGAGACCGGTTACGAGAATCTCTCGGCGTT
This sequence comes from uncultured Acidobacterium sp., assembly GCA_964495855.1. Classification (GTDB taxonomy): domain Bacteria; phylum Acidobacteriota; class Vicinamibacteria; order Vicinamibacterales; family UBA2999; genus 12-FULL-67-14b. Next base: position 31,262 of record CAZBYY010000006.1, on the reverse strand, counting down.
TGTGCCGATCGAAGTCGGCGACATCGAAAAGCTGATGGCCGAACGTAAGCGGTAAGCAACGTCGCGTCGTTGGCGATGGCGACAACGCCTCAGCGGCGTGTCCGCCGAGCGCCGGCAGCTGCGCGCGGCATCTTCTTCCTGAACGTCTTCGTTCGCGCGGCCAGCGTCGTCAGCCACTGCAATTCCAGATCGGCGCCAGTGCGAAACAGGTCGACCCATGCCGGCGGCAGGACGGACCAGTCAATCGTGTGGCGGCCCCAGTCAGGGCGGCGGCCGTCGTAATCGGTGAGACGGTAGTTGCGTGCCAGCTCCCACGAGCTCACCAGCATGCCGGTTCGCGCGTGCACCTTGGGGTCAGCAGCCAGGGCAGCGATGCCGCGGCCGACGTAGAGCGGTGACTCGGACACGAGGAAATTGGAATCCGCCTTGCCGCCGTCGCGCCAGGTCTCTTCGGTCACGCCGAAGTGCTCGAGTACGGATTCGGATCGCAGAAAGCCGGGCGTCACGGCCATCACCGTGATCCCGTGCGGCGCGAGCTGCGCTGCCCAGAACAACGGCAGCGCCTTTTGCGCCACCTTGATCGCCTGCGCCATCGGGTTGCCGCCGCCGCCGAGCATGTCGTTCTCGGTGACTTCGACGATCAACCCGCGCTTGGCCGGCATCATCGCGAGCGCGGCCTGCTTGGCGGTGATGAATCGAGGCGTGAGGGCTTCAGCGAAAGTCGCATTGGCCTTGTCGAGGTTCGCCTCCCACAGAAACCCGTACGCCTTCATCAGCGGATGCTCGCCGGCGACGCTGTCGACGACGATGTCGATGCGTTTGTGGGAGCGGAGGATCCGGCGGAACAGCGCGGCCACCTGTTTTTCCTGGGTGTGATCGACGCGGACGGCGATCGCTTCGCCGCCGGCCTTCTTGATTGCCGCCACCGTCTCGTCGATCGTCTCGCGGCGTCCGTACGACGACGGCTTGCCCTTCACGCTGCGGCCCGTGCAGTAGACGATCGCCCCGGCCTCGGCCAGCGCGCGGGCGATGCCGCGGCCGGCGCCGCGCGTGGCTCCGGCAACGAGTGCCACTCGGCCTTTGAGCGGACGGGCAGACTTGCTTGGTTGGGGCATGGCGCCAGTCTAGCGCGAACGAATCGCTACACGCGCGATGGGCGCCGCCACCAGATCAGCACGCCGGTGATCACCTGGCCGGCGAGCATCAGGCAGGTTACGAAGTAGAGCCCGCGCGTGAGCGCGCCGAAAATGTCGCCGGTGTGCGCCGATCGCTTCAGGTTGATCAGCCGCGTGCCGCGAGGCGCGGTGCGCGTATTCAACACCGTCAGCACGCGACCCGAATACTGATCGAGCGCGATTCTGCTGCGTCCCGCGGGAGTGCGGTCCTCCGGAAACTTCATCTGCGCGACGATCGCGCCCTTGCCGCCGTTTGGGATGCTGATGCCCTTCAGGAATGCGCCGGGCAGCGCGGCCCGTGCCGCGTCCGCAAGTGCGTCCACGCTCATCGGCTGAGGACCACGATCCACCGATTCGCGCGCCAGTTGCGGCAGGGGCGTTTCGTTGAGCCGAAGGAACATCGGATCCGTCCACGATTCAAACGCGATCATCATGCCGGTCAGCGCGATGAACAGGAACACCGCCGAGGCGTAGAACCCGAACACGTTGTGCAGGTCGAAGTTGATGCGGCGCGCCGACGCGCTGACCATCACCGTCAGGATCTTGCGCGGCCACCACAGCACCAGCCCGGCGACAGCCATGAACAAGGTGAGCGCCGTGATGATGCCCACGATCCATTCGCCGACCTCGCCGCCGAAGAACCGCGTGTGCAGCAGGTGGATCTGTCGCGCCAGGCCGGCTTCGCGCTGCGAGGCCGTGCGGGTGCCAAGGATGTCGCCGGTGTACTGGTTGACGCCGATGGCAAACGACTCCGGCTTGGCCACGGCGTTGATCTGCATCGCGATGTCCGGCGACTCGGGGAACGTGATCGATCCGAGTTGCGCGTTCGGATAAGCGGCGCGCGCCTTCGCGACGAGCTGTGATATCGGCAGCGTCTCCGCGCCCGGCGTCACAAACGACGTCGCGGGGTTCAGGCGCCGGTCGAGCGCATCTTCAAACACCAGCACGGCGCCGCTGAGCGACACGAGGATCAGCGGCAGGGCAATCGCGAGTCCCACCCACAAGTGAGCTTTCAGCCAGAGCTGGCGCATCCGCGTAGTCTACTGCGCCACTGCCGCGAGCCACGTCGTAAACGCCGGTGACTGCCGGGCGTCTACGGCGACGCACGTGGCGATGCGCTCGTAGGTTTGCTGCAGCGTCCGCGCGATCTCCGGCACCGGATGCGCGTCGAAGAACGCCTTGATGTCGGCGCTCTTCTCCGACGAACAGAACGCCCCAAGAGCATTCGCCAGCGTCGGCATCCCCTGGAAGCTGCCGACTTTGTCGACGACGGCGGGCCAGTGCGCCTTGATGTAGTCCCATGCGGCGTCTTGCCCGCTGCGCGAGAGGAGGAGCTGCGCCATCAGGACCGACGTGTCCTGCGTGCGCACCTCCTTCGACAACGCCAGCTCCATCGTCCGCATCCGCAGCTGCGGGGCAGGGAAGGCGGCGAGCGTGTTGAAGTACCGGTAGTACTCCTCGGGGGTCGCGACCGACGCATTCATCTTCGCGAGATAGCGTTCGTAGAGCTGCACATCACCACCGGCGGCCGCGACCTGCAGCATCGACGACACGAGCGTCGGCGGCAGCGATGACGGGTCGTCGAAGTAACGTTCGACGAGCGCGCGCGCCTGGCGCTGCAGATCCGCATCGCTGCTCAGAAGCTGCAGCAGCGTGCCCCGCAGGTGATTGGTGTCGTCGGTGTCTCCCGGCTTTGGCGTGATGCCGATCGCGTCGAGCGCCGGGCGGAACTGTTTGCGGATCCACGCCTGGAACGCGGGGCGCTGGTTCGCATCGGCGACGTCCACCAGGACCGAGCTGACGCGCGCGGCGATGTCGTCGATGACTTCGGGCGTTCGGTCGCCGGCGAGTGCAGCGGCGAGATCGAGGTAGACGCCGATGTCGTGGCGGCCCGAGCGTGCCATGCGCCACTCGTCGCCGATCAGGCTGATGCGTTCCGGCGCGGTGAGCGGCGGGTTGCGCCTGGCGAGTTCCAAGAGCGCCGCCGGCTCGTATTCGGTCAGGTAGTAGCCGACACCGCCGGCGTTGATCATGGCGCCGCCGCACCCCGGCACGCGGATCGTCTGCGACTCTTCGGTGACGATCGTGCAGCTGGCAGGATTGGACGCGGTCTTCACGCACACGGGCAGCGTCCAGTGCTGCGGCATGCGTGTGGCGTCCGGCGTGCCGATGAATCGGCTCTGCGCAATCGACACCTCCGTCGATCCACCGACGCAGCGCGTCTTCGCGCTGAGCAGCGGCGCACCGGGCTGCTCGACGAAACTCTTCATGATGCGATTGACCGGCTTCTCGGTGACGCGCGTGACCTCGTTCCAGAAGTCCTCGCCGGCGGCGTTGCTGAGCGAGTACTTCGACAGGTACGACGATACGCCGTCGCGGAATTTCTCCGGACCGACGTACGACTCGATCATGCTCAGCACGCTGCCGGTCTTTTCATACGCGATCGGGTCGAACACCTCGTTGATCTCGGCCGGCGTGCTGACGTTCATGTGAATCGGCCGCGTCGATCGCAGCACGTCGAGACCCAGGGCGACCTGCTTCTCGACGCCCTTGGCCACGTCGAGATTCCATTCGGGCTTCCATGCGGCCAGCGGCTTGGTGGCCGCCCAGGTGGCAAAACCTTCGTTCAACCAGATGTCGTCCCACCACTTCATGGTGACGAGATCGCCGAACCACTGGTGCGCGAGCTCGTGGGCGATCACGCCGGCCACGGACTTCCTGATGCCCACGGAGGCGGTCTTCTCGTCGGCGAGCAGCATCCGCTCGCGGAAGGTGATCGCGCCCGCATTCTCCATCGCGCCTGCGGCGAAGTCGGGGATGCCGATGATGTCGAGCTTTTCGTACGGATACTTGATCTTGAAATACTCGTTGAAGAACTTCACTTCCTGCTCGGCGGCGGTGAGCGCAAACGCGGTGAGCGACTGCTTGTCCGGCGTCGCGCAGACGCGGATCGGCGTGCCGTCGGCGGATCCCGACCGGCAGACGAAGTCGCCGACGAGCAGCGCGACGAGGTAACTCGACATCTTCGGCGTCGGCGCGAACACGATCGTGTGCTTGCCCGGCTCGGGTCCCGGTGTGTCCGAGACCTGCCGGCCGTTGGAGATCGCCGTGTCGGCGGCATCAACCATCAACGTCACCGCGAAGGTCGCCTTGAAGGCCGGTTCGTCGAAGCTCGGGAATGCGCGCCTTGCGTCGGTCGCTTCCATCTGGCTGACGGCGTACTTCCGGCCGTTCGCCTTGCTCAAGTAGAAGCCACGGAGCTGGCCGTTGAGGATGCCGGTGTAGGTGATCGAGATGGTGGCGGTGCCCTTGGGCACCGGCGTCTGCACCGCGAACGTCGCGGTCTCGTCCTTCTCGTTGAGCGTGACCTTCGCCGTCTGCCTGGCTCCGCCGCTCTCGATCGTGACGTCACCGAACGTGATCTCGGCGGCATTCAGCGTGATCGTCGATGTGGGAGCGGCGATGTTGACGGTGATCGTCGCGCGGCCGCGAAACGTTTCTTTCTCGAGGTCCGGCGCGAACCAGAGCGAGTAATGCTCCGGCGTCACGGTGGTGGGCAGGCGCTGCGCGAAGGCGGCGCTCGCGGCCAGCAGACAGAAGGTGAGCGGCATGAAGTGAGTCTTCATACCGACACCATAGCATCGGCTCGACGGGTGGGATGGGCTTAGTGACCGGGGGGCCGCCGCACCGGGTTGCCGTTGGCGTCGACCTCCGTCTGGACGGTCTTCACCGGGCCCATGCCCATGATCTGCACCACCACTTCTTCGTCCTTGGCGCCGTCGTAGTGATGGAAGTTCGCCGGGTGATACATGAAGCCGCCTTCCTTGATCGGCACCATCTTGTCGGGGCGGTAGACATCGCCCTCATCCGTCCACCACGTGCCCTTGATCACGGTGACGAACCGATCCTGGTCGTGGAAGTGCGGGCGTGAGGTGATGCCGGGAGCGAACCGATTGCGGATCACGTAGATGCCCGGCTTGTTGGGATCGCCGAACACGGTGGTGCTCACCAGTCCCTGTTCCGGCGCCATGCGCTTGTTGTCTGCATCGACGAGCGGCTTCACGGGCGGGCGCTGCGGAGTCTGGCCGGTGGCGGCGATGGTGGTCACGACCAGCAGGGACGCGGCGGCGAGAAGAATCACGGGACTACGGCGCATCGAGGCCTCCGCGCGCACTATAGCGTGGACGGGCGCGGCCGAGGTGGAACCGCGTCAGTTCAGGCCGGAAATCCCGCGGATGTGAAATTGTGAGATTCAGTCTCAACTTGTAGTAAAGTGGTCTTCACCGAAGGAATTCACGTTTGCCGACCACTGTCTCACGCGTGCCCCTGGCTTCACTGGCGGTCGACTCCCGCGCGCGGTTTCATTGCGCCGAACTCGACGGCGAGGCCCGCGACCTGCTGAGGGCGCTCGGGCTCACCGAGGGCACCTGCATGCGCATGTGCCAGGGCGGCGAGACCTGCATCATCCAGGTGCGAGGCACGCGCATCGGCATCACCAACCGGGTCGCGCGCTCGATCAGCGTGGAGCCGCTCGCCGACGAGTCCGCGCGGGCGTGACGTGGGGGCCGCCGTCCTCGAGGTAGCTGCGCCCCAGGCGTCGCGAGCTGCGCGCATCGCGCTGCTCGGCAATCCGAATACCGGCAAGACCACGCTCTTCAACCAGCTCTGCGGCCTGCGCGCCAAGACCTCGAACTTTCCCGGCACCACCACCTCGATTCGCACCGGCACGCTCGTCGATCACGACGCGCGCATCGAGATCGTCGACCTGCCGGGGCTCTACGACCTGCAGTCGCAGCGGCCCGAGCGCGATCTCGCGCTCGAGGTGTTGCGCGATCCGGCCCGCAAGCCCGACGCGATCGTCGTCGTCATCGACGCGCTGAACCTGTCACGCAATCTCGTGTTGTGCGGTGAGCTGCGCGGGCTGCGCATCCCGCTCATCGTCGCCCTCAACATGATGGACATGGCGGCGGACCGCGACATCGGCATCGATCCCGCCGTGCTGTCCTCCAAACTTGGCTGCGCGGTCGTGCCGATGGTGGCGCGGCGCGGAACCGGACTGCCGGAGCTGCGTCGCGCGATGGAGCAGGCGATCGCAGGGCGATCCACCTCCCCGGCCACTGCACCGGCCCCCGTGAGCGTCGACGCGCTGGCGGAGTGGGCCGATGGCGTCGCGGCCGCGTCGATCACGCGCGGCGAATTGTCGGCCACGCATCCGCTGACCGAACGCATCGACCGGTACCTCACGCATCCCGTCTTCGGTCTCGCGGCGTTTGCGGCAGTGATGTGCGGCTTGTTCTGGGTGCTGTTCGTGCTCGCCTCGATCCCGATGGACCTGATCGACGCGCTGTTCGGCGGACTCGCATCGTGGGTCGGCGGCGTCATGCCCGCCGGGCCGATCCAGGATCTCGTCACCGGCGGCATCATCGGCGGCTTGAGCGGCACGATCGTGTTCCTGCCGCAGATCGCGCTGTTGTTTTTCCTGATCAGCCTGCTCGAAGACACCGGCTATCTCGCGCGCGCCGCGTTCGTCATGGATCGCGTCCTCTCGCGTTTCGGATTGCCCGGCCACGCGTTCGTGCCGCTACTCACCGCGCACGCGTGCGCGCTGCCCGGCATCATGAGCACGCGGCTCATTCCGAATCGCCGCGACCGCCTCGCCACCATCATGGTCGCGCCCTTCATGAGCTGTTCGGCGCGCGTGCCGGTCTACGTGCTGCTGACCACGCTGCTGTTTGCGAATCGGCCGACGATGGCGGGTCTGGCATTTGCAGGGTGTTACGTGCTCGGCGCGTCAGCGGGCCTGTTCACCGCCGGCCTGTTTGGCCGGACGGTGCTCAAGGGCCAGCCGCGGCCGCTGATCCTCGAGTTGCCGCCGTACCGCACGCCGTCGCTCAAGAACGCGGTGCTGGCGGCGAAGGACCAGTCGCTGTCGTTCCTGCGCAGCGCCGGCACGGTGATCATGGCGATCTGCATCGTCATGTGGTGGCTCAGCGCGTATCCGCATACGCCACCGCCGCAAGAAGCGGTGGCGCTGCGTGCGCAGGCCGAAGCCGCGGCGCCCGAGCGCGCCGCCGATCTCATCGCTCGCGCGACGGCCATCGAAGCCAAGGCGCAACAAGGCGGCAGCTTTGCGGGCAAGCTGGGGCACGTCATCCAGCCGGTGTTTGCGCCGCTCGGGTTTGACTGGCAGTTGACGCTCGGCGTCGTCAGCAGCTTCCTCGCGCGCGAGGTCTTCGTGTCCACGATCGCCGTGCTCGACGGCGGCGCGGCCAATACCGATGTCGATGCCGGCGTGATCGAGCGGCTTCGCGGCATGACGCGTGACGATGGCACGTTGGTGTTCACGCCGGCGACGTGCGCGTCGGCGCTGATCTTTTTTGTGCTGGCGATGCAGTGCCTGCCCACGCTCGCGATCACCCGGCGCGAAACCGGCAGCATCAAGTACGCGGCCCTGCAACTCGGCTACATGTCCACGCTTGCTTACATCGTCGCCGGCACCGCGTACCAGCTGTTGCGCATGGCAGGTGTGTCATGACGGATGCGATCCAGACCGCGATCGTGACGGCGTTCGCGCTGGGCGCGGCAGGCATCGTCACCTGGAAAGTCGCGGCGCCGTGGTTCCGCCGGTCGCAGGCCTCCTGCGGCAAGTGCGATTCACCGGCGTGCGGCACCGAGCCGCACGAGCAGCGGTCGCCGCTGATCCAGATTCAAGGCCTCAAGAAGTAACTACCAGCCGACGGCCTGGCCGTCCTTGCGATGATCCGACCCGCCGCGGTACACGCCGTTGACGGGTCGATCCGCTTTCGCCCAGGACGCATCGAACACCGGCGCGGGCAGCTTCGGATCGCGGGTGAACAGGATGCCCTGGTAGCCGCCCACGGCGCCTCCGTTCACGCTGCGCACGTCGTGGCCCTTCGCCTTGAGCGCCTCGCCAACCAGCGCGAACAAGTTTGCTTCGAGCGAGAGCTGGTTGCCGCTCTGGTTGTGCGTGAATCGCGCCGCATCCGTCGTCATCTGCACGTTCATGCCGTTGTCGATCAGGTTCACCATGTGCTGCGCGTGCGTTTCGGGCTGGACGCTGCCGCCCATGTTGCCGAACGTCATCAGCGGCTCGCCGTTCTTCATGACGAATCCCGCGATGATGCTGTGGAACGGGCGCTTGCGCGGCGCGACGATGTTCGGACTCTTCGGATCGAGCGAGAATGCCGAACCGCGATTGTGCAGCACGAACCCGTACGGGCCGACGGTGGCACGGCTGCCGTAGACGCTGAACACGCTGTGCACGAGCGAGACCATGTTGCCCCAGCGATCGGCAGCGGTGAGGTAGATCGTCCCACCCTCGGTGCCACCCGTCACGCTCGGCTTGCTCGCGACGTTCGGATTGATGCGATCGCACAGGCTCGACGCGTGTTCCTTCGAGATCAATTCGGCGACCGGCACGTTCGCGAATTTCGGATCGGCATTCTTCGCGAGCAGGTCTGAGTAGGCGAGCTTCTTTGCTTCGACCATCAAGTGCCAATACATCGGGTTGGCCGGACCGAGATCGGTGAGGTTGTAGCCAAGCTTCGGCACGCAGACTTCGAGGATGTTGAGCATTTCGAGCGCCGCGAAGCCCTGGCCGGGCGGCGGCAGCTCGAACACGTCGAAGCCGTGATAGTTCGTCGAGATCGGCTCGACCCACTCCGGCTGGAATTCCGCCAGGTCATCGAGCGACATGACGCCGTTACCGGATTTCACCTTCGCCACGATGGCGCTCGCGATCTCACCCTTGTAGAAGCCGTCCTTGCCTTTTGCCTGGATAAGGCGCAACGCCTTGGCGAGGTTGGGATTGCTGATCACGCTGTAGAGCGGCCATGCCTGCTCGCCGTCGAGGAACGTGGCCTTCGAGTCGGCATCGTTCTTCAGCCCGTTGACGGCGCTCCGGAGGTCGTTGTGCCGCCGTTCCGCGAGCCCCCAGCCTTCTTCGGCGATGCGGGCCGCACGCTCGAACGTCTGCGTGAACGTCATCGTCCCGAAGCGTGAGAGGAGCGCGTCGTAGCCGGCGATCGCGCCTGGCACAGTCGCCGAGTTCACGCCGCTGTTCGGCACGCGCTGCACTTTGAGCGTGTTGCTGAAGAAGTCAGGCGTCCAGCCGCGCGGCGCCCACCCGGCGGAGTTCAGGGCGTAGAGCTTCTTGTCTTTCGCCGAATAGACCAGCGCGAACAGATCGCCGCCGATGCCGGTGTCGTTCTGCGACGTGACGTCGAGCACCGCGCCGGTCGCCACTGCCGCATCGATGGCGTTGCCACCCTGACGCAGGATTTCAAGGCCGGCTTCCGCCGCCAGCGGATCGCTTGTTGCGACCATGCCGTGCCGCGCAATGACCTCGGACCGGCCCTGCGACAACCATCCTTGCGCGCGCGATCCCGGCACGGCCTTGATGGTGGCGCCTGGCTGGGGCACCTCGGATGAGGGGATACCGAACGGGGTCTTCGACTGCCCCTCCGTCGCGGCGGTGCAAACGGCAAGGATAAGTAGTGTGGCGAGCGCGGCTGGACGCATGGCGAATAATATGCCCGAACTCGGACTCTTTTGGGCCGAGTTTGACGGCTACGCCCGGAGAATCCTACAATCACAGGGCAAATAGTTCGCTATGGCAAAGTATCGATTGTCACTGACCGTCCTTGCGCTGGCCGCCGCCATTCTGGTCGCCCACGCCCAACAACCGCAACCGCTTCCCATGGGCCCCGCGCGCGAGCGCGGCGCCAGCGTCACGCCCGCCTTCGAAGGCTGGTACAAGAATGACGATGGCAGCTTCAGCCTGCTGGTCGGGTACTACAACCGCAATTCCCGCGAGCCGCTGACGATTCCGATCGGCCCCAACAACAAGGTCGAGCCCGGCGATCCGGATCAGGGCCAGCCGACGTTTTTCGAAACGGGCCGGCAGTGGGGCGTGTTCGTCATCAAGGTCCCCAAGGACTTTGGCAACAAGTCGATGAAGTGGACGATCGTCTCGAACGGCGAGACGCAGTCGATTCCGCTCACGCTCAATCCCGGCTATCCGATCACGCCGTACAAAGAGCTCGGCATGTTGAACGAGCCGCCGGTGCTCAAGTTCGCCGCTGATGGACCAAAGTTCTCCGGCCCGCCGATCGCCGTCGCCACGACGTTGAGCGGCACGGTGGGGCAGCCGGTCGCGATCAAGGTGTGGGCCAACGACGTCAAGGAGCGCGGCAAGGCCGAGAGCGCGGCGATGGTCGCGAACCTGTCGTTCCACAAGTACCGCGGACCCGGTGACGTGAAGTTCGATCCCGTCCGCATCACGGCGAAAGAGCAGGGCGGGATGGTGTCGTCGAACGCGACGTTCTCCGCGCCGGGCGAGTACATGTTGCGCGTCCAGGCGAACGACGAATCAGGCGAAGGTGGCGGCGGGTTCCAATGCTGCTGGACCAACACGTATGTGAAGGTCAGCGTTAAGTAGGGATTAGGGAATAGGGAATAGGGAATAGGGAACTGAGGGGAATCATCATGAAGCAGTTGTGGTCATTCGTTGCTGGCGGCGCGCTCCTGTTCGCGTCGTCGGCGTCTGCGCAGACGGCAGCCGCGAATGCGCCGACGTTCGCCAAGGACGTGGCGCCGATCTTCCAGGAAAAGTGCGAGGCGTGTCATCGGCCTGATTCGATCGCGCCGATGTCGCTCGTGACCTACAAGGAAGCGCGCCCGTGGGCGCGGTCGATCCGTGCGCGCGTCGCCGATCACACGATGCCGCCCTGGAACATCGACAAGTCGGTCGGCGTGCAGGTGTTCAAGAACGATCGCTCGCTGAACGACAAGCAGATCGACACGATCCTGAAGTGGATCGACGCCGGCGCGCCGGAGGGCAATCCCAAGGACATGCCGCCGGCCAAGGAATGGCCGGAGGGCCAGGGCTGGAACTTCGCCGCGCTGTTCGGCCAGAAGGAACCGGACCTGATCATCAACTCGGAAGAGTTCACGATGCCGGCCGTGTCGCAGGATGCGTGGGACAAGCGCGTGACGCCGTCGGGCATCACCGAACCCCGCTGGGTGCGTGCGATCGAGATCCGTCCCTCGACCGTGAAGGGCCGCAAGATCACGCACCACGCGATTGCGTATCTCGAGCAGACCGAGCCGGGCGCGCCGCAGGGCGGCTTCGGACTGCCGGCGCCGTTCATGGAATGGGCCGTCGGCAAGCAAGGCGAGCTGCAGCGCCCCGACACCGGCAAGCTGTTGCTGCCGGGATCGAAGTTCCGCTGGGACATCCATTACTCCCAGGCTGGTGAAGAGATCACCAGCCACGTCGAGATGGGCATTTACTTCTATCCGAAGGGCCAGGAGCCGAAGTACCGCACGACGCTGTCGCTCGTGCCGGCAGCGCTCGGCACGATGGACATCCGCCCGAACACGTTGTCGATGGTCGAAGGCTTCACGGTGCTCCGCGACAACGCGCGCATCGAGAGCTTCCAGCCGCACATGCACCTCCGCGGTAAGGCGATGATGGTGGAAGCGATCCTGCCGAGCGGACAGCGCCAGGTGCTCAGTCTCGTCAGCGACTTCAACTTCAACTGGATGACGACGTATCAGTACGCCGACGACCAGGCGCCGCTGCTGCCGAAGGGCACGATCCTCAAGGTGACGGCGTGGCACGACAACACCACGGCCAAGAAGACCAATCCCGACCCGAACCAGTGGGTGGGGTGGGGCGATCGCACCGTTGATGAAATGGCGCACGCCTGGATCAACATCGTCTACATGAAGGACGAAGACTTCAAGGCGGAGCAAGCGAAGCGACGGGCGCCGACGAACACGGTTGCCGGCGCTCAACAGTAAGCGCTTGCCCCATCGCCGCAGCCCGGAGGCGAGCGTGACCGACGCGTCGAGCGAACTGCTCGACGTCGTCAACCTGGTCACGCAGATGTTCTGGGCGGACCTGCGCCGATCGGATCAGCCGATCGAACTGACGCAGTGGGCGACGCTGCGGCGCATCAGCCGCGGCCCGTGCACCATGAGCGACCTGGCGCGCCACAAGGGCGTCGGGCTGCCGACGATCTCGAAGTCGGTGGACATGCTGGTGCGCAAGGGCTGGGTCGAGCGATGGATCGACAAGACGGACCGGCGGCAAACGCTGGTCCGTCTCACGTCAGCCGGCAAGAAGGTCCTCGCCGACTCGCGCACACACCTCAAGCAGCTCCTCGATCAACGGCTCGCGGTGATGACCAGCCAGCAACGTGAGGCTCTGGCGTCGCATCTGCAAGCGGCGCGAGCCGCCCTCTCATCCATCGAGGAACTCTAGGCCTCGATCCGTCACTTCGCAGCCATCGCCTTGTTGATTGCGTCGATGGCGAGCCTGGCCCGCACCTCCGCGACCTTTCTGCCCATCTCGAGCGTCTTGCTCATCGGCAGCAGGCTGACGCCGTTGATCGTCGCGCGATTCGCCTTGGTGCGCTGATCGATCCGGATCGACTTCGGATCGTGAAGGGCCATCAGCGAGTCGATCGCGTACTCCTCGTGGATCTTGTCTGAACCCTGGCTGGCGCCGATCTCGATCTGTTCAGGAATGCCGTTGGCCTGCAGGAACTTCTGCGCCGAGGCGTAGTCGTAATACTCAGGAATGAACAGGAATCGCGTCGGGCCTCCCTTGTACTTTTCGCTGAGCTCGGCGGTGACCTCTTTCATCGGTGTCTGGTTGCCGCCGCTGTCGCCCATCATGATCACGGTTGTGAAGCCCATGCTCTTCATGCTGGTCGCCATGTCGGTCAGCACCGCTTTGTAGGTCGGCGTCGACAGGAACACGCTGCCGGGCGGCACCCGATCGCCATCAGGCCGGCCGGGTTCGAGCGTCACGATCGGCGCGACGAGGGCGTTGCCCAGCTTGCGCGCGATCGTCTCGCCCATGACCTTCAACACGTAATTGTGCTTGCCGGTGGCGAGGTGCGGCCCGTTGGATTCGACGCCACCCGTGAGGATGATGCCGGTGGACTTGCCGGCCTTGATCGCGTCGCGGATTTCCATCCAGGTCAGTTCTTCCATCCACACGCTGTCGAGCGCATCGATGGGGCGCGGCGCCACCATTTCGGCTTCGCGGCGCTTGGCGGCTTCGGCCTGTTGTTCCGGCGTCATCGGCGGACGCTGTGGCCGCGGCGTCTGTGCCGAGACCGACGTGGCCAGCAGGCCGGCGGCCATGGCCAGCAGGATCGTGTGCTTCATCGAGATGTTCCCCCCAGGCGCGCTATCTTATCGCGCGCACGTGCACATTGCGCCGCGGCCGCTGGGCGAATCGGTTGTAAGCTAGGGGACGTTTGCCTACCCGTTCGCGGATCCTGCTTGGCCTCATGATGCTGCTTGGCGTGCTGGTCAGGCTGCACGAGATCGATCAGCCCATCGTTCGATTCCATCCCACGCGCCACTATCGATCGGCGGTACTCGCACGCGCGTGCTACTACGACATCGCGCCCGGGATTCCCGACTGGGCAAAGCGCGTGGCCGATGCCAATCGCGGCATGCAGCAGGCCGGCGAGCCGCCGTTCCTCGAGTGGGCCGCGTGCGCGTCGTATCTGGCGCTCGGCCACGAGAACATCATGATCCCGCGGCTGTACCTCGTCCTGATCTGGGTGGCCGGGGCGATACCGGTCTGGCTGCTCGCGTCGCGGCTGGCATCGCCGAACGCCGCGATCCTGGCCGTTGCGCTGCACCTGTTCATGCCGTACGGCATCGTCGCGAGCCAGAACTTCCAGCCCGACGCGCTCATGACCCTGTCGAGCCTGTGGGCAATCCTGGCGCTGGTGCGGCACTACGACGATCCCACGCGCAGGCGATTCGTCACCGCCGGGCTGCTCGTCGGACTGGCAGGCTTGATCAAGCCGATGAGCGTGTTCCTGACGCTGCCGGTCGTCGGCATGCTCGCGCTCTTGCACCACGAACCGCTGAAGCAGCGCATCATCGCCGCCATTGAAATGGCGATCGTCGGCCTGCTCGCGCCGCTGATCTTCTACGGCAACAGCGCGATCCGCGGTTCCCTGGTGCAGGACCAGATGAAGATGCGCTTCGAGCCGCAGCTCATGGGGTCGATGTTCTTCTGGGGCGGGCTGTCGCGCATGATCTCGCGGGTCGAAACCTGGCCGCTGTTCATCCTGGCGGTGATCGGGGCGGTGGTGGCGCGGGATCGAGCCGCGCGGGCCCTGCTGGCCGCGCTGTTCATCGGCTATTTCGCGTTCGCGGTGGCGTTCACGTACCACATGCCGACGCACGACTACTATCACCTGCCGTTCCTGCCGGTGATCGCCATCGGCGTGGCCGTGTTGTTTGCCAGGCTCGAGACGTTCGTGCCTCGCATGGTCGGGACGGTGGCGGCATTGGCGCTCGCAACCGTCACACTGGTCGTTGGCACGATGACCGCGTGGCCGCGCATGGAGTTCCCTGATGCCGCGGCCTACGCCCAGATGTATCGTGACGTCGGGGAAGTGGCTGAGCACGACACGCACGTGCTGTTCCTCGATCCCGAGTACGGCTTTTCGATGATGTATCACGCCGAGGTCTCGGGTGATTCGTGGCCGAACGTCGACGACCTGGCCGCAGAGGCGATCGACGGCCGCCCGCCGATCAACGCCGCCGCGCGCTTCGAGCGCGACTACGCGTGGGCGTCGCCGTCGTACTTCATCGTGACTGACCTGGATTCACTGGCGCAGGAGAAAGACCTGCAGGCGATGCTCGCGGCACGCACCACGCTGGTGCGCACCACGAACCGGTATCGAATCTACAAATTCAACAAGTAACAGGCCGGCCGGGCGGCCGGCCGGCGGACTAGTCGAGCACGCCTTCCGGGAACGCCGTCGGCAGCGCCGCCGGCTTCTCTTCGCGGATGCGCTCGGGGCGCTTCATGACGATGCGCATCACCTCGACCGAACCCACGATCGTCACGAGAAGGATCACCGACGCCATGATCGGCGCGCCGAAGATGCCCTGGTTGCGGAGTTCCGAGTAGAGCCACGTCGCCGGGCTGAACGGGTTGACCCGGCCGTCGCCAAGCACCCACAGCATCAGGCGCTCTGCGAACATGACGGAGATGATGATGCCCACGGAGTAGAACATCTGCCGCAGGATGTTCTTCCAGGTGGCGAGCGAGCTCGTCCCCTGGAACACCCGCGGCAATTCGCGGAAGGGCATCGAGAAGGAGATCAGGATATAGAACAGCGTGCCGACGCCAATGCCCGGCAGACCAGCGAACATTACTAGTGACCTTTCTCGTAAACAGCGAGGCGCTGGCCGATGATGAACTCGGACCAGATTGCCTCGAGGACGAACAAGCAATTGATGATGCGAAGCACGAAGAATGACGGAATACTGGCGACGGCCTTCCAGAACTCGTTACGCCGCGACGCTTGCATCAGGACCGGCACCATCAGGGCCGGCGCGTCGAGCACGTAGACGATCAGGATCAGCGGATTGCGGGTCATCAGCGCGGTGATCGGCACGACGCCCAGGTAGATGATCGAGGCGATGGTCGATTCCCACAGCGCCACGCCAATCACGGAGCGCAGGAAGCCGATCGGGAGCAGGCCCTTCCAGTGCAGCTGCACGTTCTGCATGAAGCCGTGCGACCAGCGCTTCAGCTGCTTGTGCATGAAGTGGTAGTTGTGCGGCTCGATCGGGTAGCACACGGCTTCGGGAACGAACTTCACCGTGCGGCCGGCCTGATACATCGACCACGTGAGGTCCATGTCCTCGGCCATGGTGCGCGTCTGCCAGCCGCCGTGGGCGAGCAGCACCTCGGTCCGGTAGATCGAGAAGCAGCCCGAGGCGATCAGCGGCTTGGTGAAGTAGTCCTGGATCGGCTTGTAGAAGGCGAAGGCCAGCAGGTATTCGATGTAGCGGCCGCGTTCCCAGACGGTCTTGACGTGGCGCGGGATGACGAAGCCGCAGGCGGCGGCCACCTCGCCGTCCTTCATGACCTTCATGAAGTGCTCGATGCTGTCCGGGGCGATGGTCGTATCGGCATCGATCGCCATCGTGTATTCCGTTTTTACACTCTTCAGTGCGTAATTTTGGGCGCCCGCCTTGGACCCGGTGTTGACGATGGGCCGGATGACGGTCACACCCAGCGCCCTGGCCACCTCGGACGTGTTGTCCGTCGAGCAGTCATCGATGACGATGATTTCAGCAGGTGGAATGGTCTGGTTCTGAAGGCTTCGGATGGTATCGGCGATCGATTCCGCCTCGTTATAGGCCGGAACGAGCACCGTCACGCCCGTTTTCACAGGCTCCAGCTCGTCCGATTCAAACGAAGGTTCTTCCAAGACCTCTTCTACGAGGGTCGCTGTCGACATAAAGGTTTTACGGCTGTGGCACGGTCCAACGAAAGAGTGCCGCACTGCACTCCTTATCGGACTCAGGCGCACCCACCATCATATGCAAGATCTGCGCCCCGCGCCAGTTACACGGGTGCAAGGCAGTGCGCAAAACAGGCCTGATTTTGGCCAGTTGGACGGTATCAGGCCGAAAATCGTTCCGATTACATCAGGGCCTTGACGGCAGCGCTCAGCATCACCGCTCCGGCCAGTACCAGCAGCCAGAGGACGGTCTTCCGGAACGCGACAGCGCTCATACCGAGGTAGATCTTGGAGCCCCAGACCGCGGGCAGGATCATCGACGCTGCGACGATCGCAAGCTGCGGCCACATCGTGGCTGGCTTGATGACACCGGTCCAAACATTCGACAGGAAGATCCACGACAACACAGCGAGATTGAAGTTCTGCAGCACCGCGCGCTGCGAGTCCTTGTTGTAGTCGCGCAGCGTCGTCCACACCGCGGGCGCGAGGCCCGAAAACCCCGCGAGCTGTCCCATCACTCCACCAAACAACCCGACCACGACGTCGGCGACCTTGCCGCCCCGCGTGACTTTGGGCAGCCGGTCGGTGGCGAGCATGATCGAACAACTCACCACCAGCAGGGAACCGAGCACCAACTTGAACGCGTTCGGATTGAGCGTGGTCATCAACTGCTTGCCGAGAGGGATGCCGACGGCTGCGCCAAGCAGGAACGGCCAGAGGAGCTCGAAATGCCAACCGCGCCGAACGCGGATCGCTGAAATGCACTGCCCGAACCAGCCGCCAAAGACGGCCATCGTCGCGGCGAACTTGGGGTCGAGTCCCCAGACCCAGATCGACACGGCCACCATGGAAAACGCAAAGCCAGAAATGCCCTGTACGAGGCCGGCGACGGCTGCGCCGAACGCCAACACCCAGAGTTCGGTGTTCATATGAGTGTGGGGATTCTACCTCCGCTGCCGACCACGCGGAAGGGAACGAGCGCCGTGAAGACATTTCCTTACACTCCGAAGCGAGCGCGTGAGGCGTGTCGGCGCGTGCGCAGCACGCGGAGATGGCATCCACGCGCTCGGTGGCGCACGCCGCGCTAGCGCGCGCGCATTTTGAAGACGCCGTAGAGGCCCGGCACGATCAAGAGCGTCACGAGCGTCGAGAGCGCCAGGCCGCCGATCACCGCGAGCGCAAGCGGGCGCTGCAACTCCGCTCCCGCGCCGAGGCCAAGCGCCAAGGGCAACAGGCCGAACAGCGTGCAGAAGGTAGTCATCAGGATCGGCCGGAGCCGGATGCGGCCGGCGTGCGCGATTGCGGTCTCGAACGGCTCGCCCTGATCGTGCAGCCGCTCGGAAAAGTCGAGCAGCATGATGCCGTTCTTCACGACGAGGCCGATCAGCAGGATGATGCCCATCGCCGACGAGACGTTGAGGTCGGTGCCGGTGACGCGGAGCAGCAGCAGTGCGCCACCGAGCGACAGGGGCGCGGCGAGCAGCACCAGGATCGCCGGCAGCCACGCCTGGAACTGGACGACGAGGATCGTGAACACCAGCACCACGGCGATGCCGAACACGATCATCAGTTCGCGGAACGACTGCTGCTGCGACTGGTACTGGCCGCCGATCTCGTAGCTGTAGCCGACCGGCAGCGTCATCTGGGCGAGCTTGCCGCGGATCTCGTTGACGGCGCTGCCAAGGTCGCGGCCCTCGAGACGGCCGGTGATGAGCGCCATGCTGCGCAGGTTCTCGCGCAGCAACTCCGCCTGGCCGTTCGAGCGTTCCGGCTCGGCCACGCTGGCCAGCGGGATCAACTTGCCTTCGCCGGTGCGGATCAGCGTCTGCGGCAGCCGGAGCGGATCGAAGCGCACATCGTCGCTCAACCGCACGCGCACGGGCACGCGCCGATCGAGGAGGCGCAGGTCCGTCGGGACGTCGCCGAGCCACGCCGCCGACAGTTGGCCGGCGACTTGTTCCACCGTCGTGTGATAGCGGCCCGCGGCCACCGGATCGATCTTCCACGTGAGTTCGGGGTTGCCGCGCTTCATGCCGACGACGTCGACCACGCCGTCGACCTTTTCGAGCATCTGCGCCACGGGTTCGGCGAGGGCTTCGAGCGTGCTGGTGTCGTCGCCGAAGAGTTTCACTTCGATCGGCGTCGGGCTGCCTTCGAGGTCGCCGAGCATGTCCTGGAGCAGCTGCACGAATTCGATCTCTGCGAGCGGCGCCGCCGCCTGCAGCTTCGGGCGCATGTCGGCGATGATCTCTTCGGACGACCGGTGCCGCTGGTCGCGCGGCTTCAGGCGCACGAGGATGTCGCCGCTGTTTTGAGCCGTTGCAAACAATCCGAGCTCGGATCCCGTTCGCCGCGAGTACGACGCCACTTCCGGCGTGCTGCTGATCACCTTTTCCATCGCACGCACCTGTGCGTCCGTTTCGACGAGCGCGCTGCCGGCGGGCGTCAGGTAATCGACGACGAAGCCGCCTTCATCAGCGTGCGGCAGGAATCCGGTCGCGCTCGTCATGAACAGGAACACGGTGCCCCCGGCGAGCAGCAGCGCCAGGCCGACGACGATAGCGCGCCGGCGCAGCATCGCGTCGAGCCAGCGCTGATACCCGCGATCGAGCCAGGACTCGTGCGTCGCCTCGACGTGCGTCTTCAACGTCCACCTCGCGAGCAGCGGCACGACGGTGACCGCGAGGGCGAGGGAGAGCAGCACGGCAACACTCAAACTGAGGGACAACGCGCGGAAGAATTGGCCGGGCACGCCCGACAGCAACGCGAGCGGAGCGAAGACGACGACGGTCGTGAGCGTCGAGCTGACGAGCGGCGCCATCAACTCGGTGACGGCGCCGACGGCGGCGCCCGCGCCTTCAGCCGCGCGCCGATGAATGTTCTCGACCACCACCACCGCATCGTCGATGACCAGGCCGATGGCGACCGCGAGTCCGCCCATCGACATCTGGTTGATGGTGCCGCCGAAGATGCGCATGAACAGGAACGTCGGGATGACGGCGAGCGGCAGCGTGAGCGCAGCGATCAAGGTCAGACGCAGGTTCCGCAGGAACACGATCAGGACGAACACGGCGAGCAGGCTGCCGATCAGGATCGCGTCGCGGACGCTCGCGATTGCATCTTCGACGAACTCGGCCAGGTCGTAGACACGGTTCACCTTGATGCCGCTCGGCAGCGTCTTCGCCAGGCTGGTGAGCGCATCGTCGATGCCGCGCTTCAGGCTGAGGATGTTGGCGCCGATCTGTTGCGAGATGCTGATCGACACGGCGTCGCGGCCGTTGCCGGTGACGAGCAGCGTGCGGTCGGGTGCGCCCGGCGTGACGGTGCCGAGATCGGAGACGCGGATCGTTGCGCCGTTCTTGCTGAGCACCGGCGCCTGCGCGATGTCATCCGGGGATGTCCACAGGCCGGAGGCGAGCGACAAATGTTGCAGCCCGGACTCGGCGAATCGGCCGACCGGCTCGAGCTGGTTTTGCGCCTTGAGCGCATCGGAGACGTCCTTGACCGTGAGGCCGGCGCCGGTCAACTTCGCGGGATCGAGGATCACTTCGATCTCGCGCGTGTCGCTCGACAGCACCTCGATCTTGCCGGCGCCGGGGATCCGCGCCAGCTGCGGACGCACGACGTACCTCGCGTAGTCGTTCAGATCGGCCGTGGGCAGCGACCCGGTCATGCTCATGATGAACATCGGGAAGATCGCCGGCGTCAGCCGTTCGACCGTGAGTTCGGCATCCGCCGGCAGCTCGCCGCGAATTTCCGAAATGCGGTTCTGCACCATCTGCAGAGCGACGACCATGTCCGTGGACGGATCGAACTGCGCCGAGATCTCGGCGGCGCCGCGAATGCTGCGCGAACGGACGCGCCGAATGCCGGGCACCTCGAGGATCGCCTGCTCGATCGGCCGCGTGACGGTCAGCATCATCGACTGTGACGGCAGCGTGCCGCTCTTGACGATGGTGACGATGCGCGGGAATTCGAGGGGCGGGTAGATGCTGCTCGGCAGCGAGACGGCTGACAGCGCGCCGCCGATGACGAGGGCAACCGTGACGAGGATGATCGCGCGCGAATGCGTCAGCGCTGCGGCGGCGACGTTCATTGCTTCGGTGCGGCCGTCTTCGGCGAATCAGCGTCCGCCTTTTCGCCAGCCTCGGGTTTGTCAGCGCCTGGTTTTTCGGTCGTGATCCTGGCGCCATCGGGCAGCCCGGCCTGGCCCTTCACGATCACCTTGTCGCCCGGCTTCACGCCGCTCTTGATCTCGACGTGGACCTCGTCTTCGAGCCCCACCGTGACGACACGCCGCTCGGCCTTCTCGCCGTGGGCGACGACCACCGCCGTCTCTCCGGCCTCGCGCACGACCGACGCGGCCGGCACGAGCACGACGTTTTTGTGTTCCTCGGTGTCGATCCTGACCTGCACCGGCGTGCCGACTGGAGCCACGTTCGCTGCCGCGAACGACAGGCGAATCGGCGCGGCGGCAGTGCCAGGGTCGATCGCGGCCGGCCGCGACACCACCCTCAGCGCAATCTCATCGTCACCGGCGGGGTTGTGCAGGCGCCCCGCCGCGCCGACGACGATGCGGGCGACGTCGCGGATCGGTACGTTCGCCGTCACCTCGAGCCGCTTCGGATCGACGATGCGAATGATCGGATCGGCGGCGGAGGCCTCCACCATCTCGCCGGCGTTGTGGTAGCGCTTGGCGACGACGCCGGAGAAGCGCGCCCGGATCGTGGCGAGCGTGGCCGACGTTTCAGCCGCGCTCAAGGTGGCCTGCGCTTCTGTGAGGCTGGCTTGCGTATCGAGCAGTTCGCGGTCGGCGTCCTCCACTTCCTTGCGAGCGGCGACGCCGCGATCGAAGAGATCATGGACGCGCGTTTGCGCGGCGCGCGCATTTTCGAGACGCGCTTGTTGGCGCGCCACGTCGGCGTGCTTTGCGGCCACGTCGGCAGCGAGCGCCGGCAGCTCGAATCGCACCAGCACGTCGCCGGCGGCAACCCGATCGCCTTCCGCTTTCGGGATCTCGAGGATGCGTGCCGCCTGTGGCGCAATCACGATCTGCTCGGCCTCCGGCGCCGCCGTGATGGTGCCGGTCACGCTGATCGATCCGCGAATCGATCCGGTCGCGGCCGGTTCAACGGAGACGGGGACGATCGTCTCGCTTTCGACTTCGTCTGCCGCCTGGTGGCCGCAGCCCGCGCACGCGAGCCACGCGGCGATCAACAGTCCTGTTCGGCGATTCATGGCTGCAACGGCGCTCCTATCGCCTGTTCGAGATCTGCCAGCGCGTCCTGCAGATCCGCTTCCGCCTGCAGGGAACGCAGTCGCGCATCGCGCGTCGCCTGCAGCGCCTGGAGATAGGCGGCGATACCCGTCTGTCCGAGCCGATACGCATCCTCGGCCATGTTCTCCACCTGGACCGCCTGCGGCAGGATCTCGTTGCGATAGCGCGTCACCTGCTGCCGCTGCGCGTCGACGACGGCCATGGCGGCGACGACGGCGGCGCTGATGCGCGCCTCTGCGGCGGCGCGTTCCTGCGTGAGCTGCGCGAGCGTCGCTTCCTCGAAGACGACGGCCGCCTTGTGCGTCGTGAAGATGGGCAGCGTCACCGCGAGCGCGGCCTTCCATCCGTTCTGGAATTCGGCGCCGTGTTCGAAGCCGCGCGTATACGAGCCTTCGGGCGTCAGATCCGGGGTGCGCAGCGCACGCGCCAGCGCGACGCGGGCGCGCTGCGCTTCGAGGCGACGATCGAGCACGGCGAGCTCGGCGCTCGATGCGCGGGCGCGCGCCATCGCGGCGTCGACCGACAACGTCGGCGACGGATCAGACGGCGCGATCATGGTCGGCGCATCCGCGGCATACCCAAGCAGCGCGTTGAACCGCGCGCGCGCTGCGAGCGATGCACCGCGAGCCCCGGTCGACTCGTTCTGCGCCTGTGCGAGTTCGAGCTCCGCTTGCAGCAACTCCAGCCGCGGCGCGCTGCCGGCTTCGAAGCGTTGCCGGGCGGCGTCGCGGGCCCGCGTGACGATGCCTTGCAGTTCGTCGAGAAGGGCGAGCCGCGCGTCGGCGATGGCGCGATCGAAAAACGCGCGGCGCACCTCGGCGCGTGTTTCGGCGATCAACTGGGCGATCTCGGCGTCGGCGGTGCGGACTTCAGCCTGGGCGACGTCGATGCGTCGCGATCGCTTGCCGCCCAGTTCGAGCGGCACGGCGAGCGTGTAGGCCTGGTGGGGGACGTCACGATCGTATTCGACGCGCCCTTCCGGATTGAGTCGCTCACCGGCGACGGCCACGCCGGCTGTGCCGATGGCGCGGCGTGCCTGCGCGGCGACGATGGCGGGATTGGCGCTCACGGCGCGATCGAGCGCCGCCGAGAGTGTGAGCGGAACGCTGGACGCCGGCGCAGGCGACTGCGCGGCCGCGTCGGCCGAAACGAGCGCCGCGGCAAGAAGTACGGCGGCGCAAGAAATATGGCGAGGGCGAGACATAGCTGCGCGCACCCAGATTGTCGCCCGGATGCCAAGGGGCGAACGATGAAAATCCTGAGACCGACGCCTGTTGTCCAGGTAGGGGGGGCTTTGCCGCATACTCATGCGGACATGATGTCCAACGGTCGACTCGCACTATTGGCGGTCCTGCTGCTGGCGTCGCCGCGGCCAGGCGATGCGCAACGAAAAAAGGGCAGCAGCCTGCCCGTGACCGGCGTCGTGGCGAGCTGCGAGGTCGCCATGAAACGGACGAACCTGCCGACGCTGAACGAGGCGAGCGGCGTCGCGGCCAGCATCACGCGGCCGGACACGCTGTGGGTCATCGTCGATACCGGCGGCCCCGCGACGGTGTTCGGGTTGAATCATGCCGGTGATGTGACGGACACGGTGCGCCTGACGGGTGTTCGCGCCTCCGACGTCGAAGAAGTGGCGGTGGGCGCCTGCGGCGATGCTTCGTGTGTCTACGCGGCTGACATCGGCGACAACGATGCCAGAAGGAAAGACGTCGCGATCTATCGCTTCACTGAACCCGCCGCGGGCGTGCGTGAAGTGCACGCCGAACGTTTTCGCGCGACCTATCCGGATGGCCCGCATGATGCGGAATCGTTCTTCGTCACTCCGTCCGGGCAGATGTTCATCGTGACGAAGGGCCCGGGCCCGGTGGCGCTGTACAGATTCCCGCCGTCACCGACGCCTGATCAGGTCGCCCGCCTCGAAAGAGTTGGACCATCCCATGACGTTGACGCGAGGGCCAGGCTCACGGGCGCAGCCGCGTCACCCGACGGGCGATGGGTCGTCGTGCGGACCCATCACACCCTCACCTTCTACCGCATGCCGGAATTCATCGCAGGGACGTGGCGCGAAGTCGGTAGTGTCGACGTGACGCCGCTCAAGGAGCCGCAGGGCGAAGGCGTCGCGTTTGGTGCGGGTCAGGCGATGTTCCTCGTCAGCGAAGGCGGCGAGAAGTCGCGCCCCGGCGTCCTCAACCAGCTCACCTGCACCCTGCAGCCCTGACGCGTTAGCGATCCGGCCTGAGCGCGATGAACCAGCTCGCAACGATCGGACCGAGCGGCCGTCGCGTCCCCGCGGGTGCATCTGCCGGCAGGGGCGGCGCGGGTCCGCGCTCCGGCTGGAACAGATAGACGTTGTGCGTGCGCGGATCGACCGCGATGGTCTTGGCGCCTGCGACTGTCGGCACGGTGGCAACCACCGAATACTTGTCCGCTGAATCCTGATGCACCACCGTGACGTTGCCTTCACCGCCGTTCGGGATGAAGATCAGCTTTCGTTCAGGGTCCCACCCGAGCGCATCCACGCGCGTGCCGTTCGGGATCGACGCCACGACCTTGCCGGTCGCCGCCTCGACCACCACCGATGTCTTGTTGCAACCGGAGAAGATGCGGTTTGTGGCCTTGTCGTAGGCGATCCCGGTCGGTCCGTCGCACGGTGCCAGCGGCCACGAGGCGACCGCCTTCCACGTCTTGGTGTCGATCACCTGGATCGTGTTCTTCGATTCGTTGTTCACGAACACCCGTCCCCTGCCGTCGGCGGCCGCGCCTTCCGGCGCCGTGTCCTCCAGTTCAACCGTCGCGACGATGTCGCCGGTCTTCGGGTCGAGCGCCGTCAGCGTGCCGATCGGCCGGCTGTGATTGGTGAGGATGATCTTGTCGTCCGGCTCGTCGTACATGATGCCGTCGAGGCCCGGGCCGACCTTGATCTGCCGGATCACGGCGTAGGTCTTGAGATCGAGCATCGACACCGTCTGGTCGCCGCTGTTGGTGGTGAACAAGTGGCCGGCTTTCGCCGCGATGCCCGCGCCATGCACACCCGGCGTGTCTGGAATGTCGAACAACACCTT
Source organism: uncultured Acidobacterium sp. (assembly GCA_964495855.1). Classification (GTDB taxonomy): domain Bacteria; phylum Acidobacteriota; class Vicinamibacteria; order Vicinamibacterales; family UBA2999; genus 12-FULL-67-14b. Next base: position 6,424 of record CAZBYY010000006.1, on the reverse strand, counting down.
GCCGGTGGCACCGTCGACGACCATCATGTGCGTGCTGCGTGACACGAACACGCGACCGGTCGTCTCGTCGACGGCGACATAGTCGGTGCCGCCGTCGCCCTTGATGTCGATCTTGTCGACCTTGAAGGCCTGGGCCGAGGCCGGTGACGCGCCGACGGTAATCATCGCAACAACGCCGAGCGACGCAAGGCGGAATCTCATGCAGACCTCCAGGGATAAAAGCCCGCTGATTCTACGCCAGCGAACAGACGACTGCGTCAACGCGGCTGTGACATGTTTGTGTCATCCAGCGTGGCGACGCCCGCATCGCCGCTCTTTCCGGGCTCACCGGTCAGGATCGCCTTGGTGAAGGCAAACGCCAGGCGCGCGAGGCTGTCGTGGGAGTCCCAGTAGTTTCCCTCGTGCGCATCGAACCGCACCAGCGTGATGTCGGGATCGTCGAGGCCTTTGGGAAACCACGTGCGTTGCAGCGTCGTATAGAGCTGTGCCAATCGGGCGCGATCATCAACCACTATCGCGCGGCCGGTCAGGTGGAGGTATGCTCCGTGCTTGTCGTTCTGGAACAGCAGCGTCGTGTGTGCGCCGCGTTCGATCGCGGCGACCTTCCGGCTGCGTTTGTCGGTGATGAACCACAGCGATCCGTCGAATGCGGCATGGTCACCGACGACGCCGACTGGACGCGCGGTGACCGTGCCGTCGTCCACGGTGACCATGAACGCGATGGGAAAATCCTTGAGCAGTTCGCGTAACTTGTCGAGCGCTTGCGCGCCGTGCAGCAATGTCTTGTCGTCGAGCGCCACACCCGTGGCGGTGCAAGCCGCGTACCCGGGCGAGCGGATTGCATGAGCGGAAAGACGATGAGGGCCGCCGAGTTGATTTACGGGCCGCTCACTCCGCTCTACGACGTCGTGTGCGGAGCGTTGCTGCATCCGGGGCGGCGACGCGCCATCGCGCATCTCGACATTCGTCAGGGCGATCGCATCCTCGAAGTCGGGGTAGGGACGGGTCACGGCCTGAACGATTACCCGAAGAACTGTTCCGTGGTCGCTGTTGATCTGTCACTGGCGATGATGTCGCACGCAAAAGAGCGGCTCCAGCGGCAGCGGCGCGAGCACGTCAGTCTTCTCCAGGTGGATGCGACTCACCTCGCTTTTGCGGATCACGCCTTCGATCGCGTGTACGTGCCGTACACGATCAACGTCGTACCGGATGCGCTCGCCGTTGGCCGCGAGCTGATTCGCGTGTGCAAACCGGGCGGCCGCATCGTCTTGCTCAATCATTTTGATGGCGTGCCGGAGACCACCAACTGGATCAACGCCCTGGCTGGCCGGCTTGCGACCGCAGCCGACGTGAACTGGCACCTCCACCTCGACACCTTCGTCGAGGCCCTGGGGTTGCGCTTGATCGCTGTTGAGTCAGTGAATGTGCCGCGGCTCTCGACGATCGCCGTGTGCCAGCGTCCGCCTGCCGCCTGACTATCCGCGTGCCTTCGCGACGATCGCGACAAGACCCACCACCAGCACGACGACCACGATGATGCCGCTCCAGAAGCCGGCCTTGAAGATACCCGCCACGGCCTCGCACCCCGCGGTCGAGATGCCGAGCAACGCGAGAGCGACGATGCGCGAGAGCAGCGCGGGAGACGTCGATGACTGAAGCATGAGCCTGTCCTCCCCAGTCATGCGATGCAAGCGGTATGCCTCGCGCCGCCGCGCGTAGCGACTAGATCGTCACCGTTGCCGCGCGAACCACTCTTCGCGCGATTGCCCCCAGATATCGATGCGCGATTCCTGATAGGGCGGCGGCAGGCGGCCGGGGCCGAAGTTCTTCGAGCCGAGCCGCTGCGCCACCGCCTGTGAGGCGGTGTTCTCGGGGGCAATGCTGTGGATGATGCTGCTCCATCCGAGATGTTCGAATGCCCACGTCGCGGCGGCCGCGGCCCCTTCGGTGGCATAGCCGCGGCCCCAGCAGTCGCGCACGATCGCCCAGCCGATCTCGCACCCGGGCCAGCCGTCGGGCTTCCAGGGGCCAAGCCTGCCGACCCAGCGGCCGGTTGATTTCTCGAAGACCGAGAACATGCCGACGCCGGTCGCGTGCCATGCGCCGATCATCGTCATGAGCGCGCGCCACGACACCGCTCGCGGCGCGACGCCGCCGATGAAGCGCGCGGTCTCTTCGTCTTCCATCATCGCCGTCCACGAGTCGAGATCCGACAGGACCGGCACTTTCAAGAGCAATCGTTGGGTCTCCAGCTGCGCGTCCATCGCCATGTGCACCTCGGCACCACGTAAGTTCGCCCGGTCGAACCGTCCTGGCGGGAGTGGGCAAATCCCCGCATGACGCCATCATCGGCAAGCCGTCTCGAGCGCGTCAACCCGCGCGTCCAGATCATCGCGAGCGACCCGGACTGTCTGTCCGACCTCGCCGTCATGGTTGCGGCGCTGGTCCGCCGCAAACGCGCGGCCCGCTGACGCCGGATCTGTCGTACGATCAGGGGATGCCGTTCGTCGCTGCAAGCCCGAAGGGGCGCAAGGTCGTGGTCCACGACCGCATGCAGACGCATTACACCTACTACCTGACCGAGCCGATGGGCCGGAATTGTTCGCCGGAGTTCCAGCCGGAGCTCACGCCGAAGCAGATGCTGCGGCTTGGCGTATTCGGCGGCAAGTACATGACCGATTGCCGCGATGAATTTCCGGAGGTCTGGTTCAGGCACGCGAAGCTGGCCACGGGCCACCGCGACGCGAAGTTGAATTGCTTCGGCGTCCACGCGTCGCAGTTACTTGCCACGTGGCAGCACAACGGGTGGATCCGTCCGCAGGATCCGCGCGGCTGGTTCCAGTGGTACTGTCGCTACTACATGGGGCGGCGCAGCGCGGACGACGCGCGGCAGATCCGGCGATGGCGCGCGATTGCGCGGCACGTGTCGGCGATCCGCAAGAATTGCGAACCGGGTGACCTCGAATGCCGGCGACGACAACGCCAGGCGGTGCTGCATTGGGCCTACGACAGCCGCAAGATCTAGCCACCGTCGCGACGGATCGCGCGCCCGCCGACGCCATTGTGTTCGACGGCGTCTCGCTGGCGTTCGACGATCACGTCGTCTTGAAGGACCTGAGCTTTTCGATTCCGAAGGGCGCCATGCGGATCCTGTTTGGCGTCAGCGGCGCGGGCAAGTCACAGATCCTCAAGCTCGCGCTCGGGCTGCTGCGGCCCGATGCGGGCGCGATCTGGGTCAACGGTCAGCGCGTCGACCACATGTCCGAACGAGATCTGTTGCGGATGCGCGCCGACATCGGCATGGTGTTCCAGGAAAACGCGTTGTTCGACTCGTTGACCGTCGCCGAAAACGTCGGCTTCCGCCTGCTCGAGGATCACGAGCTGAGCGAGCAGCAGGTCGACGAGCGCATCGCCGAAGTGCTCGGCTTCGTCGGTCTTGGCGAGTACGGCGATCGCATGCCGTCCGAGCTGTCAGGCGGCCAGCGTCGGCGCGTCGGCATCGCCCGAGCCATGGCGTCCAAGCCCGGGCTCTTGCTGTTCGACGACCCGATCACCGGCCTCGATCCGCTGATCGCGACCAGCATCGACGACGAGATCGTCAAGCTGCGCGATCTCGAGGATGTGACGACGCTCGTCGTCACGCACCAGATTCGGGACGCGTTCTACATTGCTGAGCACAAAGCGGCAAAGGATGGCGCGGCGGTGAACGTGATCAAGGCGGGCGCAGCCCAGGTTCCGAACGTCGAATTCCTGGTGCTCAAGGACGGGACGATTGCGTTTCAGGGACCGGCCGACGAGTTGCTGGCGTCGACCGACCCGTATCTGACTGAGTATCTCTACCGGACGTTGCCGCCCTGGTAGCGATCGTGCGCGGTCGGCGATCAGAACGCTGAGACGTTCAAGCGCCCGCCGGTCACCGTCCGGCCCGCCATCGAGGCGGTCGGAGTCGCGGCCGCCAGAATCGCCGCCTTGATGTCGGCCGCGGTCGCCGTTCCATGCGTCGAGGCATAGAGGGCCACCGCCCCGGTGACGTGCGGGGTCGCCATCGACGTTCCGCTGTACGAACCATAGGTCGAGGTGTTGGACTTGCTCGGCAGCGTCGAATAGATCGCCTGGCCGGGCGCGCCAAGGTCCACCGTCGTCGCGCCGTAGTTCGAGAACGAGGCCTTCGCGCCGGTGCTGTTGATCGCGGCGACCGCGATCACGCAATCGCCGTTGGCGCTGGCGCAGACGTAATTCGACGGGTAATTCGGCGTCGTATCGTTGTTGTCGCCGACGCCGTCGCTGCCGCCGTTGCCGGCCGCCGCCACGAACAGAATGCCGGCGTTGCCGCCGGCGTTGATCGCATCGAGCAGTCCCTGCGAGAAACCGCCGCCGCCCCACGAGTTGTTGCTGGCGACGATGTTGAGGCCGTGCCTGGTCTTGAGGTCGGTCAGGTAGTTGATGGCCTTGATGGCGTTGGCCGTCGTGCCGCCATTCTTGCCGAGGAACTTGACGGGAATCATCGTGACGTTCCAGTTCACGCCGGCGACGCCGACGGCGTTGCCGCCAACCGCGCCGATCGTGCCGGCGACGTGCGTGCCGTGGTCGTCTGACGAGCCGTCGTAGGTGGTGTTGTCGTTGTTGGCGAAGTCCCACCCTCGCACGTCGTCGACATAGCCATTGCCGTCATTGTCGATGCCGTCGACCGGATCGAAGGTGTTCGTCCAGATGTTGGCCCCGAGATCGGTGTGCGACATGACGCCTTCATCGATGATGCCGACGTACACGTGGTCGAGCCGACATGGCCGGCGTTCCAGGCGCTTGCCGCGCCGCTGCCGTACTGGTTGGCGGGCGATGAGGTGCTGCTGTACATGCCCCACAAGGAGCCGTTGGTGAAGTAGGTGTCGTTGCTGACGAGTCCGGTCGTGTAGATCCAGTTCGGCTCGGCGAAGGTCACCGCCTCGCCCTGGATACCGCGAACCGCGTCGGCCACCGCGCGACCCGGAGCAAGCCGCACCAGTTCGAGATCGCCGCGGTTGTCGTGCGCCGCTGCGACGGTTTCCACGGCAACTGCTTGCACGCGCGCCCGCGCGTTGGCTTTCTGCGTGGCACTTGCGCCGCGGGCGAACTGCACGAGCATTTCGTTGGGAACAAACTGGTAATCGGGGCCGGCCGGCCGCTGCGCGCGGCCGTCTGCCGTCGAGAAGAGCAGCACACTCACCACCGCGCACGTTGCCAGCAATCGGAATCGGATCATAAGAAACCTACCTGCAGCGGGGGCCTGCGAAACGAACTGGGGCACGCACGTTCAAGCACGTGCTCGTGCCGATCTGGCTGCTCGTCTACGTGTTTGGCTCGCGGTCGTACCAGGTCGTAGTGAACGGCTACACCGGCCGCATGGCCGGCAAATATCCGTTCAGCGCGTGGAAGATCGCGTTGCTGATTCTCGTCGCGCTCTTCGTGCTCACGCTGCTCGTGATCGCAAACGCCAACAACTAGCGATTCGAGGTGCCGTTGCCCGGCTTCTCGAACATGACGACCTCGTGCCCGTCGATGCGGAGCGTGGGCGGCGTGAACGAACGTTCTTTCACCCACTGCACCAGCTTCGCGCCATCGGCATCGCTCGGATCGAGCAGGTAGACGTCGTTGTTCTTGTCGCGCGTGACCGGCACGAACGACACGCGGCGAATCGCCTTGTTCGCGATCACGACGCGCGCCACGAGTCCGTCAACGGCATTCTCGTACCCGGGCTGATCGAAGTTCGAGTGCCCCATGGCGTAGAGGATCGGCTTGCCGTTGTAGACCTCGACGCCCTGGATGGTGTGCGTGCCATGACCGAACACCAGGTCGGCGCCGGTGTCGAGCGCGGCGTGAGCGAACTGGCGCTGGTATTCCTCGCTCCGTGTGCGGTCCTTGCTCGCGCTGGTCGCCTTGCCGCCAAACTGCACGGGCGTCGCGCCATCGCGATTGTGGTGCGACACGACGATGATGTCGACGAGCGGGCGGAGCTTCTTGATGTCGGCCTTCACGCGGTCGAGGTCGCCGGCATCCACCGTGACGCCGTCGATCGACGCGATCTTCGCCACGCCCGCTTCGCTGGCGTTCGCGATCTGGTCCTTGTCCTGATACCACCGGGCCGTGTACTGCAGGAATCCGATCTTGACGCCTTTGCGCTCGACGATCGCCGGCTTATGCGCCTCATCGAGGTTCCTTCCCGCGCCGGTGTGGACGATGCCGGCCGCGTCGAGCACGCCGTAACTTCTGACGATGTTGTCGCGCCCGGAGGCGACGTTGTTGGCGATGCCGACCGCGTGGATGCCCGCGCGTTTCAATGCTTCGCCTCCGACTTGCGGGTTTGCGTAAAAGCCCTCGGCGGTGTCCACCGAATGCGTGCCGGGCGGCTCGTAGACGCGCAGCGGCACCAGCTCCATCATGATGCCAC
>CAZBYY010000005.1:0-31725 GCA_964495855.1 uncultured Acidobacterium sp. | reverse complement strand
CGTCTGTGCCGGCCAGCGCCGGGACGCGTGCCGCCAGTTCGGCCTTGCTCTCGTCCTTCAGCGGAAACTCGACGTAGATCGACGGTGAGACGTGCTGTTCGTACTCGACCTCCGCCTCGGCCAACGCGGTGCGGCAATGCGTGCACCAGTGCACGGGCTTCTTGCCCTTGTAGACCATGTCCTGCTCAACGAACTTGCCGAGCGCGCGGACGATGGCCGCCTGGTATTCGAACTTGAGCGTCTTGTAGGGATCCTCCCAGGTGCCGAGGATGCCGAGCCGCTTGAAGTCCTTGCGCTGCACGTCGACGAATTTCTCGGCGTAGGCGCGGCAGGCGCGGCGGAAGTCCGCCGTGCTCATCTGTTTCTTTTTAGGCCCGAGCTCACGGTCGACCTTCAACTCGATCGGCAGGCCGTGGCAATCCCATCCGGGGATGTACGGCGCGTCGAAGCCGAGCATGTTGTGCGACTTGACGACGAGGTCCTTGAGGATCTTGTTGAGCGCGTGGCCCATGTGGATCTCGCCGTTGGCGTACGGCGGTCCGTCGTGGAGGATGTAGGGCTTGGCGCCTTTGCGCGCCGCGCGAATCTTGCCGTAGAGGTCCATCGTCTCCCACCGGGCGACGGTCTCCGGCTCAGTGGTTTGCAGGTTCGCCTTCATCGAGAAGGCCGTGCGCGGCAGGTTGCACGTCTCTTTCCAGTCGGCCATACGTATCTGCCTATTGTACTGTGGAGGGCGAGGGTGCCGAGTGCCTGTGCCGGTGCCAGCGCGGAGGTCGGCGTGGTTCGTGAGACGGTGCTCGATAACGGATTGAAGGTGTTGATCCAGGAAGTGCACACCGCGCCGCTGGCGTCGGTGTGGTGCTGGTATCGCGTCGGGTCGAAGGACGAGCGGCCCGGCCTGACCGGCGTGTCGCACTGGTGCGAGCACATGAACTTCAAGGGCACGCGCAACATCCCGCGCGACCAGGTCAAGGGCATCATCGAGAAGTTCGGCGGCAGCTGGAACGGCTACACCTGGATCGACCAGACGACCTACCTCGAGACGGCGTCGAAGGATGCCCTCGACCGCATGCTGTTCATCGAAGCCGAGCGGATGGATGCGTGCCTGTACGATCCGGCGGATTGCGAATCCGAGCGCACGGTGATCATCTCGGAATTGCAGGGCGGCGAGAACGACCCCGAGCAACTGCTCGACATCGAGGTGAACGCGACGGCGTTCAAGGTGCACCCCTACCAGCACCCGACGATCGGCTGGCTGCCGGATCTCGAGACGATGACGCGCGACGATCTCTACGGCCACTACCGCCGCTACTACGTCCCCTCGAACGCCACACTCGTCGTGGTCGGCGATGTCGATACCGACGAGACGCTCAAGAAGATCGACAAGCAGTTTCGCGCAATCGCGCCCGGATCGCTGCCCGAGCGCGTGAAGCACGTTGAACCCGAGCAGCAGGCGGAACGCCGCGTGATCCTGCGCAAGCCCGGCACCACGGCTTACTGGAAAGCGTCATTCCACGCGCCGGCCTTCGAGCATGCGGACTTCTTTCCGCTGCTCGTCGCCGATGCGGTGTTGAACGGCGCGGCCGGGCTGAACATCTGGTCGGGCGGCGGCGTGTCGCGGCCGCAACGCAGCGCGCGGCTGTATCGCGCGCTTGTGGACAAGGGCCTGGCGTCAAGCGTGAGCGGCTCGCTGATGCCGACGCAGCATCCGTATCTCTACAGCATCCATGCCTCGGTCGCTGAAGGACAGACGCTGGCCTCGGTCGAGGAGGCGATCGTCGGCGAGATCGATCGCCTGCGTAGCGGCGGCATCACCGCCGCCGAGTTGCAGAAGGTCCACACGCAGCTGCGCGCGCGATTCATTTACGACGGTGACAGCGTCACCGACATCGCGCACCAGATCGGCTATTTCGAAACGATCGCCTCGTGGCAGGCGTTCCAGGGACTGCGCGATCGGCTCGATGCGGTGACCGTCGAGCAGGTGCACGCCGCGGCCGTCAAATACCTGCAGCCATCGAATCGCACGATCGGCTGGTTCGAACCCCAGCTCTCGTAGGCGCGGTCGCGGGTGATTCTCTTCGACCGTTACCGGTCGGCCGACTTTCCGACGTCCGTGACCTTCGCGTCCTCGATGATCGCGTCGTAGCTGTAGCCCGCGCCGAAATCCTTATCGATCGTGAGCGCGCCCGACACGGTGACGATGTCGCCGAGCTTCACGGTGGCGCTGGTCGTGATCGTGAGCTCGTGCGTGCCATCCTTGGCGGACCCTGAGCCGTCCTGGATGTGGAACCAGTTCTTCCCCATGATCGCGTTATTGACCTTCACTACCTTGCCTCGGACGATGACCGCCTTGCCAGCGAGGGATTTCCGCTTCGCCCACACGTCGGCGATCGTCATGCCGCCCGCGGCAGGCGGGATCCGCTCATTGACTTGTGAGTCCGCGGTGCTGCTGGGCGAGGAGTCGTGGCTCCCTGCCAGCGCGGGCGCTGAAGGTGCATCGCCGGCGGCCAGCTTCTCACCGTCGCGCGCGACCGCGCTGACGAAGTAGATGACCGGAAAGTCGCGGTTCAGCGTCTTGCTGCGGAAGTTCTCCATCGGCATGCTGATGCTGGCGGTCAGGTGCTCGCCGACCTTGACCGTGGTTTCCGGTGCCGCGGCCCACACGTCTTTGGAGCCCGTCTGCAGCCGCATATAGGTGTAGCCGCCGGCGTTCATCGTCTCGGCAACGGTCCCGGTGATCGTTTCCGTATCGGCCACTGCGGCGCCTGGTGCTGCGGCAGGTGCTGCAGATCCGCTGGATTTTTGTGGCGCGCCAGCGGCAGCCGCGGGGGTCGGTGACTTACTGCAGCCGGCCGCGATTGTGACGGCGAACACGAGGGTGAGGGCAAGATGAGTACGCATCACGTGATCGCTCCGTTGACCGGGTTTGTCTGAAAAACCTGATCAAATCGTACCACTGAAAGGTCAGGAACACGGCCATGAGCGCGCGCGGGCAGGCACGCTGACATAAGATCAAACGGTGCCCGGCCTGAATCCCACGCGCCTCACGCTCGACAACGGCGTCGTCGTGATCGCGAAAGCGAATCACACCAACCCGACCGTCAGCGTGCTGGCCGGCGTGCGCACGGGTGGCTATGCCGATCCGCCCGATCGCGAAGGCACGGCCGCGTTGTGCGCGCGCGTCCTCGATCGCGGCACCATCACGCGATCGGCCGATGCGATTGCGGATGACCTTGATGGCCGCGGCGCGTCGCTTTCGGTGATCGCCGGCCGCCACCAGATGGCGCTGGCCGCCACATGCCTCGCCGACGATTTCACGCCCGTGCTTGCGCTCGTCGCCGACGTGGCACGGCATCCGCGTTTTGCGGACGAGGAAATCACGACGCGACGTGAATCCTTGATCACGTCCATCCGGCAGGAAGAGGACAACCCGGCGTCGATGGCCGGGGATGCCTTCATGACGACCCTTTACGGCGCGCATCCGTACGCGCGCAAGGGGCGAGGCAGCGTCGCATCGGTTGAAGCGATCCGGCGCCAGGATCTCGTCCGGTTTCACCAGAAAGGGTTCGACCCTTCTGCGATCACGATCGTCGTTGTCGGCGACATCGATGAGGCCGCGGCCGTCGCGCAGGTCGCGGCGTCGTTCGGCGACTGGTCGACTGCCGCCACGCAGCCCGTCAGCGTTGATGTGCCGGATGCGGTCGTATCGGGTGCGCGCCAGCTGGTGTCGGTGCCGATGATGAACAAGTCGCAGGCGGATGTGGTCTATGGATTCGTCGGCATCCGCCGTTCCGATCCCGACTATATGGCGATCTCGGTGATGAACAACGCGCTCGGCCAGTACGCGATCGGCGGAAAGCTGGGCGACAGCATCCGCGAGCGGCAGGGCATGGCCTACTACGTGTACAGCTCGCTCGACGCAAGCTTCGGGCAGGGCCCGTTTTCGATTCGCGCCGGCGTGAACGCGGCCAACGTGGAGAAGACGATCGCATCGATCGACGCGGAGCTCACCGGCGTGATCAACGGCGGCTTTACCGAGCAGGAGATCGACGAGTCGAAGAGCTACATGATCGGCTCGTTGCCGCGGCAGCTCGAGACCAACGCGGCCATTGCCTCGTTCCTGCTGTCCTGTGACACGTTCGATCTCGGCCTCGACTACGACGCGCGCCTGCCCGGATTGATCGCCGCGGTGAGGCGCGAGGACGCCGAAGCCGCTGCGAAACGGCTGCTCGACCCCGCTCGCGCGACGATCGCCGTCGCCGGGCCGTGGACGCCTTCCGCGTGATCAAAGCCGTTTTCTTCGACGTCGACTTCACGCTGATCTATCCCGGCCCCACCTTCCAGGCCGAGGGCTACCGCCGCGCCTGCGCGGCGCGCGGCATTATTGTCGACCCGGCCAAGTTCGACGAAGCGACCGCTGCCTCGTCGTTCATCCTCGACGAGGTCGAGGAGCAGATCTACAACCACGACCTGTTCATCCACTACACCGCGTCGATCATCGAGCACATGGGCGGCCGCGGCGAGGATGTGATCCATGTGGCGCGGGAGATCTACGACCAGTGGTCGGTGAATCACCACTTCGAGCTGTATGACGATGTGCCGGCGGTGCTGACGGAGTTGCAGCAACGCGGCTACATCGTGGGCGCGATTTCCAATTCGCATCGCAGCCTCGAGGCGTTTTGCGAGCACTTTTCCTTGCGCGACCTGATCACGGTATCGGTGTCCGGCGCGGAGCACGGCTACATGAAGCCGCACCGCAGCATCTTCGACGCGGCGCTCGAGCGAGCCGGCGTCACCCCGACCGAGGCGATGATGGTCGGCGACAGCTTCAAGCACGACATCGAGGGCGCGCTCAGCGCGGGGTGGCGCGCGGTGTTGCTCCGGCGGTCGGGCGAGGTACCCTATCAACTGCCGCCCAACCTGCCCGTGATCACCACGCTGGCCGAGTTGACGGGAATCCTTTGATGGCTGACATCCAGATCCGCGACCTCACGACGATCGACGAATTCCGGCAGGTCATTGAACTCGAACGGGAGATCTGGGGCTACACCGACAATGCCGACATGGTCGGCGTGCCCGTGTTTATCTTCACCGTGCATCGCGGCGCCATGTTGCTCGGCGCCTTTCACGAGCGGAAGATGGTCGGCTTCGCCTATGCGGTCGTCGGGATGAAACAGGCGCGGCCGATGCTGTGGTCGCACATGGCCGGCGTGCTGCCCGAATTCCGCGGCGGGCTTGGCTACCGCCTCAAGCTCGCGCAGCGCGAGCGCGCGCTGGCGCAGGGCTACGACCTGATCGAGTGGACGTTCGACCCGATGCAGGCGATGAACGCGCACTTCAACTTCGCCAAGCTCGGTGGCATCGTCGAGGAGTACGAGCGCAACTTTTACGGCGAGTCGACGAGCGCGCTGCATCGCGGCACGCCTACCGATCGCATCGTGTTGAGCTGGCGCATCAACGCGCCGCACGTGGTGCGGCGGCTCGAGCACACGTCGGCCTTGCGGCCGCGATCGTCGGAGATCGCCGATGCCCCGATCGTCAACACGACCGCTGCCGACGGCGACTGGCGGCGCAATACCAAGATCGAACTGGGCCTGGCCGATCGGCGCGTGTGGATCGAGATCCCGACGGGATTTACGGAGATGCAGCGCAGCGCGCCGGAACTCGCACTTCGATGGCGGCTCGAACTCCGTGAAATGTTCGAGAGCTATTTATCGAAAGGCTACCGCGCCGTCGACTTCGCCCTGAAGCGCGAGCACGGCTACGGCCGCTACCTATTGGCACTACCTGAGGCACCTTAAGCACCCGAGGCACTCGTAGGCACCCGAGGCACCCTTCGCACCTATCCTGGCGGCCAGCTCATCGCCCGTCCGCCCAGCACGTGCAGGTGGATGTGGAACACCGTCTGTCCCGCTTGCGCGTTGCAGTTGAACACCGTCCGGAATCCCGATCCGTCGTACCCGCGATCTTTCGCAATCGTTGACGCCGTCCGCACCATTGCACCAACCAACCCATCGTCGGTAGCGGTCAGGTCGTTGACCGTTGCGATGTGCTGCTTCGGCACGACCAGCACGTGCATCGGCGCTTGCGGATTGATGTCGTTGAAGGCGATCAGGCGATCGTCTTCGTAGACCTTCGATGCGGGAATCTCGCCCGCGATGATCTTGCAGAACAGGCAGCTCATGAGGTGATGCTCCGTTCGATGACGACGACCCGCGGAATGTCCTGGAGGTCGTGACTCACGTTCTTCACGGTCAAGGAAGGATACCCGCTGGCGAGCTCGACGACCGCATCGGCCTGCTGGTGACCCATTTCGATGATCATCGTCCCGCCATGTGCAAGTCGTATGGGCGCCAGGTCGATGAGTTGCCGGATGTCGCGGAGACCATCCTCGCCCGAGCGCAGCGCGATGTCAGGCTCGTACTCACGCACCTCGGGCATCAGCTCTTCGTATTCGGCTTCGGTCACGTACGGCGGATTCGAGATGATGCAGTCGAACGCGCCCTCGATGCCGGCGAGGTACGGCGTTTCGCAGAACGTGATGCGGTCGGCCACGCGATGTCGTTCAGCGTTCTTGCGGGCGACGTCGATCGCCGCTTTCGAAATATCCGTGGCGACGATGCGCGCGCCAGGGAGTTCGAGCGCCGCCGTTATCGCCAGGCAGCCGCTGCCCGTACCCACGTCGGCGATGCGCGTCGGCGGCGGGCCGGCGTTTACGCGCGCGAGCAGTTCCTCGATGATCAGTTCGGTTTCCGGCCGCGGGATCAACACTGCCGGTGAGACCGCGAACTCACGGCCCCAGAATTCCTGGACGCCGCGAATGTAGGCCACCGGTTCACTCCGCGCACGGCGCTCGATGCAGGAGTGAAACGCCGCTTCGAAGCCGGCCTCCGCGTGTTCAGCTTCGCGGGTGACGAGCGTCGCCCGATCCCAGCCGAGCACGTGCCGGGCGAGCAGGGCGGTATCGCGTCCGGCCTCGCCGGGGTCGATGCCGGCGGCCACCAGTCGGGCGCGCGCCGCACTGATCGCCTCCCGGATCGTCACTTCGCTTCGGTGACCTCGCGCAGCTTCTCAGCGGTGTAGTGCGTGGTCAACGCGCCGATCAATTCGTCGAGATTGCCGTCGAGCACGCTCTGCAGCTGGTGCGTGGTGAAGTTGATGCGGTGATCGGTGACGCGGCTCTGCGGAAAATTGTAGGTGCGGATCTTTTCAGAGCGATCGCCGGTGCCGACCTGGCCTTTGCGCTCCTTGGCGATGGCGTCGTTCTGCTTCTGCAACTCGGCTTCGTACAAGCGCGTGCGGAGCACCTTCATCGCCTTTGCGCGATTCTTGATCTGCGACTTTTCGTCCTGCTGCGACACGACGATGCCGGTGGGGATGTGGGTGATGCGGACGGCGGAGTACGTCGTGTTGACGCTCTGGCCGCCGGGACCGCTCGAGCAGAACGTGTCGATGCGAATGTCCTTCTCGGCGATCTGAATGTCGATGTCGTCCGCTTCCGGCAGCACGGCGACGGTCGCGGCTGACGTGTGGATGCGGCCGCTCGCTTCTGTGGCCGGCACGCGCTGCACGCGATGCACGCCGCTTTCATACTTCAAGCGGCTGTAGGCGCCCTTGCCCTCGATGTTGACGACCACGTCCTTGATGCCGCCCTGGTCGGCCTCGCTGAGCGACATCACTTCCACCTTCCAGCGCTGGCGCTCGGCATAGCGCGTGTAGCAGCGAAACAGGTCGCTCGCAAACAACGCCGCTTCCTCACCGCCCGTGCCGGCGCGGATTTCCAGCAGCACGTTGCGGTCGTCGTTGGGATCCTTGGGGATCAGCAGGATCTTGAGCTCGTCGGAGAGCCGGCCCTTGCGGACGTTCAGGTCGTTCAACTCCTCGAGCGCGAGGTCGCGCATTTCGGGATCGGTGCCCTTGATCAGCTCTTCGGCGCTGCGGATCTCTTCCTCGACACCTTTGTACTCGCGATACTTCTGCACGAGCGGCTCGATCTCGGCGAGCGCCTTCGCCTGCTTGCGATACTCATTGGCGTCGCTCTGGACCTGCTGGGTGCCGAGCGAGGCCAGCAGCTTCTCGTATTGGCCCTCGATGGAGGCTAACTTGTCGATCATCGTCAGTTGGCAGTCGGGAGTTGACGGTTGCCAGTTTAGTTGGCAGTTGCCGGTTCAGTGTCTAGTTTCAGTTTCTTCCTAACCGCCGGAGACCGGTGGCAGGAATGCGATTTCATCACCCTCGGCAACCGTTGCCGTGAAGCGAGAGTAATCGGCATTGACCGCACACGAGATGGATTTCTCGTATGCGGACATTTCCGGAAAGTCTGCGACCAGCGACTGCCACACGGCGCGGACGTCGGCGCCGGTGGGGGCTTCGCGGGTCAGCTCGCCGGAGCCAGCGATGTCGCGCAATCGCGCGAACAGGCGCACGGTTACGCGCATGCGATCCTCATCGCTTCGTCTCGCGCCTCGGCGTTGTCAGGATCGGCCGTGGCGCCCTCGATCCACACGTCGCCGCCGTCGAAGTACTCGTGCTTCCAGATCGGCACGATCTGCTTGATGCGCTCGATGGCATAGCGGCTCGCGGCAAACGCATTCGCGCGATGCGGCGATGCCGCTGCGATTGCTACGCTCGCCTCGCCGATCTCCATGCGGCCGATGCGATGGTGAATCGCCAGGCGCACGTCGGGCCACTTCTCCGACGCCTCGCTCAAGATGCGATCGAGACCGCGGAGCGCGAGGGGTTCGTAGGCTTCGTAATCGAGGTAGAGCACGCGGCGGCCCTTGTTGTTGTCGCGCACCAGGCCGAGAAACAGCGACACGGCGCCGATACCGGTCGTGTCGAGCGCCTTGACGAGCGCATCCGGATCGAGCGGGGCGGTCGTGATCGCCGTGAGTGTCATCGGAACACTTCAGTATATTCCGCGCCAGAAGTGGTTGAGCGGCCGGTGGCCCTTGCCGAGCGGCACGCCGTCGCGCATGGCGCCTTCGACGTAGGCTTTCGCCGCCGGGACGGCCTCGACAAGCGTTGCGCCCTTTGCGAGATGAGCCGCGATTGCGGACGCAAACGTGCAACCGGTGCCGTGCGTATTAGGTCCTTCGATACGCGGCCCGATCCACTCGTGATACGCGCCGTCTTCCAGCAGCAGGTCGATCACCTCGGGTCCGGCAAGGTGACCGCCCTTGATCACCACCGCTGCCGGCTTCAGCATCGCGATGCGCCGCGCCGCTTCGCGCATGTCGTCGCGAGTCTTGATCGGCATTTTCGCGAGCACTTCCGCTTCCGGAATGTTGGGCGTGACGACGCGAGCAAGGCGGAGGAGGGTCCATCGCAGCGCGTGCACCGCTTCCTCGTCGAGCAGGTGATCGCCGCTCTTGGCGATCATCACCGGATCGACGACCAGGTTCGGCAGGTCGAGCGCCTCGATCGCGGCGGCGACCGCCTCGACGATCGGTGCCGTGGCGAGCATTCCGGTCTTCACCGCATCGCAACCAAGGTCGGAGACGACGGCCTCAATCTGCTTCGTGACGAAATCATCGGGCACGATGTGGACGCCGTCGACGCCGATCGTGTTCTGCGCGGTCAAGGCCGTGATGGCCGAGGTGCCGTACACGCCGTGCGCCGCAAAGGTCTTCAAATCGGCCTGAATCCCCGCGCCGCCGCCTGAGTCGGCCCCGGCAATCGTGAGCGCGGTGGGCACGGCCCTCGACTTTGCTTGCGCCGGGCCGCTAGAATCCATGTTCATGTCATCCAGACCTTTCGTCTCGCACGCCTCCACGATTCTCGATCAGGTCAGCATGCGTGCCGCGTCCTCCAATGCGTGGACCGGCGTGCAGGCGCTGTCCGTGGTGTTCGTGGCCGTGCTGACGGCCGCCGGCGCGCAGCTCAGCTTTCCGCTGCCGTTCACGCCGGTGCCGTTCACCATTCAACCGATGATCGTGTTGATCGGCGCGGCCGCGCTCGGCGCGCGCCTCGGCGCGATGAGCCAAGTCCTTTATCTCATGCTCGGCATCGCCGGGCTTCCGGTATTTGCGTTTTCACCGGAGCTGCCGCAGGGCGTCCTGCGCCTGCTCGGCCCGACCGGCGGCTACCTGATGGCGTACCCGATTGCGGCATTCGCCACCGGATGGCTCGCCGAGCGTGGACTCGATCGCCGGTACGCGACGTCGATCCTGGCGATGGCGGCGGGCCTTGCGATCATCTTCGCGGGCGGCGTGATGTGGATCGCGCGTCTTACTGGTATGCCGGCCGCGCTCGCCACGGGCCTCTATCCCTTCGTCATCGTCGATGTGATCAAGATCGTCGGCGCGGGGCTGGTGTTGCCGACGGCGTGGAAGTACCTGCGACACTAAGCGCACGACGGGACGTGATTCTTGTCGGGACGTGATGCTCGCCTGCCCGCCGTCGCGCGCCCCGCGCAGGCGGGTTGGGCGATGATTCTTGCCGGGATCCTCTTCATCCTCTCGACCCACCCGGCCGCACAATCGCAGCAAAAAGGCGGCACGCATGGCCGCAGCCTGTTTCCGCCGTCCGACCTCGGACTGCTCGAAGCGCCGGATCGCGATCTGTGGCAGCGGCCCGACCAGATCATGGACGCGATGGGCATTGCCGATGCGTCGGTGGTGGCGGACATCGGCGCGGGCAGCGGCTGGTTCACGGTCAGGCTCGCACGCCGTGTCGGTCCGCAAGGGCTGGTCTACGCCGAGGATGTGCAGCAGGCGATGCTCACCGCGATTTCCCGGCGCGTCGGACGCGAAGGTCTCAACAACGTCCGCACCGTGCTGGGACTGAAGAACGATCCGCGATTGCCGGCGGCCTCACTCGACGCGGTGCTCGTCGTCGATGCCTACCAGGAGATCGAAGACCGCGTCTCGATCCTCACCAATCTTGCGAAAGCGTTGAAGCCGCAGGGGAAGCTGTGCATCATCGACTTCCGCCTTGATGGCACTGGACCCGGCCCCGACAGCGACGAGCGCATCAGCCCTGACGTGGTCGTCAAAGATGCAAAGGTCGCGGGCCTCCGCCTGCTGCGGCAGGAAACGTTTCTGCCGTATCAGTACTTCTTGATATTTGGGAAATAGGAAATAGGAAATAGGAATTCCAATTTAGACTCAACAGTTATGCAGTCATTCTTCGACTCCGTTGTAGCCCTCATCATCAAGACGTCGACGGATCTGCCGCCTGACGTGCGCGCCGCGATGCGGCACGCGGTGGAGACGGAAGAGGCGACGTCGCGCGCCGGGCAGGCGCTGAACATCATCAGCCAGAACATCGATCAGGCCGCCGACATCGAAGGCGCGATCTGCCAGGACACCGGCATGCCGACGTTCGAGGTCAAGACGCCGGTCGGCGCCAACCAGATCTGGATGAAGCAGCAGATCAAGGCGGCGATTGCCGAGGCCACCAAGCGCGGCAAGCTGCGGCCGAACTCGGTTGATTCGATCACCGGCGAGAACAGCGGCAACAACCTCGGGCCCGGCACGCCGGTGATCCACTTCGAACAGTGGGAGCGCGACGACATCGAGGTGAAGTTGCTGCTCAAGGGCGGCGGCTGCGAGAACATGAACGCGCAGTACTCGCTGCCGGCGACGCTCGATCACCTCGGCCGCGCGGATCGCACGCTCGACGGCGTGCGCAAGTGCATACTGCACGCGGTGTGGAATGCGCAGGGCAAGGGCTGCGCGCCGGGCGCGATCGGCGTGTGCATCGGCGGCGACCGCACCAGCGGCTACGTGGAGGCCAAGCAGCAACTCTTCCGCACGCTCGACGACATCAATCCCGATGCACGGCTCGCCGATCTCGAAGCGGAGATCATGCGCACGGCCAACACGCTCGGCGTGGGGCCGATGGGCTTCGGCGGCAAGACCTCGCTGATCGGCTGCAAGATCGGCATGCTGAACCGCCTGCCTGCAAGCTTCTTCGTCTCGATCGCGTATGACTGCTGGGCGTATCGCCGTCTCGGCGTGACGCTCGACAGCACGACCGGCGCGATCACGTCGTGGCTCTATCGCGATCCGTCAGTGCCGACCATTCCGATGATGGACCAGGCCGGCTTCAAGCGCACGGGGCGCGAGGTCCGGCTCGAGGCGCCGATTGACGAAGCGACGATCCGATCGCTGAAGGTCGGCGACGTCGTGCTCGTCAGCGGCCGCGCCTTCACGGGCCGCGATGCCGTGCATCACCATCTTTCGCACCACGCGCCGCCCGTCGACCTGAGCGGCGGCGTGATCTACCACTGCGGCCCCGTCGTCGCCAAGCAGGCAGACGGCAGTTGGAAGGTGACGGCGGCGGGTCCGACGACGAGCATCCGGGAGGAGCCGTATCAGGCCGACATCATCGGCAAGTACGGCGTGCGCGCGGTGATCGGCAAGGGTGGCATGGCGGGCAAGACGCTCGCCGGGCTGAAGCAGCATGGCGCCGTGTACCTCAACGCCATCGGCGGCGCCGCCCAGTTCTACGCGCGGTGCATTGAGCGGGTCGACGGGGTGTCGCTGATGGAGTTTGGAACTCCTGAAGCGATGTGGCATCTACAATTAAAGGACTTCCCTGCGATTGTGACCATGGACGCGCATGGCAACAGCCTGCACAAGGACTTGGAGCAGGAATCCGGGGACAAACTGGCCAAACTCGCAGAGCCGGTGGCGCGCTAGCGCGGCGGTTTCGCTCTGCGGGCGAAGGCGGATAAAATAGGGAGATATGGAAACACAGACGATTACCCCGGAGGCCCCTGTCCTGCCGGAGACCATCATCACCGTGACCGAGTCGGCGGCGGGCAAGATCCGCGAGTTGCTGAGCGAAGAGGGCAAGACCGACAGCGGCCTGCGCGTGTTCGTGCAGGGCGGCGGCTGCTCGGGCTTCCAGTACGGCCTGATGATCGAAGAAGGCGGCGGCGTGGGCGACCAGCAGTTCGAATCGAACGGCGTGAAGTTGTTCGTCGATCCGGTGAGCATCAGCTACCTGCGCGGCGCCGAGGTCGACTTCGTCGACACGATCACGGGCGGCGGCTTCACGATCAAGAATCCGAACGCCACGTCCACCTGCGGCTGCGGTTCATCCTTCTCGGCCTAGCGGGGGCGGCATGGCCACGACGGCCGCGATTCCGGACCTCGATCGACTCCGGCCTGCCGGCACCAAGCGGTCGAGTAAGCGCGACCTGATCGTCAACGTGTTCCTCAAGCAGGAGGGACACCTGAGCGCCGACGATCTGGTCGCGCTCACCAAGCGCGAAGACGAGCGGATCAGCCGGGCGACGGTCTATCGCACCCTGCAGTGGATGGAAGAGGCCGGGATCGCCCGCAAGGTGGATTTCGGAGAAGGCCGCTTCCGTTTCGAGCACTCCTATCGGCACCCGCGGCACTTCCACCTGATCTGCAAGAGCTGCAATCGATCGTTCGAGTTCCTGAGCTCGGACATCGAGCAGCTCGTGGAAGAGGTTGCGACGGCGCGGGCGTTCACGTCGCGCCAGACGGTGGTCCAGATCTACGGCACCTGCCAGGCGTGCAGCACGGGCGTTGCGGCCGAAGAGGCGGTGAACTCCGAGTTGCTGTTCGCGCGCGATGCGCTGCGCATTGCGATTGCGACCGAGCGCAGCGGCATGGAGTTCTACGGGCGCGGCGTCAAGCTCGTGAAGGACGCGCGCGCGCGAGAGGTCTTCCGCAAGCTCGCGACCGAGGAAGTACACCACCTGAAGACGCTCGAGAACCGCTACCAGGAACTGCTCAAGGAAGATCCGCGCCTCGAATCGCGCCCGACGTTCCTGTTCTTCAAGGGCGCGGCCAACGGCTTGTTCTCGTCCGGCGCGGAGCAGTTGCGCCGCGAAGGTGTCGACGACCTCGAGGCGTATCGCATCGGCATTCGGTGCGAGCGCGGGTCGCACCGGTTCTTCAAGAAATACGGCGAGCGTTTCGAAGATTCCGAGGGCAAGCGCATCTTCCTCGAATTCGCCGAAGAGGAACGCGAACACCTCGAGTTGTTGATTCGAGAATACCGGGGATTGCTGAAGCGCTATCAGCCGGGGCAGACGCCGAGACGTCCGAACGCGTCCAAGCGCCAACCGTCCAAACGCGCGCTGTCGAAACGCCGCTCCGCCTGACCCCTAATCCCTGATCCCTAGTCCCTATTCACTAGTCCCTAGTCCCTAGTCCCTGCCTTGATCGACCTGCACATGCACACGACGGCGTCGGATGGACGGCTGACGCCCGCCGAGCTCGTCACGCGCGCGCATGCGTCCGGCCTGACGACGATCAGCGTGACGGATCACGACACGGTCGCCTCGATTGCCGACGTGACCCAGCTCGCCGCATCGCTCCACATGCGCGTCGTCCCGGGAATTGAAATCACGGCCGTTGACCAGGGGCGCGACGTGCACATGCTCGGCTACTTTTTCGATCCGGACGATGAGCGGCTGGCAGCGTTGCTCGTGCAGCAGCGCGCGTTGCGCGTGCAGCGTGTGCGCGAAGTCGCCTCGCGCCTGGCGTCGCTGAACCTGGTCATCGACGTGGAGCACCTGTTGCTCGCCGCGTCGACGCGGCCTGGCGCATCCATCGGCCGTCCGCAGATCGCGCGCGAGATGGTGAATGCGGGCCTCGTGGCCTCGGTGCAGGAAGCGTTCGACATGTGGCTCGCCTCAGGACGGCCGGCGTTCGTTCCAAGGACAGGCCCGAGTCCAGCGGAGGTCGTCGACGCGATTCACGCGGCCGGCGGTATTGCCTCGATGGCGCACCCTGGCGTGACGCAACGCGACGAGTTGATCGCGCCGCTCGCCGCGCGCGGGCTCGATGCGATCGAGGTCTTCCATTCCGATCACACGCCCGACGCGCAAGCGCATTACCAGCGGGTCGCCGCGCGGTTGCATCTTCTGGTCAGCGGCGGTTCGGATTTTCACGGCGAGGATGCGACGAAGCCGGGACGGCCCCAGCGGTCGCGGCTCGGCGCCGTGGTGTTGCCGCCGGCGGATTTCGCCGCCCTGGAAGAGCGCGCCCGCCGGTGCCGCGACAAAGGACAGGCGTGATGTCGTTGCTCGAGATGCATCGCGTGTCGCGGACGTATCAGGGGTTGCGGCCGCTGCGGATTTCCTCGCTTGCCGTGCGGGAGGGCGATGTCCTTACGCTCGGCGGCATCGACGCGAATGCGGCCGAGACGTTCGTGCACCTCGTGACGGGCGCGGCGTTACCGGAAGAAGGCGACGTGATGCTGTTCGGCCAGAACACCCGGGAGATCGGCGACAGCGAAACCTGGCTGAAGACGCTGGATGGCCTTGGCATGATCACCGCGCGCGGCGTGCTGATCGGCGCGTTCTCCGTGCTGCAGAACATCGCGATGTCGTTCACGCTCGATGTCGATCCGGTTGACCCGCGCGTCGTGCCGCAAGTCGGCGCACTCGCCCGGGAAGTCGGCATCGCGGCGGATGCGCTCGACGTGCCGGCGGCCAGCGTCGGCGCCGACGTGCAGATGCGGGTGCACCTCGCACGCGCACTGGCACTCGCGCCGAAACTTCTCATCGCCGAGCATCCCTCGGCCGGCCTGCCGCGCGACGCGGTGGCGGCGTTTGGAGCGGACCTGGCGCGCGCCGCTCAGGCGCGCCGAACGGCACTGCTGGCGATCACGGCCGACGATCTGCTCGCCAGGGCGATCGGCGGGCAACGCTTCGAATTGAACGGCGCCACCGGCGAGCTGCGCGCGCCGGGACTGCTCGGAAGACTGTTCCCGTCAGTGCGCTCCCGCTCGTGAAGCCTCGCAGGACACAGAGATGAAACCAGCGTTGATCTTGTTCGACATCGACGGCACGCTGCTCTTGAGCGGCCGAGCCGGACTGCGCGCGATGACGCGGGCGTTCAAAGAGACGTTCGGCATCACCAACGCGTTTGCCGGCGAGAATTTCGGCGGCCGAACCGATTCGTACCTCGTGTCACGCGCGCTTCAGCTGGCGGGGCTGCCCGACACCGCCGATGCGCACGAGCGTTTTCGGCAGGCCTACATCCCGCTACTCGCCGAGGAAATACAGCACCCCGGCACCGGCCATTACGGGCTGATGCCGGGGGCGCGCGAACTGCTCGAGGCGCTGCACGAGCATGACGAGGTGCACCTGGCGTTACTCACGGGCAATTATCGCGACGCTGCCGAGATCAAGCTCTCGCACTTCGAGATCTGGGACTTTTTCGAGTGGGGCGCGTTCAGCGACGATCACCACGATCGCAACGAGCTCGTGCCGATTGCCAGGTCGCGCGCCGAGACGTACGACATTCCCGTCGAGGCGATCGAGCGCGTGATCGTGATCGGTGACACGCCGCACGACATCGAGTGCGCGAGGGTGGCAGGTGCCAGATCGATTGCGGTCGCCACAGGCGGGTTCACCGTCGATCAGCTGCGCGAGCTTGGCGCCGATGAGGTGTTGCCGGACTTGGCTGATACGGACAGGGTGATGGAGCTGATATTGAAGATTGGGTGATTGCTGGAGTGACGACTGTTGGGTGATTGCTGAGTGGGTGACTGGCGATTGAATCGCCGGATTGTCGATCGCCGAATCGCCCAACAATCAAGCGCCGAATGCAGATTATTTGGCGGAAGCGCCTGGGAGTCGAACCCAGCCTGCCCCGCAAGGAGGCAGCGACCGATTTTGAAGACCGGGAGGGCCACCGGGCCCCGTTCACTTCCGTCACCCGATCATAACGTGCCCGCGCGCGTCAGTCGGCAATTCCTATCCAATAGGCCACGAGCCGCTGCGTCTCGAAGAGCGTGAAACGCAAGGTGCTCCTGTTGCGCCACCATGCATCGAGGTCTGACTTGTCGTACTTACTGGCGCGCACGATGACGTGCGCCCCGGCCGGCGCGACCCGTCGATTCATCACCAGCCGGGCGCGGCGGGTGTGCTGCTTGGAGGTGACGATGATCACGCGAGCGAAGTGTTCGCGGGCGACGAGGTCTCGAATGTGCTGCGCTTCCTCGGCGGTGCTGTCGGCCGGCTCGATCACGCTGATGTCGCGGCGTGGCACGCCGACGCGTTCCATCGCGGCGATCTGCATATCGACGGCCCGCGGGTAGTCGATGCCGCGCTTGATCAGCTCGAGCTCGCCCCAGTCCTGCAATTCGCGGATCAGGTAAATGCGTGGCGCATAGCCCGCCTTGTACAGGTCTACGGCTTCGAGCTGGCGTTCGTACATCGTGCCGCCCAGGACGATGATCGCGTCCGCCTTGTCGAGCGGATCTTCCTTCAAGAGCCAGGGGCCGAGGCGCGGCCAGACGACGACGGCTGCGAGAAGGAGCGGCGCCAGGATGATGGCGGCGCGGGTGAGGCGGCGTGTCAAGGGTGACGAACATCCGGCCCCACGTGCGCGGGCCGGATAGGGAAGCGAATCAACTACAGAGTGCGGATTTCACAAACTTCAACGTGCAGACTTACCCTTCAATCAGTCGAACGTCTCCTGCGCGAGGGCCCTTCTGTGATTCCTCGATCGCAAATTCGACGCGTTGGCCTTCTCGGAGCAGTTCGAACACCGCGCCACGGACGGCACTGCGGTGAAAGAAATGCTCGAGCCCGGATTCGTCACGAATGAATCCGAAGCCCTTGTCGATTAGGAGCCGTGCGATAGTCCCGGTCGGCATACCTTGTCCTCCGATGTTCCGGAACCCGAGGGACGCCGACGACTAAACTTGGCACCAGTACGGGGTCGCGGAAAACGCGGCAAGTGTAGGCAGGTGATCAATGCGAAGTCAAGTTAACCAGGCGGAGCGGCAAATGGTGATGGCGAGCCGGCGAACACCAATGCGGCCATCGCCATTTTCAGGCCTGAAATCATGATTTCTGCGATCGTCCTCGCGGCAGGCGCCTCGTCGCGGATGGGCCGGCCGAAGGCAGGGTTATCCCTTAGTTCCGCCGGTGGAACGCTGATCGAACATGTGATTAAAACGCTGACAAATGGCGGACTGCCGAGAATCGTCGTCGTAGCCGGCGCACACGTCGAGGCCGTTCAAAGCGCCTTATCGACGGCTCGCCTTGCCGAGGTGATCGTCAATGAAGAGTGGCAGCGCGGGCAGTTATCGTCGCTCCTCGCGGGCCTCGATGCGATCGACACGCCGACGCTCGAAGCGGCGATGGTCACGCTCGTGGACGTGCCGCTCGTGACGGCATCAACCGTCGCGACGCTGGTCAGCGAATGGCGCCGCACCCGGGCGCCGATCGTCAGGCCGGCGCAGGGCGAGCGGCACGGCCATCCGGTGATCTTCGATCGGGCAGTGTTTGCAGATTTACGGGCGGCAGATATGAACGTCGGCGCGAAGGCGGTGTTTGCGAAGCACCGCCCTCACGTGCTCGACGTGCCGGTGGAGGATCCAGGGGCGTTCGAGGACATCGATACGCCCGAGGATTACGAACGGCTGATTGCGCTTAACCGACGGTGAAGGGGATGCTGGCGCGCGTCGTGCCCCAGTCGATGTGGAGCGTGCCGCCCGCCTGCGTGTCCTGCATCGTGATGGTCAGGAGTTCGGCAGCGGCCGGCGCCTTGCCCAGCGTCATCGGCGTGCGGCCGAGATCCTCACCCTTCGGGTAGGGGATGCCCCACTGACCGGTCTTCTTGCTCACGATCAGGTGCCACGTGCCGGCCGTCGGCATCGTGTAGAGCGTGTAGGTGCCGGCGGGCACGCTCAATGTTCCGAACTTCAACGGCTTGTCGGTCTTCAGCGTGGTCGCTTCGTCAGCCCCGGTGCGCCACTCTTTGCCTTCGAACGGATCGACGTCCTTGCCGGGCGTGCGGCCCTTCAGCGAGGGGCGGCCGTACTCAATCGAGATGTTGGCGCCGTCGATGGTGAACTCGCTGCGCACGTGCGGGCTGCCCGCCTTGCCTGGATGGATCTGGGTTGTCTGCTGGGCGAAGATCGGCGTCACTGCCACCGTCGCGGCGACCAGCGCGGCGGCGATTACTGCTCGGGTCATTGCACTCTCCTTGGCTCTATCGTAAACGCGGCCGCGTCGCCGAAAAAACCATGGATTTGCCGAATCAAATCATCGAGAAAATGATGCGGTGCGCTCGACCGTGAGATCGCACATCGGCCGCAGGCGCGTGCCGACGATGTTGCCGGCGAACGCGGCGACGAGCCACAGCCAGCCATGCAGGCTGCCCGAGGCGATGCCGCTGAAGTACGCGCCGATGTTGCAGCCGTAGGCGCTGCGCGCGCCGTAACCGAGCAGCAATCCGCCGACGATGGCCGCGCCTGCCGAGCGCGCCGAGACATTCCAGGCCGGCGCAAAGCGGCCTGCCAGCATCGATGCGAGCAGCGCGCCCAGCACGATCCCGAAGTCCATCACCGATGTGACGTCGAGCAGCACGCTCGATCGCAAGGCCGCCGCTTGCGCGGCCGTCGACCAGTAGGGCCACGCCGCGACGTTGATCCCAACGGCGTCGAACCACTTCGCGCCCCACAGCGCGAACGCCGACGTCACGCCCCAGGGCCGGCCGCCGATCGTCAAGGTGGCGATGTTCACGAGCGCGAGGCCCAGGCCGCCGGCGACGAGCGGCCATGGCCCGGCCAGCCAGGCGGGCCGGCCGTCATGAGACGCGCGGGCCCTCGGATCATCGACGAGCTGACCGTGCCACTTCCGTTCGATCACGATCGTGATCCACGCGATGCCGCCAAACACGGCGAGGCTCGCCGCCAACGCGGGCCACGGACCCATCGTCGTCACGATCGAGGTAGCGGCGAACGCAGGTTGCGCGCTCCACCAACCGATGTGAGCGGTGCCGATCACGGAGCCGATGATGAAGAAGAACAAGGTCAGCAGCATGCGCGCGCTGCCGCCCCCAACGGTGAAGAGCGTCCCCGAGGCGCAGCCGCCGCCGAGTTGCATGCCGATGCCGAAGATGAACGCGCCGAAGGCGACACCGATGCCGATCGGCGACACCGAGCCGCGGACGGCCTGGCCGAAGATCGATCCGGCGGCGAGGATCGGGAAGAACACGGCGCAGGTGACGGCGAGCATCAGCATCTGCGCGCGAAGGCCGGCGCCGCGACGATCGGCAATGAAGACGCGCCACGCCGAGGTGAACCCGAACGCCGCGTGGTACAGGATCACGCCCGCCGCCGAGCCGACCAGGAACAGCGTCGCCTGACGCCAGTTCACGATGCTGTTCAGGTACCAGGCCAGCAGCACGATCGTGGTTATCGTGATGACCGCCGGTCCGGGAACCAGCGTGGGCGATGCGACACGGGCTGCTTGGGAAGTCTTGATGGCCGTTGTATTCATGGGGTCTGTCGCAGTGAACGCCCAGTATCGCCAACGATGCGAGGCGTTGCAAATCAGCTACCCTCTTACGCATGAGAGGAGTGCTGGCGGCCGCGATGTGGGTGGCCGCCCTGGCGAGCGTGGTGCTGGCGCAATCGCGCGCGTCGTTCCCGGGGCTGCTGGATGCGCATCGCGCGATCGAATACCGCACGCGGCCCCCGGCGGATGATGTCACGGCGCTGCAGGAAGACGTGACCGCGCACCCGCTGACGTTTGATGGCCCGCAAGGCTACCTGCGTGCCGTCCTGTCGCGATTGCACGTGCCTGTCGAGTCACAGATCCTGGTGTTTTCGAAGACCGGCATCCAGCATCCATTTACGGGCCCTGACAATCCCCGTGCGCTGTACTTCAACGATCACGTGGTCGTCGGCTATATCCCCGGCGCGCCGCTGCTCGAAATGGCGGCCCACGATCGCACGCAAGGGGTGATCTTCCGAACGCTGACGCAGGATGCGCAGTCGCCGCAGTTTGCGAGGCCTGAACGCTGCCTCGGTTGCCACGTGTCGTCGAACAGCCTCGATGTCCCTGGCATCCTGGTGCGCAGCATGTCGACGGCGGCCGACGGACGGCCGATGCCGCAGGACGGCAGCTACGTGATCGATCATCGCGCGCCGCTCGAGCAGCGCTGGGCTGGGTGGTTCGTGAGCAACGTGACGGCGCAGGTGAAGCATCTGGGCCGCGCCATCGACGCGCGTGCCGACTTTTCGGATTATCCGCTGCGAACCAGTGATGTCGCGGCGCTGCTGGTCTTCGATCACCAGGGACACGCCATCAACCTGTTGACGCGGCTCGGGTGGGAGGCGCGCGCTGCGCAGGCCGATGGCCGTCTTGATCTCGCCACCGGTGACGTTGCCGACCTGCTCCAGGAATCCGTCGACTATTTTCTCTTCGCGGATGAAGCGCCGCTGTCCTCCCCGGTCGCATCGTCTTCCGCGTTTGCGACCGTGTTTGGCGCCGCCGGTCCGCGTGACAGGCGCGGCCGCTCGTTGCGCGACCTCGATCTGCGCTCGCGGCTGTTCACGTATCGTTGTAGCTACATGATCTACTCGCCCGCGTTTGATGCGTTGCCGGTCGAGGTGAGGACGGCATTCCTGCGCCGCCTGCGGGCGAAGCTCACGGATCCGGCAACGATCGAGATTCTCGACGACACGAAAGCAGGCTGGCGTTGATCCTGTTGTACGTGATGCTCGCCGGTGGCATCGGCAGCGGCGCCCGCTACCTGGTCGCGACCGCGTTCCCCCACGGCACGATCATCGTGAATCTGCTCGGGTGCTTTCTGCTGGGCGCCGTCATCCAGGCGGGTACGGCGGGAAACTGGAGTCCGGAGGTGCGCGCCGCGATTGCGATCGGGTTCCTTGGCGGCTTCACGACGTATTCCAGCTTCAACCAGGAAACGCTGACGATGCTGACGAGCGGCGCGGCCGGGTCGGCGCTTGCCAACATCGCGGTCACGTTGGTCGGCGGCCTTGCCGCCGGCGCCTTCGGCCTGTTTGCTGCGCGCTTCTTCACGCGCTAGTCGCGCGAAGTCCCGAACCTGGCTGCCGCGGCTGCGGTTGGTGCCAAAAAGCCCGTCGGTCGGGGGGCACGTCGGGGTAAAGTGACGCGAGCATTTTTCGCGTAAGGACACTGCCGATGAGCCATACATTCTTCAGACTGGGCGGCGCACTGCTGGCCGCCTGTACCCTCACCATCCTGTCGATCGACCGTCCCGTCGCGCAGCAGCGCGGCGCACGAGGCGGCGGCGGCGACAGTGCCGCGCCCGCTCGCAAGCAGGGCGAAGGTGCCGGGCCGTTCAAGAAGATGGTGATCCGCAGCGTCACGATCATCGACGGCACCGGCGGTCCGCCGCTCAGCCCGATGGACATCGTCATCGAGGGCAACCGCATCACGCAGGTCCGCCAGGCCGGCTGGCCCGGACTGCCGCAGCAACCCAATCGCGAACCGCGCGACGCCGACTACGAGATCGACGGCAAGGGCATGTACGTCCTGCCCGGCTTCGTCGACATGCACGTGCACGGGCCGGGCAAGGACAAGGCGCCGGACCTGAGCTACGCCTACAAGCTGTGGCTGGCGCACGGCGTGACGACGGTGCGCGGCGTGTCGTTGTCGTCGGCGCAACTGAGCAGCTCGGAGAAGGATCGCTCGGCGAAGAACGAGATCGCCGCGCCGCGCATCTTCAACTACCAGACGCTCGGCTCGGGCTGGACCGGCGGGCCGGTGCAGGCGGTCGAGAAGGCGCGCGAGTGGGTGCGCTGGGCCGCGGCGAACAACATCGACGGCATCAAGTTCTTCAACCGCGGCGACGAGACGCCGGAGATCGACGCGGCGGCGATCGACGAAGCCCACAAGAACAAGATGGGCACCGTCGCCCACCTGTCGCAGAACAACGTCGCGATGTTCAACGCGCGCCAGGCGGGCGACGCGCATCTCGACACGGTGACGCATTACTACGGCCACTTCGAGTCGCTGCTCAAGGACAAGACGATCCAGGACTTCCCGATCGGCTACGACTACAACAACGAGCAGGATCGCTTCGGCGACATCGCCCTGTTGTGGAACCAGATCTACGAGCCTGGCTCGAAGGAATGGGTGGAGTATCTCGAGCACCAGAAGGCGAATCACGTCACGTTCGATCCCACCTTCAATATCTACAACGCGTCGCGCGACCTGATGCGCGCAAGGAACGCCGACTGGCACCAGGCGTACACGATGCCGCAGCTCTGGAACTACTTCCAGAGCACGCGCGACAACCACGGCTCGTACTTCTACGACTGGACCACCGAGAACGAATACAACTGGAAGATGTTCTACCAGCGCTACATGCGGCTGATCAACGACTACAAGAACATGGGCGGGCGCGTCACGGTCGGCACCGACTCGGGATTCATCTGGAAGACGTACGGCTTTGCCTACATCGAGGAACTGGAGTTGCTGCGCGAAGCCGGCTTCTCGCCGCTCGAGATCTTCCGCTCGGCGACGATGTGGGGCGCCAAGACGCTGTATGAGCCGCGCGGCGAAGCGGCGCCGATGGGCGTGATCCGCGCCGGCATGCTGGCGGACCTGGTCATTGTGCCCGAGAATCCGTTGAGCAATATCAAGGTGCTGTACGGCACGGGCCACATGCGGCTCAACCCGCAGACGAACAAGCAGGAAAAAGTGGGCGGCGTGAAATACACGATCAAGGACGGCATCGTGTACGACGCCCAAAAACTACTGGCGGACGTAGCTGCGGCGGTGGCGGCGGAGAAGCGAACCGCCAGCACGACGTCACAGAAATAGGCAGAAATAGAACGGGCGTTCAGGCGCAACAGTGGGGCTTGACGACGGCCTCACGGGCGCCCTACTCTCTGCCGCACTGGTTTGTTTTGCCGTGTACGACGTTGTTTTATCTCTAGCAAAGGAGCGGTCTGTGAGAATACGTGTTGGCATTTGGGCGTTCGCGGGGGCCCTGCTTTTCCTTGTCCCGTCGCTGGCCCACGCCCAGAGCACCTTCACCGGTGCCGTCAAGGATCCGAGCGGTGCGGTACTGCCCGGCGTCACCGTCGAAGTGCAGAGTCCCGTGCTCATCGAGAAAGTCCGCACGGTGACGACGGACGAGAACGGCGCGTATCGCGTCACGGATCTCCGTCCCGGCGTCTACACGATCACGTTTACGCTGACCGGCTTCTCGGTCGTGAAGCGCGACCAGGTCGAGTTGCCGTCCGACTTCACGATGACGGTCAACGCCGAATTGAAGGTCGGCGCCCTCGAAGAGACGCTGACGGTCACGGGCTCGTCGCCCACCGTTGACGTGCAGAGCACCACGAAGTCCCAGGTCCTCAACCGCGAAGCGCTCGACGCGATTCCCACCGGCCGCACGATCCAGGCGATGGGGCAGTTGATCACCGGCGTGTCGCTGAACCAGCCGGACATCGGCGGGTCGAAGGCGATGCAGCAGACTTACATGTCGGCGCACGGCGCCGGCGCCTCGCAGACGACGGTGCTGGTCGACGGCTTGCTCGTCAACGGTATCGACGTCGATGGCGCGGTGCAGAACTACTTCAACAGCTCGATGAGCCAGGAAATGGTCTACACGACCTCCGGCGCGTCGGCTGACGTGGCCGGCGGCGGCGTGCGCTTGAACATGATCCCGCGCGACGGCGGCAACACCTACAGCGGCAGCCTGTTCCTCGGCTACCAGAACCAGAGCTTCCAGAGCAACAACCTGACGTCCGACTTGATCGCCCGAGGGCTGAAGTCTACCGACGGCATCGGCAAGCTGGCCAACATCGAAGGCGCCCTCGGCGGTCCGATCAAGAAGGATCGCCTGTGGTTCTTCGGTTCGGCCCGTAACTTCGTCCTGGACACCCTGCCCGCGAACACGTTCTACGGCATCGAGGGCACGGGCACGCCGACGTCGGCGCCGCGGCCCAGCGACGAGAAGGCCGTCGATCCGCAGAGCATTCGCAGCGTGCAGCTGCGCTTCACGTGGCAGATCAGCGAGAAGAACAAGCTGTCGGTCTACAACGACCGCCTGCTGAAGAATCGCGGCTCGGCGATGACGGCGGGCTTTGATCCGCGCACGGCCGGCATCGTGTGGAACTCGCCGATTTATACGACCGGCTCCGTCAAGTTCACCTCGACGGTGTCGAGCCGGCTGTTCTTCGAAGCCGGCGCCTCGACGAACTACGAACGCTACAACACGTTGTATCAGCCTGGACTCGCGAAGACGCCGTTCAGCTCCGAGTGGTACACGGTCGTCAACAAGAGCGACAGCGCGCGTGGCACGACGTGGGGTGCGGGCGCGACCAACCAGGGCATGTATCCGGACCGCTTTGCGGCGATGGCGGCCCTGTCGTATGTCACCGGCACGCACAACGTGAAGGTCGGCTTCCAGGACACCTGGGGCCGTTACCGCCAGTTCCGCAGCGCGAATGGCGACATCCGCGCGGTGTTCATCAATGGCGTTGCGGCCACGGCGACGATCCTCAACACGCCGGTCAACTTCGAAGACGACCTGAAAGCGGACATCGGAGTCTTCGCGCAGGACTCGTGGACGATCGATCGCCTCACGGTCAACTACGGCGCGCGGTGGGAGTACTTCGCCTCGGGTGTCGCCGAAGAGGAATCAGGCATTGGCCGCTTCGTGGCCACCTCCCGCAAGTTCGGACCGATCGACATGCCGACGTGGAAGAGCATCGCGCCGCGCGGCGGCGTGGTCTATGACCTGTTCGGCGACCAGAAGACGGCGCTGAAGTTCAGCATGGGACGCTACGCCCAGGCCGGCACGACGGGCTTCTCGAACCGCTACAACCCGCTCGCCCTGCAGACGCAGTCGGTGTCGTGGGTCGACCTCAACGGCGACGGCGTGCCGCAAGGCGAGCTCGGCTGCGTCTACCAGACGCCCGGCTGCGAAATCAACGTCGCGGGCCAGTTGCCGAGGACGTTCGGTGTCGCCAGCCTGCCGACCTTCGATCCCAAGATCAAGCGGATGTACAACATCGAAATGACCGCGAGCATCCAGCGCGAGCTGATGCCGGGCGTGTCGGTGTCCGGCGGCTGGTATCGCCGCGAGTACCACAACATGTGGCGCCGCACGAACACGGGTGTCTCGATGAACGACTTCACGCCGTTCACCCTGTTCAGCCCGATCGACGGCTCGCCGATCACCTACTACAACATCAGCGCCGCGAAGGTGGCGCAGATCGGCACCAACCTCGTCGACACCAACGCGCCCGATCGCACCGACAAGTACAACGGCTTCGAGTACACGTTCAACATGCGCGCGTTCGGCAAGGTCAACCTGTTCGGCGGCGGCATGATCGAGCGCATCCTGTCGAACTCGTGCGACGACGACTGGAACCCGAACCTGCTGCTCTATTGCGATCAGGCCAAGAGCAACCTGCCGTTCCGCAAGCAGTTCAAGATCGCCGGCTCCATTCCGCTGAAGTACGGGATCCAGGTCGGCGTCTCGTTCCAGAGCCTGCCGGGCTACCTGTATGGCACCTCGTCGGTCGGGGCACTCACCGGCGTGTCGGGTCCGAGCGGCGCGCCGAGCGCCGCGCAGCTGGCCGCGCCCAACGGTGCGGGCACCGTGTGGCTGATTACCGCCGCCACCCGCTACGATGCCAGCTCGCCGTGCGTCGCGCAGGGCAAGTGCACCGTCGGCCAGCAGGTCAATCCCGGCATCACCCAGGCATCGCTGTCCGTGCCGCTGGTCGCGCCGATGACCGAGTACGGTGACCGCATCAACCAGCTCGACCTGAACTTCACGAAGAACATCAAGATCGGCCAGTTCAACATCCAGCCGAAGGTCGATGTCTTCAACGCCCTCAACGTTTCGCCGGTGACGGCGGTGCTGGGCCTCAACTACGGCACGTCCGCTTACAAGCAGCCGTCGGTGGTGCTCAACCCGCGCACGCTGCAGATCGGCGCAAATGTGCGCTGGTAGCAGTGATTAGGGACTAGGGACTAGGGACTAGGGAACAGGGGACGCGGGTGTGACCACCCGGCGTCCCCTTTTTCTTTCCGCGCCTTCCGCCTGCACATGAACGACGCCTATCGCACCATCTTCCGGCGCGTCGTCTGGTACCTCTTCCTCCTCTACATCTGTTCGTATCTCGATCGCATCAACATCGGGTTCGCCGCGCTGGCGATGAACCGCGATCTCGGGCTGACGCCGACCACGTTCGGCGTGGCCAACACGATCTTCTACATCGGCTACATGGTGTTCGAAGTGCCGAGCAACCTGATGCTCGCGCGGTTCGGGGCCCGCGTCTGGCTGGCGCGCATCATGATCACGTGGGGCATCGCGTCAACGGCGACGGCGTTCGCGACCGGAGCGACGAGCCTCTACGCGGTGCGGTTTCTCGTCGGCCTCGCGGAGGCCGGATTTGTCCCTGGCGTGCTGCTCTACCTCACCTACTGGTTTCCGTCCGCGTACCGCGCGCGCGCCAACGGCGTGTTCATGGTCGCGCAGCCGCTCACGATCGCGTTCGGATCGATCGTGTCGGGATACATCCTCAAGATGGACGGTGCGTTCGGCTTGTCGGGCTGGCGCTGGCTGTTCGTGCTCGAAGGGGTGCCGTCGATCGTGCTCGGGGCCGTGACGTTCTTCTATTTGAGAGATCGTCCGCGCGATGCGGCCTGGCTCACGGCAACTGAAAAGGATTCGATCGAGCGAGAGCTCGACGCCGAAGCGGCGCCAATCGCCGCGAGCGGCGGGACGTGGACTGAAGTGCGCAGCCGCCACGTACTGCTCTTGTGCGTCGCGTATTTCGGGTTGGTGAGCACCCTGAACACCAACGCGACGTGGGTGCCGCTGATCGTGAGGGACATTCTCGGCGGCCCCGCGGACTTCCTGAAGATCGGCATGTGGACGGCGATTCCTGCGCTGCTCACCGTCGCGGCGATGCCGCTGTGGAGCGCGCGGTCGGATCGTCGCCGCGAGCGGTTGTGGCACGTGACGATCCCGATGGCGCTGGCGGCAGCGGGCTGGATGCTGGTCATCGGGTCGGCCACGCCGTTCGTGCGGTTCGCTGGCCTTGCCCTTGTGTCGATC
Organism: uncultured Acidobacterium sp.; assembly: GCA_964495855.1. Taxonomy (GTDB): domain Bacteria; phylum Acidobacteriota; class Vicinamibacteria; order Vicinamibacterales; family UBA2999; genus 12-FULL-67-14b. The sequence continues at coordinate 3,913 of CAZBYY010000005.1, read as the reverse complement.
GGCGCCTTCTGCGGCATGAGCATCTTCTGGACACTGCCGGCGAACGTGCTGTCGCCCGCGGCTCGTCCGGCTGGGATCGCGCTGATCAGCACAGCCGGCATTTTCGGCTCCGCGGTCAGCCCGTCGATCATCGGTTTCCTGCGCGACCAGACCGGCAGCTTTGCGTCAGGACTGATCTACATGGCGATCCTGCTCGGCGTGTCGATCACATGTGTCTGGGCCGCCAGTCGAGCCGGCGCGCAGCCCGGCCACATATAATCGACGGCATACCCATGCAGCCGCCGGCCTCCCTCGTCGTCGTGACGCAGAATCGCGGCATGCGCGAGATCCTGGACCGTGTCCAGACGATCGCGGCGTCCGATACGTCCGTGCTGCTCGTTGGCGAGACCGGCGTCGGCAAGGAGTTGTTCGCCGACTACATTCACCGCACCAGCGCGCGTCACGCCAAGCCGTTCGTCAAGATCTCGTTGTCGGCGATGCCGCACGACCTGCTCGAAAGCGAGTTGTTCGGCCACGAGCGCGGCGCGTTCACCAACGCGATCGCCGACAAGCGCGGCCTGTTCGAGATCGCCCACACCGGCACGTTCTTCCTCGACGACATCGACGATGTGGCGCCGCAAGTGCAGGTGAAGCTGCTGCGCGTGCTGGAGATGGGCCAGGTGATGCGCGTCGGCGGCAGCGAGCCGATTCCGGTCGACGTGCGGTTGATCACCGCGTCGAAGCTCGATCTCGAACAGCTCGTCGCGCGCAACATGTTCCGCGCCGACCTGTTCTATCGCATCAACGTGTGCCCGGTCGTGATTCCACCGCTGCGCGACCGCCGCGACGACATCTCGCTGCTGGCCACCCACTTCCTGCAGCGCTTTGCGCCGCAGAAGGCGCTGCGCCTCGCAGACGATGCGCGTGCGGCGCTGGAGCATTACGACTGGCCCGGCAACGTGCGCGAATTGCGTAACGTGATGCAGCGGCTCGCGCTGTTTGTCGAGGGCGACATTCACGCGACGGATCTGCCGACCGAGATCGGCGGCACCGCGCACGTCGAACGGCTCGTCAAGGCCTGCGGCCGGTGCATCGTCGACGGACGCATGTCGTATGCGGACGTGGTCGCGTGCCTGGAAACGAACCTGCTGCGCCAGGCCATCGCCGATGCGAACGGCAATCGATCGCACGCTGCGCGCGCGCTCGGCTTAAGCCTGTCGACACTGCGCGACAAACTGCGAAAATTCGGCCTCGAAGACCTCGCGCCGCACGACGAGTAGCCCGCGGTTTTCCGCAGGCTGAATAGCGGCTTTCCGCGGCCCACCGCTCGATTTCCCATAAATCCGCCTGTTTCTGAACGCTCGCCCGCGGCACGACCCTTGCGCTTAGGGAGCGCGGAAGGAGCGTCGGTATGGATGGCGATACTCGGGGCTTTGTCGCGGAAGGCAAGGTCGTAGAGATTCTCGAACGCGGCGGACAGCGGTTCGCCCGCATCGTGATCGCATCGGACACCGTCGTCGAGGTGCCGGCCGCGATCGATTTGAATCTTGGCGATCGAGTCGTCGTCGATGCCGGCGGGATTCGCGACGCGAGCGCCGCTGCGGCGGCAGGGCAGCCTCCACCTCCCAGGCCCAAGCCCTCGTGGCGTGACTACGAACACGTCGGCCGCGTGGCGCTCGTGTTCGCGCTCGCGATCCTGACGTTCGTGGTCTGGCGCTCGTGGATGGTGCCGAAGGACTTCGGGGTCTACGGCCACTTCCGCGCGGGCGCGATCCAGGACGCCGCCGCTCTTCCCGTGGTCCACGCCGGCCAGGCCATGTGCGTGTCGTGCCACAGCGACGTGCAGGACACGCGCAAGGGCGGCAAGCACGAACGCATTGGCTGCGAAGCGTGCCACGGCCCACTCGGCAAGCACGCGCGCGGCGAGACCGATACCGCGCCGATCCGCCCGAGCACGCGCGGCGTTTGCCTGACGTGCCACACGGCTCGGCAGGGCATGCCGGCCGCCTTCCCCAAGATCGTCGTCAAGGAACATTCGGATGCGGGCCCCTGCACCGAATGCCACAAGGCGCACACGCCGAGCCTCTAGGAGCATCGCCATGCAACAGGATCGCCGCACGTTCGTCACCGAAGCGGGCCGTTGGCTGATGCTGACCGGCGCCGCCACCATTGCCTATCCGTTCGTCGCGTCGGGCCAGCCCGAGAGCGCGCCGAACTACAAGCTCACCGATCACTGGTGGGGCATGATCATCGACATCGAGAAGTGCATCGGCTGCGGCAACTGCGTGCGCGCCTGCAAGGCCGAGAACAACGTGCTGAACGAAGAAGGCCACTTCCGCACGTGGGTCGAGCGCTACCAGGTCTCGTCAGACGATCTCGATCATCCGAAGGTCGATTCGCCCAACGGCGGCTTTGACGGATTCCCGGAACTCGAGCCTGCCGAACCAAACGTCAAGTCGTTCTTCGTTCCCAAGCTCTGTAATCACTGCGCGGACTCACCATGCGTGCAGGTCTGTCCGGTCGGCGCGACCTTCGAAAGTCCCGACGGCGTCGTGCTGGTGGACAAGAGCTACTGCATCGGCTGCCGGTACTGCATCCAGGCGTGCCCGTACGGCTGCCGCTACATCGACGAGCGCACCAACACCGTCGACAAGTGCGATCTCTGCTATCACCGCATCACCAAGGGCCTGACGACGGCGTGCTGCGAGACGTGCCCGACGGGCGCGCGTCAGCTCGTCGACCTGAAGAATCCGAATGATCCCGTCCACGCGTTCTTGAAGCAGAACGCCGTGCACGTGCTGAAACCACAAATGGCCACCGGCGCCAAGGTCTATTACCGCGGCCTGGACGGCTCGGTCCGGTAGGGAGGCGATCATGCACGGCGTTGAAGGCTTCATGTATCCGAACGAAGTCGAGCTGCAGTGGAGCGTGCTGATCGTGCTCTACCCGTTCATCACCGGACTGGTGGCCGGCGCGTTCATCCTGGCGTCGCTCGAGCGCGTGTTCAACGTGCACGTGGTGAAGCCGACCTACCGGCTGGCGCTGCTCACCGCGCTCGCGTTCCTGATCGTCGCGCCGCTGCCGCTGCAGCTGCATCTCGGCCATCCGGAACGATCGATCGAGATGTACCTGACGCCGCACCGCTCTTCGGCGATGGCGATGTTCGGCTTCGTCTACCTCTGGTACCTGATGGTCGTGCTGGTGTTGGAGATCTGGTTCGATTACCGCCGGGAACTCGTGCTCGCGTGGCAATCGAGTACCGGGTTGAAGCGGGCGATGTATGCCGTGCTGACGCTCGGATCGCGGAACATCAGTCCCGCCGCGCTGCACGTGGACGAGCGCATCGGCTACACGCTCACCATCATCGGCATCCCGTCGGCGTTCATGCTGCACGGCTATGTCGGTTTCATCTTCGGGTCGGTCAAGGCCAACCCGTGGTGGTCGACGCCGCTGATGCCGATCGTGTTCCTGTTCTCGGCCATCGTCTCGGGCATTGCGATGGTGATGCTGCTGTACATCGCGCTGACCCGCGCGCGCGGCATCAAGACCGACATGCGGTGCCTCGACACCATCGCGCAGTACCTGTTCTACGCGTTCGTGATCGACTTCTCGCTCGAGTCGCTCGACCTGCTGCATCGCATCTACGAGGCGGGCGAGTCCTTCCGCGCGCTGGACTTCATGGTCCAGACGCGCCTCTATCTGTCGCACATCGTCATCCAGATCCTGATCGGCACGTTGCTGCCGCTGGCGCTCTTGGCGAGCGTGCAGCTGGCGCGGTTCAGCGAACGCGTGCGTTACCGGCTCTACGTCACCGCCGGCATCCTCACGTTGATCGGCATTTTCGCGATGCGGTGGAACGTGGTGATCGGCGGGCAGTTGTTCTCGAAGAGCTTCCTTGGCTACACCACCTACAAGATGGCGTTCGTGACGCGCG
>CAZBYY010000004.1:0-31726 GCA_964495855.1 uncultured Acidobacterium sp. | reverse complement strand
CCGCGCGCGCGCGCAAAGCCGACCAGCCAGCGGATGCTGAGCGAGAGGCGGCGATTCGGGTTCACTTCGATCGGCACCTGGTAGTTCGAGCCGCCGACGCGGCGCGACTTCACTTCGAGCGCCGGCTTCACATTGTCGAGGGCCTTCTTGAAGACCTTGAGCGGGTCGTCGCCTGAACGCTCTTTGATCAGCTCGAAGCTCTGATAGAGAATGCGCTCCGCGGTCGAGCGCTTGCCCGCGCTCATGATGGTGTTGATGAACTTCGTGACCAGCGGGCTCTGATAGAGCGCGTCCGGCACCAGTTCACGTTTCGCAATTTCTCGTCTACGCGGCATGTTCGTTTCCTGAAAACTTCAAACTACGACTTCGGACGCTTCGCGCCGTACTTCGAGCGGCTCTGCTTGCGGCCCTCGACGCCGACGGCGTCGAGCGTGCCGCGCACCACGTGGTAGCGCACGCCCGGCAGATCCTTCACGCGGCCGCCACGAATCAGGACCAGCGAGTGCTCCTGCAGGTTGTGGCCGACGCCCGGGATGTACGTCGTGACCTCGATCTTGTTGGTGAGGCGGACACGCGCCACCTTGCGAAGCGCCGAGTTCGGCTTCTTCGGGGTCTGCGTGAACACGCGCACGCAAACGCCGCGCTTCTGCGGGCTGTTCTGCAGCGCGGGTGACTTGGTCTTCCACTCAACCTTCTCGCGTCCTTTGCGGACGAGCTGACTAATCGTCGGCACGAGCACTCCATCAGCGCGCGAACGTCTTCGCGCGCGATAAAACGAAAAAACTCCACACATCGCCCATCAGGCGACTTGTGGTGTTCCGGGCCTTGAACCGCTAGCGGTTGGTGTCCGGAACTGAAAAACCCTACTGCTGTTGTGTTTTCGGCCTCAGCGGACGCGTATTTCGCCGCCAGCCTCCCGGCTGGTTTGGCTTCGTTGCTCCCCTATGGCTCACGACATTTCTGCCGCGGGACGGGGCGCAACTCAGGCGCGTCTTGATGCAATTGAGCCTAGATAGGGTGTCCCAGGCTCACGAGAACCTGACGAATATAGCACGGCCGAGGAAAACCGCGCAACTTGGCTGGCGGAAGCGACCACATGACCCGCGTCGCGGGTATACTGCGCCGCATGAAAATCGTCGGTCTGCTCAGTTTTGCACTGCTCCTGTCGATTATCCCCGCCCCCGCGAGAGCGCAGGGAGGCGGCGCCCCGGCGGCCCAGACCGTCGAGGGTCCCAACGTCAAGGTCCTCACCGGCCTGACCGCGCAGCCATTCCAGGAAGAAATGAATTATATCGTCCAGGGCCTTGGCGTGACCTGCGGCACGTGTCATGTTCGCGGCAACTTCGCCGCGGAAGACAAGCCGCAGAAGCAGACGGCCCGCAAGATGCTCGAAATGGTCAAGGCGATGAACAAGGCCAACTTCCCGGACTACAAGCCCAAGGACGGCGAATCGGTGCTCGGCCGCGTAACCTGCTACACGTGCCATCGCGGCGAAACGTCACCCAAGACATCGGTCGGTCACTGAACGGGCCGTCAGGCCATCAGGCCATCGGGCCATCAGGAGGAATGAAATGCGTCGAGTTCTTTTGACAGTGTTGGCAATCACCCTCGCCGGGCCGGCGTTCGCGCAAGGCGTGGGCGTCGCTGGCGGTCGCACGCCGAACGTCGAGTTCGACATGATGACGTGGCCGGAAGTGAAGAAGGCGATGGGCGAAGGCAAGACCACCGCGCTCGTCTACAACGGCGGCACCGAGCAGCGCGGGCCCCAGAACGTCAACGGCGGCCACACGCTGATGGCGCGCGAAACCGTACGGGCCATCGCCATCAAGCTTGGCAACGCGATCGCCGCGCCCGTGCTTCCCTTCTCGCCGAATAACGCAAGCGCCGAACTGCCAGGCACGATCGGGCTCACGCCGGATCTGTTTGCCGCCATCAACGAGCAGGTCGCCGATCAACTGATCAAGACCGGCTTCAAGAACATCGTGCTGATGGGTGATCACGGCGGCGGCCAGCAGCAGCTCGGTGAGGTTGCCAAGAAGCTGAGCGCCAAGTACGCCGCGCAAGGCATCAAGGTCGTCTTCTGTAACGAGGTCTACGCCACCGCCAACGATGACTTCGACAAGTGGCTGCAGTCGCAGGGCTATCCGTCAAGCTCGCACGCCGGCATTCCCGATACGAGCGAAATGCTGTATCTCGGCGGCGACAAGGGCTGGGTGCGCAAGGAACTCGTGAAGGACGCGCTCGGCGATCCCGTGCTGCCGCCGGGACAGAAACCGGATCCCAGCAAGCCGCGCGTCAACAACGGCATCAGCGGCGACGGCCGCCGTTCGACGCCGGAGCTCGGCAAGAAGCTGTTCGACATGAAGGTCGATTACGCGGTGAAGCAGATCAAGACGTTGCTGCAGTAATAAGGTGCCGGATGCCGGATGCCAATGCCACGCAGGCATTGGCATTGGCATCGGCATTAGGCATTACTTCCTCCCCGCGAGGTACTTCGCGAGCGCGTCGATCTGTTCCGGCTTGAGCCGCGTATCGAACGCGGGCATGACGGACGGCTCTCCCATCATCGCTTCCGGGTCTTCGATGAAGGAGTGAATCTCTTTCTCGCTGCGGCGACGCCCGACGGTCGTGAGATCAGGCCCCACGGTTCCCCCCTCGCCCGAAATGCGATGGCAGACGACACAGGTTTCCGCATAGACCTGCGCGGCCGCTTTGGTCGTCGCGTCGATGTTCTGCGGAACCGGATCGCCGGCGTGCACACGCTTCAAGTACGCCACGGTGGCTTCCGCGGCAAAGCGTGACATCACCGGCGGCGGTGCGGGCGCGTTGCTCGCGCGAACGCCGGGAGCAATCACCACCGGATCCGCCATGTGCGACACCAGCCACTCGTTGTCCTTGCTCAGTCGAGTGATCGACAACGGCGCAGCCGGGCCGCCATTTTCGTGGCAACGGACGCACGTGCTGCCCTCACCCGTCGCGATCTGCAAGCCGGCAATCGGCAACAGGCCCCAGTCGTTACGATCCTTGTGTGGCGGCTTGTCGGCCAAGCCGAGCAGCGTCAGGCCCACGACGCCAGCCCCCAACACTGCCATCACCGCAGTGAACCGACGGCGCGGCCGCCCCAGCGGATGCCGCCCGTCGGCGCGATCCAGAAACGGCAGCAGCGCGAGGAAACCAACCGCAAGGCCCGGAATGACCATCGTCGCGATGGGCTCGAGCGGGCCCGGGAAGTACTTGAGCATCTGGAACAGCGACAGGAAGTACCACTCCGGGCGCGGAATGTAGCTCGCGTCGGTGGGGTTGGCGATCTCGTCGAGATGCGCCGGGAACAACGCCGCCGCGGTGATGAGCGATGCGAACACCGCCGCCATCATCACCGTGTCCTTCATCACGTGGAACGGGAAGAACGTGACCGACGGACCCGTGCGCGGCTTGATGGGCCCCGAGATACCGTGCTTTCGCATCAGCGCGATGTGCGCCACGATGAACAGCACGAGCGTTGCCGGCAGCAGGAACACATGCGCCGAATACCAGCGCCCGAGTGTCAAGGCGCCAAGGTCTGCCCCGCCCCGCAGCACGTTGGCGATCGCCTCGCCAAGCACCGGCGTGCTGCGCGCGATGTTGATCGTGACGGTCGTCGCCCAATACGCCTTCTGATCCCACGGCAGCAGGTAGCCGCTCAGCGAGAAGCCGAGGATCACCATCAACATCGTGAGGCCGCTCAGCCACGTCAACTCGCGCGGCGCCTTGTACGAGCCGAGCAGGAACACGCGCAGCATGTGGACGACGGTCGCGACCACGAGGAAGCTGGCGCCCCAGTAGTGCAGGCCGCGCAGCATCCACCCGAGCGGCAGGTCGCTCATGATGAAGCGCACGCTGTCGAAGGCCAGGCGCGGTGACGGCACGTAATACATCGTCAAGCCGAGGCCGGTGATGAACTGGCACCCGATCAGGAGCGTGACGATGCTCCCGGTCGTGAACAACCAGGCCGTGCCGCTCGGGAGCTCCTCGTAAAGGAGGTGACGAAGGAGCGTGCGATAACTGGTGCGCGAGTCGAGCCAGTCGAGAAGGGGCTTCACACCTGCACCATGACCTTGCCGTTGTCGATGCGAGTGGTCATGGTCCGGAGCGGCGCCGGGGGCGGACCGGACACGACCTGGCCGTTCACGTCGTACACGCCGCCGTGGCACGGACACTCGATCAGCTGGCTCTCGGGGTTGTAGCGGGTGCGGCACCCGAGGTGCGTGCACGTCGAGTCGAGCGCGCGTACCTCACTGCCTGACTTCACCAGGTACACGATCTTGCGATCGACGACTTCGCTGGGACCGTCGGGGCGAGCCACGCGCAGCGTGATCGGCTGCGGGGTGCCGTCCTGCAGGCCCGCCAGATCCCCGGCATGCAGCCACATCGTCTCGCGGCGGCCAAAGCTAGGCGCGACGACGGCGCCACCCACCACGAACGCGAGTGTCGCGCCAATCAGCGCGTAGGTACCCTGAATGAGGCGTACGAAAAAGTGGCGTCGGCCTTCCATGAACTCGTGCTCCCAATGGAGCGCAGTCCCGCCGGCGCGAGCAGGAACGCTCGTTGATTCGGGGGGATTATAGGGGAGGCATCCGTCACCAAGTGTCATTTGTCATGTCGAGTTGTAGCCCATGTGACAATGACGGCCGTGCCGCACGTCGTCGACGCGCCCCTCGCGCAGGAATGGCCGTTTCGCTTCCCGTTGTGTCCCGCCTTGCCCGCCGGCCCGGTCGTGGTGCGAGCCACGACCGTCGACGATGCGTACGTGAATGCGCAGTCCGGCACGCTGCTCGTGACAACGCAGAAGGCCTATCTGGACGCCGAATGGGCGGCGGCTCTTGCGCGCCACGGCAACGCGACGCTGGAGGCGCAGCCCGGTCACTCAGCGGCAATTACTCATCCGCTCGCCTCAGCATTTCGTCTCGAAGACCCAGCCCAGCGGCTGACGCAGTGTGTCGCGTTCCTCAAGGTCGGTCGCACCGCGCCCGCTCTCGTGGCGACGGCGAGCGCGTGCGTCGAAGTGAATGATTTCGACGCCGCCGCGCGCGATCTCGACGAGGCGATCGCGCTCGCTCCCGACTGGGCCGCGGCCCACTACGAACGCGGCAAAGTGTGCTTGCGGCGTGAGGACATGGCCGGCGCAGCCGCGGCGTTCAGGCGAGCGGCGGATCTGTTGCCCGCCTTTGCACCAGCCTGGGCCAACCTCGGGGCCACGCTTGGCGAGCTCGATCAACAAAAGGACGCACTCGCGGCCTTCGAGCGCGCCCTCGCCATCGACCCGAAGAACCCACAGGCGCTGAACAATGTGGGCGTCGTGCGCCGTGAGCTCGGCCATTTGAGCGAGTCAGAAGCCGCGTTCCGCCAGGTGATTCAGCTGACCCCCGGGATGGCCTTTGGCCATTACAATCTGGGGCATACACTGTTTTTACAGGGACGCTTCCAGGCCGCGCTTGCCGCCTACGCGGAAGGGAAAGCCCGCGATCCGGAGAAGAATGCGGTGCAGGCATCCCGCCTCGCGTTGTGCAAGGTCGCGACCGGAGATGCCGCGGGCGGGTTACGGGAGTTGCAGGGCGCGACCGCGAACCTGCCGCGCGAGTATCGCCGCCAGCTCCTCGGCGAGACGAGCGCGATCCTGTGGGCACTGGTCACCCAGCGGCCCGACCTGCAGGGATGGCAACCGGTGCACGAATGGTTGACGAGGGAGCTCAAGGGCTGAGACGACGATGAAAGGCACGCGTCCAAATCCGTTCGCCCAGCTGTTTTACGACCGCGGTGTCCGCCTGGCGGCGGGCCTGGCGATCGTCGTCGCCATCCCGATGGCGGTCCTGTTCTATTTCCAGTTCAAGTCGCTCGACGACATCGAGGCGACGTCCGCAGTCGTGCTGCGGCAGTTGAGCAGCGAAACCGCCGATTCGATGGCGCGGTCGATCGAGGATTACCTGAAGCGCCCGCACATCAGCGTGCTGCTGCGTGTCACCCAGGCGCGCACCGAACCGCTCGACCTGCCGTTCATCGAACCCGTGTTCAGCGACGCGCTCAAGGAGAGCCCGTTCGTCGAATCGTTCTACCTGTGGACCGAGCGCGGACCGCGCTCGAACAAGTGGCTGGTGTTCGACCGCACCAGCGCGCAGAATGCGAACGCGAGCGTCGACCAACAGTTTCGCGAAGACGACGAGGTCGGCAGGCAACTGCTGTCGCGCCTGCGCGACCTGATGAAAACGCGGCGCGCGATCGTCGCGTTCACCGAGAACATCCACGGCCGCCCGCACTACGTGCAGGCCCAGCTGCGTTTCGAAGGGCCGGCGCGCGAACGCATGACCAGCGTCGTCGCCTTTGCGGTCGATGCGGAAAAGCTACGCACGCAGTACGTGCCGACGGTGATGCGCGACTGGCTGGCGACCGTGCAGCAGCCTTCCGGGTTCCCGAAGCTCGAAACGGAGATCCTCGACGAGGAAGGGCGCCACATTTTCCAGTCGCATAGCGAGCCCGCCACCACCCACTTGTCGCCGGTGGACGAACGCAGCTTCGCGATCATCTTTTTCGACAAGGAACTGCTCGAATTCGCGGCGCCGTACGAGCAGCATCGCGAGATCTGGGGGCTGCGCACGAGCTATGGCCCGCTGCCGATCGCCGACATCGTCGATGCGCGGACGCGGCCGCAGCAGGCGTTGATGATCGTGCTGGCGCTGGCGATCGGGCTCGGCGTGTTCCTGTTTGCCGGCGCGGCGGCACGCGAAGTGCGGCTCGCGGAATTGAAGTCGAACTTCGTCGCGTCGGTGTCGCACGACCTGAAGACGCCGCTCGCGCTCATCCAGTTGTTCGCGGAAACCCTCGAGCTCGGGCGCGTCCGCACGCCCGAACGCGCGCAGGAGTACTACCGCATCATCAACGGCGAAGCGAAAAAGCTGACCCGGTTGATCGAGAACATGCTCGACTTCTCGCGCATGGAAGCGGGCTTGCGACCGTATCGCATGGAGCCGGCCGACGTGACCGAATCGGTCAAGAAGGTGCTCGCGCGGATGGAGACGCAATTCGAGCAGGGGCACTTTACGATCAAGACGCAGATCGACGCCGACCTGCCGCGCATCCTGGCCGACGAGGGGGCCGCCGAGCAGGCGATCGAAAACCTGCTGGCCAATGCGATGAAGTATTCGGGTGAGTCGCGCGAGATCGAAGTCTCAGCCCGACGCGCCAACGGGCACATCGTCGTCAGCGTCACCGATCACGGCATCGGCATTTCGCGCCGCGAACAGGGCCGCATCTTCCGCAAGTTCTACCGCGTGCAGCGCGAGCTCGGCGGCGGCCCACAGGGCACCGGCCTCGGGCTGGCCATCGTCGATCACACCATGCGCGGGCATGGCGGCTTCGTCCGGGTCGAGAGCGAACCCGAGCGCGGCAGCACGTTCTCGCTCCACTTCCCCATTCCAAGTGACAACGCGTTCCAGGGAACGCTCGCCGAGTCGATTCGATGAAAAAGATCCTGGTGATTGAGGACGAACCGCAAATGCGGCTCGGCCTTCGCGACAACCTCGAGCTCGAAGGCTACGAAGTCGAAACCGCCGCCGACGGCGACGAAGGGCTGCAAAAAGCCGCCGGCTTCAATCCGGACCTCGTGATCCTCGACGTCATGCTGCCGAAGAAGAACGGCTTCGACGTCTGCCGCGACCTGCGCAGCCGGTCCAACGCCACGCCGATCGTCATGCTGACGGCGCGCTCGGCGGAGACCGACAAGGTGCTCGGCCTCGAGCTCGGCGCCGACGACTACGTCACCAAGCCGTTCTCGATCACCGAGCTGCTGGCGCGCGTGCGCGCCGTCCTGCGTCGCAGCGGCCAGCAGTTGCCGGCCACCGACGTGATCCGCATCGGCGACATCGAGATCGACTTCAAGCTGCACCAGGCGCGGCGCGGCAAGCAGCGCATCGAGTTCACGGCGCGCGAGTTCGACCTGCTGCGCTACTTCGTCCAGCACACCGGCCAGGTCGTGACGCGCGAGCAGATCCTCAACGAGGTGTGGGGCTACGAAGAGTTCCCGACGACGCGCACGATCGACAACTTCGTGGCGAAGCTGCGGCAGAAGATCGAGAAGGCGCCGCACGCGCCCGAGCACATCCTGACGATTCACGGGTCGGGATACAAATTTGTCGGATAGAATCACCCGCACATGAGCCCGAAAAACGTCCTGATCCTGCTGCTCATCGTCATTGCCGTCGCGTACCACGCGTTCTGGTTTTTCAGCGAGCGCCGCCGTGCGCACGCGAAAGGGACGTTGACGCCGACGCCGCTGGCACTTGGCATCGCGTTCGTCGCCAACTTCTTCGACACGCTCGGCATCGGTTCCTACGCGACGACGACCTCGATGTCGAAGCTGTGGCAGGTGATGCCGGACGAAAAGATTCCGGGGACGCTGAACGTCGGCTACGTAATGGCGACGGTCGTGCAAGCGGTGATCTTCATGACGATCATCGAAGTGGACTTCGTCACGCTGGTCGGCATCATCGGCGCGGCGGTGCTGGGCGCGTTCCTCGGCGCGGGCGTCGTGTCAGGATTCAACCGGCGGCAGGTGCAGGTCGGCATGGGCACGGCGCTGCTCGTCGCCTCAGCGTTGATGGTGCTGTCGATGTCCGGTCAGGGGCCCGCGCCCGGTGAAGCCCTCGGCCTCTCGGGCGCCAAGCTTGGCATCGCCGTCGGCATCTCGATGGTGCTCGGCGCATTGATGATGCTGGGCATCGGCTTCTACGGCCCGTGCATGATCATGATCAGCCTGCTCGGCATGGATCCGCGCGTGTCGTATCCGATCATGATGGGCGCGTGTGCGTTCCTGATGCCGTCGGGCAGCATCCAGTTCATTCGCAAGGGCAGCTACGACCTGAAATCAGCGATCGCCTTCCTGATCGCCGGGCCGCTCGCCGTGTTCATCGCGGCGCCGCTCGTCGACAAGATCCCGCTGTTCTACCTGCGGATCCTCGTGCTGATCGTGGTGCTGTATACCGCGATCCGCATGCTCGCCTCCGCCGTGCAGGAAAAGGCCGCCGCCAAAGCGACGGCGGCCTGATCGATCGTCACTTCCCGTCTTCGCCATCCTCGTCGACATCGTCGCGACGCTGGAGTTCCACCTCGACCGCGTCGATCTTCGTCGTCGCGGTCGTACCGCTGCCGGTCGTGGTGCGCGTGCCTTTGACATGCACACGGTCACCCACCTGAAGATCGGCAATGGTGAAGCGACGATCGCCGTGCCGGATGACCGCGGTGGCCGGAACGTTGATCGCCTGGTTGTTCACCGTGATGACCGTGCCGACCTTCGCCGACACGAGGCCCTCGATCTCGATCTTGCTCGTGGTCGTCGGCGTGGTGTTGGTCGGCGCCTGCGGGGCCGACGGTACGCTGGGCGGACGGACATCGTCCTTGTTGCCGCCGCGGTCGTCGCCGTTCTCTGCGCCGCGGGTGTTGGCGTTGCCCGGCCCGCTGTTGCTGCTGCCGCCGCCCTTTCCGGCGGCGGTTGAAATCGCGCCCCCGGACTCGTCCTTCAGCGAACCATCAACGACGACCGCCGACGGCGCGACGGGGTTCATCGACAACTTCGAGTCGCCGCACGCGGCATTCGCCACGCACGCGACCAGCATCGAACCAAAGATCTTTGAACGTGTCATTCAGGTTCTCCCCGGCGGAGACGTTCTGCAACGCACGTTCCAACGGGATTACCTGCAAATTTGAAGGTGTCCGCCCGGCGAAATACGACGTTTGGTGGGTCGAGCACAGAACTGAAACCGGAATGGCGGCGAATCGGGCCACGACGCGAGGGCCGGCGGTGCGTTCCTACATGCCTAGGAAAAAACTTCCACGTCAGGGCATAGGTAATTTCGCCGCCGCCGTCCTGATCAGATCTGCAACCTCTGCTTCGACGGACTTCCAGTCGCCGGTCTCGCTCTTCAGTTCCTTCACGTAGAACACGACGCGATCGGTGGGCGCGACAATGGTCACGCGGATCGGCGTCTCCTTGCGCGAGATCTGCAGCGGCTTGAGGTTCTTGATCGCAGGCAGGGTTTGCCTCGCCTTGATCTTGCCGTTGACGTCGACGATTGCCGCCGCGAGGGTAAGCGAATCCACCGGCATGTAGTCGCGGTTGCCGACGTAGACGGCCCACGTGCTCGGCGGGTTCTGCTGACGCACTTCTTCGACCTGTGTGATCACCAGCGGACCTGCCGGCAGGCTGTTCACCGAAAACACGCGCCAGTTCGCGCCGGCGACCTCGCCGCGGTCGAATTCAGCGAGTCGCATGTCGCCGGGGTTCGGCTGGTTGTTGGTCGGGTTGAGGATGCGGACCGGAGGCTGGCTTTGGTCCAACAACAGCGCGAGCAGCAGAAGAATCATGATCGCGGCCGGCTGGCGTCGCCGGCGAATTCCGCCTTCGGCGCTGCTTGATCGAGGCCGACACGGCCCGCGGTAATGATCGCGCGCGCATAGCTTTCGGGCTTCACCGGAGCCCCGGCCATCCCGCGCAGCATGGCGAGCTGGCCGACATGCGTCAGCGCATCGGCCAGCGGACCCTGGATGATCTTCTCCACCGACCCGGCAAAGCCATCGTCGGCAATGGCGGCGTCGAGCGCCGCGAGGCCTACGAAGAAGCGCTCGACTTCGGCGTTCCAGTCGTCGCCGCCTGCGGGCTTCCATTCGTAGCCGCCCCTGGCCATCGACACGCCCCACGTCATGAGGTCGCCCATGTGGCCGAGGATCCTCACGGGCTGCCGCGTGGTGTCGCCAAAAGACCTGTGGCCGAAATCTGCGGGCGCATCGCGCAGCACCTTGGCGGCCCGATACGCGAGCGTGGCGGCCAGCTGCCGCAGCACGGCCCTGGAATCCATGGTCGTCATACGACGGCGATTCTATCGCGGCCATGCGCTCGCCTCGTGTAGTACCCTTCGCGGTCATGCGAACGCCCACTTTCGTGACCACATGCCTGGTGGTTCTGCACGCCCTGGCCGCTTCGGCGCAGCCACCGAGTCCGCAGGAACAGGCGCGGATGGATCAACAGAATGCGGCACTCGTCGCGATGCTGAAGACGGCGACGAAGCTGCCGCTGAAGGCCGGCCCGATCACGGTGCAATCACCGGGCACGCCGGACTGGGCGATCGGCATGGTGTCGTGGGTCGCCTCAGCAAAGGACGGGACGATCTACCTGCTCCAGCGCGGCGACAAGGCTGATCCGGTGATCGCCATCGACGCCAGCGGCAAGATCATCCGCTCGTGGGGCAAGGGCATGTACACGATGCCGCACGCGATCCGCGTCGATCCCCAGGGCAACATCTGGACGACGGATGCGGCGAGGTCGATGGTCTACAAGTTCAAGACCGACGGCACGTTGCTGCTGAAGATCGAAGTCGGCGGCCAGCCGTCGCCGTGCCCGAACAACTTCTGCAGCACGACCGACATCGCGTTCGCGCGCGACGGGCATCTCTTCGTCTCGGACGGCTATCGCAACGCGCGCATCCTCGAATTCACCGCCGACGGCAAGAAAGTGAACGAGTGGGGCAAGCCGGGCACGGGTCCCGGCGAGTTCCGCCTGCCGCACTCCATCCAGATCGACGAGCGCGACATCATCTACGTCGCCGACCGCGAGAACGGCCGCATCCAGCGCTTCGATCGCACCGGCAAGTTCCTCGGCGAGTGGACGCAGTACGGCAAGACGTTCGGCGTGACGCTGGTCGGCAGCGACCTGTGGCTGTCGACCATTCCGCGCGGGCCGAACACGGCGCCGGGATGGATGATCAAGATCAACCGCGACAGCGGTGCGCTCGGCGGCTACGTGGATTCAGCGGGCAACCACGGCATGGCGGTGATGGCAAACGGCGACCTGCTGCTGGCGCCGGGCCCCGACCAGATCCCGCAGCACTATCGCCGCTAGCGTCGCGACGCGCTATTGGGTCGCGCCGAGCTTGCGCAGCGCCGCCTCGGCTTGCGGGTACCCCGCAAAGCCGGGGCCGCGCTCGCTCTTCCTCGGCAGCGTGAGCGACAGCGGCGTCTGCCCGTTCTTGTTCGTCACGGTCACGGCGGCGCCTCGCGAGGCAAGCAGTTCGATGATGAGCGGTTCGTTCACCGAGGCGGCGGCGTGCATCGGCGTGTCGCCGGCGGTGGTGGCCACGTCGGGTTTCACTCCCGCATCGAGCAGCAACTTCACGGCGGCGACGCCATCGTCTGCGACGCGCGGAATCTCCGGCGTGTCGTTGTCGATGATGTTGAAGCGCACGAGATCCGACGGGCGCGCTTCCTTTTCGATCGCGGCTCCCGCCGCGAGATGCAGCGCAGTCGTGCCATCCGGCAGCGCCACATCAACCTTCGCGCCACCCTCGACGAGCGCGCGCATCACGCCGACTTCCAGGTAGGCGGCCGCGACGAGGAGCGGCGTGGCGCCGGCGAATGGCGTCGACAGCGCCCACTGCGATCCGAACCGCCGGACGGGGCTGCCCTTCGTCAACGTCGCGTTCGGATTCGCGCCCTTTTGCAGCAACGCCTTTGTCAGCGTGACGTCTCCACGCAGCGCCGCGGCGTGGAGCGCGGTGTAGCCCGCGCCGGCAGCATTCGGATCGGCGCCGGCATTCAGCAAGGCCGTCGCCACGTCCGCGTGACCGGAGAACGCCGCCATCACGAGCGCCGACTTGCCGTCGCCGGCGACATCGTTCGCATTCGCGCCTGCGGCAAGCAGGAGGCGAGCGGATTCCACGCCGCCGTTCTGCGCCGCCAGCATGAGCGCCGTGCTGCCGCCCATGCGAATCGGCCGGGCGTCGGCCGTTGACGTTTTCACCGCGCGGCGCGGGCCACGATCGAGCATCGCCATCACCGGCCGCTCCTGGGTGCGCGCCTGCACGTCGGCGTGATTCTCGAGCAGCACCTTGACGACATCGGCATGGCCGCGCGAGACCGCCCACATGAGGGGTGTTTGCCCACGCGTCGATTCGCGCACGTTCACCTGCGCACCGTTGGCGAGCAGGAGGCGCACGGCGTCCACGCTGCCGCTTCTCGCCGCCTCCATGAGCGGCGTCACGCCCGCTTGCGTGGCGGCATTCGCGTCGGCCTGGCGATCGATCAGCAGCTTAATCGTGGTGGTGTTGCCGTTGGCTGCGGCAAGATGCAGCGGCGTCACGCCAAGATCGTTGGCGGCGCGAGCCGATGCGCCCGCATCGAGCAGCAACGTCACGAGCTCAGGGGAATCACGATGGACGGCCCAGTGCAATGCGGTTGCGCCGTCGCCTTCAGGCGCATTGACATCAGCGCCCTTCAACTGCGCGCGGACGGCTTGCACGTCGCCCGTCTTCACCGCCTCGATGAGCGGCGACGACAAAAGCGCTGCGGCGACGATCCAGGCTGCCACTCCCACGCCCAGGTCCCTTAGTCGAGGCTCAGCGGCCCGGTGCTGTTGCCGTGCTGGTCGATGCGCACGCCGAAGCGGTCGAGCACGCCGAGGTGGAAGTTCGCGAGCGGCGTGCCGCTCGTGAACTTCACGTGCCGTCCGCCGGCGATGCGGCCGTTGGCGCCGCCGACGACGAGGATCGGCAGGTTCAGCGGGACGTGCCCGTTGCCTTCGCTCATGCCGGCGCCGTAGATGATCGCGACGTGATCGAGCAGCGTGCCGTCGCCGTCAGGCGTCGAGCGCAGCTTGTCGATGTACTCAGAGAACAGCGACACGTGGTACTGGTTGATCTTCGCGCACTTCTCCATGCGCACCGGATCGCGCTGGTGATGCGAGATCGGGTGGTGCGCGTCCGGCACGCCGATTTCGGGATACGTGCGGCCGCTGAACTCGCGCCCGATCATGAACGTCGTCACGCGCGTGACGTCGCCCTGATACGCGAGCCACTGCAGGTCGAACATCAAGCGCGCATGCTCGTCGAACTTGTCGGGGATGCCGGCGGGCCGCTCGAACGACGGCTCGGCGGCGTTGAACGCCACCGCTTTCTGGATGCGCCGCTCCACGTCACGCACGCTTTCCAGATACGTGGACAATCGCGCGCGGTCCGGCGCCGACACCGTCGCCTGCAGGCTCGACACTTCCTGCAGCAGCGAATCAAGGATGCTGCCCTTCTGCGCCGCGCGGGCCTGCCGCGCGCGCGGATCGGCGGTGCCGTCGCCGAACAGCCGCACGAACGCAGCGCTCGGATCGTGCTCCATCGGCAGCGGCGCCGTCGGGCCCGACCACGCGATCGTGCCGGTGTAGACGCAGCTCCTGCCGAAGTCACACGACGATCCGGAGTCGACGGATTCGAGCGCCATTTCCATCGACGGCAACGCCGTGTCCTGGCCGATGTGCTTGGCGAGAATCTGGTCGATCGACACGCCGGCTCGCAGCGAGCGGCTCGGCGTGACGTCCGTCAAGAAGCGTGTGCTGGCATCAGCGTGATTGTTGTACTGGCGCTCGCCCGGCGGTGGCGGCGGCACGCTGTCGAGGCCGCTCAGCACCAGCACCTGCTCGCGGAACTTCTCGAGCGGCTTCAGGCTCGCGGAGTATTCGAAGTCCTTGCCGACCGCGGTGGGAAACCACTGTCCGGGAATCACGCCGTTCGGCACGTAGACGGCGCCGAATCGCAACGGCGCCTGCGCCGGCGTGCGCTGCAACGCGGTGAGCGCCGGCACCATCGCATCGAGAAACGGCAGCGGCACGGCGGCGCCCAGTGAACGCAGGACCGTGCGGCGAGACAAGACGCGTTTGCTGATGACCATGCGGCTTCCTAACTGTCAACTTACGGTTGCTTTCCCCATCCTGAACGGCGTGCTGGACACGATACCGCGAATGATCGCCGACCAGCGATACCCCGACGCCGCCGCGTCCCGGATGATCGCCCGAATCGCCGGCTGGTCCCGGTAATCCACCTGGCGCCCAAGCGCATACGTGAACAGCTTCGAGACGAAATTGTGGATGTAGCTGTCCTGGTTCTTCAGCAGGAACGCGCGCAATCCCTTGATGCCGTCGATCGGCGTGCCGTCGGCAAAGACCGCGGATGCATCCACCGGCACACCGCCGCTCATTGTCCGCCACCGGCCGATCGCGTCGAAATTCTCCAGCGAGAAGCCGAGCGGATCCATGCGCACGTGACACACCGCGCAGGAGGGATTCTGGCGGTGCTGCTCCATCTGCGCGCGCATCGACAACGGCCGCCCGTCGTCGCTCACCGTCTTCAGGTCGGGCACGTTCGGCGGCGGCGGAGGCGGAGGCATCCCCAGCAAACCCTCGAGCACCCAGAAGCCGCGGACCACGGGCGCCGTGCGATCGGGATACGACGTCTGCATCAGCACGGTGCCTTGCCCGAGAATGCCGCCGCGGACACCATCGGTAAACGTGACGCGACGGAAGCGATCGCCCGTGATGCCGCGCAGGCCGTAGTGCTGCGCGAGCCGCTCGTTGACGAACGAGTAATCAGCGGTGATCAAGTCGAGGATGCTGCGATCGGCGTTGAGCTGGCTGCCGATGAACAGTTCCGTCTCGCGCTGGAAGGCGCGCCGCAGGTTCTCGTCGAACTCGGGAAAGATGTTCGCGTCGGGCAAGAACGACTGCGCCTTGCGCGCGCCCAGCCACTGGCCGGCGAAATTCGCCACGAGCGCCGACGCCTTCGGATCGCGCAGCATCCTCGTCGTCTGTTCCGCAAGCACGGTGGGATCGTGCAGCCGGTTGCGCTCGGCGAGCGACAGCAACGTCTCGTCGGGGATGCTGCTCCACAGGAAGAACGAGAGGCGCGACGCGAGATCGAAATCCGACAGCGCGAAGACGCCATTCTCCGCTGGTGTTTCACGCTCGATGCGGAACAGGAAATTGAAGCTGACGAGCATGCGCTCGATGGCCGATTGCACGCCGGCCTCGAATCCGCGCGGCGCCGCCGCTGATTTGTAGAAGCCGAGCAGCGTATCGACTTCCGCCGTCGTTGGCGTCCGGCGATACGCGCGCCGTGCGAGACGCGTGAGGATGCGGCGAGCGCACGCCGATTGCTCCGCTGCGTTTGCGGGCAGGCACGTAAAGATCGCGCGGCGACTAGGAGTATCGCCGGCGCCTCGAGCCGCGTATGGTCCGTTGATCGTCAACGCGTCCACTGCGGCAAGGCCATCGAACTGCTCATCGGCGCCACGGAGGAAGTCCACTTCCAGCGGCTGGCTGATCCCCTCCGGTTCGAACGGCGTGTCAACGAACGACGCGCTGACCAGGTGCACACCGGCGGTCACCGGCGCGCGCACTTCGAGGCCCTGGTCCGCCGCGTGCATGTAGAGCTCGTAGGGTGTATCGCCGACAATCTCGCCGTTCCAGGTCAACGGCCCGGGTGTGCCCGGCACTTCGCCGCCGACGCGGAACCGCTTGATGCGTGTGCCGTCGATGCGCACGTCGAGGTCCTGCGCGCGCCCCATGCCGACGATGTAGTCGTAGACCTGGCGGCGGAGCCGGATCTTGAACGTGTAGTCGCCGTTCATCGGGAAGTTGTGGCGCACCGCAATGCCGCCGCGCGATCCGAACGGCAGGTCATCGTTGAGGCGCACGTCCTGCTCGAGCAGTCGCGGCACGCGATACGTCGCCGATCGCGGCGCATCGGCAAGCGTCGCATCGCCAACCGCAAGGCGGCTCACTTCCCTCGCGGCGGTGAGGTATCGCTCGAGATGGGCCGGCGACAACGCCAGGCTCGTCGCCACGTTGTCGAACCCATCATCGGCCTCGTCTTGCAGCAGCAGCGTGGAAGGGTCGATCGTGACGGACAGCAGATCGCGGACGGCATTGCCGTACTCCACGCGATTCAGCCGATGCGCGCCGACGCGGCCCGGATCGGGATGCGCGAGCGCCGCGCGATCGAGCGTGTCGCTGATGAACGAGGAGATGCGGCGCAGCTGCTGCGCCTCGGGTCGCCGCTGGTTCGCCGGCGGCATCTGCCCGGTGCTGATCTTGTGGAGCACCTTTTCCCACAGCTCGGGATGCGCGACCGGATCGGCGAGCGCGGGATCGGAGAGCGTCAGCCCCCCGGTCCGTGAGCGGTCGTTGTGACACGACACGCAATAGGTCGAGACGAAGGCACGCAGGTCGACGTCCTGCGCAAAGGCGGGGACATCGAGCATCAGGAGAACCGCCGCGGCCGCGAGGCAGGCGCGTGTCATCAGGTGAGATTAAACACCAATCCGGCGCTCTTCGGGCTCATTGGCCTCGAGGCCAGTCAGCGCAAGGGCCGCCAGCAGCCCGAATAGCGCCAACAAGTGTCCGAGCTGCACATTCTGCAGCACGCCGGGCCAGGCGCCCGGCGCGCGCGTGAACTCCTTGATGACCCACGGCACGAGGTTGATCGCCAGCAGGACTCCAAGGAGCCGCGTCAGCAGTTTCGGCTGCGCCGCGTAGGCACAGCATACCGCGAGGGCCAGCAGCGCGACAAACACGTCGTAGGGCGGCATGCGAGGGTTTGCGAACGTGAGCGCGACGAACACGAGGCTGACGCGCGCGGGCGCGGCAACTTGCTGCGATCGGCGCCAGGCCTGATACGCGAGGGCCGCAACGATCAGAAATCCGATCACGAACGCCGCAAACGCCGCGCTGTTTGCGTCACTGAACTGCTTGATGAAACCGGCGGGCCCCCAGGCAAAGTCCTTTTCCACGACGGTGCGCTTCAGCAGCGCGTCGGTGTACTCGCGCCAGTCATCCGGCCGCAATTGGGTGTAGACCGCATGCACCGATCCCGCCGCGACGATCACCGCCACTGCCTTGGCAGCAGCACGCTTCAGCGGCTGTTCGATCAACAGCAGCAGGCCGGCGTAGACGATGAACTGCGGTTTGATCAGCGCGCCGCCGAAGACCACGAGCGGCAGCGCCGCGCGCGCGAGGTCGCTGCCGGTTGCGGCGTAGAGTGATACGCCAAGCACGCCGAGGTTCAGCAGGATCGCCACGTTTGCCGGACATCAGCGACACCACGCCGAGCCCGCCGACGGACGTCATCGCGCACAACCATTCGAACTTTCGCGGGGCGTTCAGCCGTGCGAAAGCCGTCACCAGCAGCGCGCCCGCGGCGACGTAGGCAATCGACAGCAGCTCGAACAAGTGACTGCGCGCAAGCGTGAACAGGTGCTTCGCGGCCGGCGGATACAGGAAGGGGTACGGATCTTCGAAACGGTACGGGAACGGCGAATCGAGCGAGGTGACGTAGACCTTGAGATCCCAGAAATACTGTGCGCTCTCGTTGCCCAGGTAGGCGCCGGCAGAAATCACCGCGAGCAGGAGGACGATGGTCCACGCGGTGTTGTCGGTGTCTGGCCGCCTCATCCGCGCAAAATCATATCCAAATGGCGCTAAGATGCGCGGCATGTGTTCGTTCGAACTGTGGCACAAGACGCCACGGAGACACAGAGGCACAGAAGACAGTCAGGCAAAGGACAGGAGACCCAATGGAGACTTCAATTCGCCGTATCGTCGCACTCGCGCCAGTGGCGGCGCTGGTTTGTGCGTTGGGCGCGACGCCCGCGCGCGCGCAGGAGGTCATGAGCAAGGAGTCCGTCGCCGAGCTCAAGGCGTCGTTCATCGCCGACCTCAACGTCATGAAGGACAAGTACGTGGGCCTGGCGCAGGCCTTTCCGCAGGACAAGTACACCTGGCGTCCGATGGACGGCGTACGGTCGGTCTCGGAGGTCCTGATGCTGGCCGCCGCAGAAGGCTACGGCTTCATCCCGAGCGGCTTCGGCGGGAAGCCCGGGCTGCCGCCCGACCAGATGAAGCAGCTCTCGGGCATCACCGACAAGGCACAGGTGATCGATCACCTGAACAAGGCGTTTGCGCACGTCACCAGCCAGCTCCAGGCGATCGACAACGCGACGCTGACCGGCAAGCGAAACTTCCTTCGCCAGGATCGTTCGGCCGCCAACATCGCGCTCACGATCGGCGGCGACCTGCACGAGCATCTCGGCCAGATGATCGCCTACGCGCGCATGAACAAGATCGTTCCGCCCTGGAGCAAGTAACCGCGCCGCCTTCGAAAAATCACATTTCCTCCGCTCGTCCGCCGCATCCGGACCTAGCGGCGGGCGGCGGGAATCGCTAGAATGGCGGGCGATGCCGCTTGGCTCCCGAACCGCCCGTCACGCGCTCACCGCCGTTGGCGCCTGCGCCGCTTTTTCATACCTGTTGCTGGCCGGCTGCACCGGCAAGTACTCCTCAGACTTTTCGTTGATCGTTGTCAATCGCACGGCCAATACGATCCAGGCGTTGTCGAACGGCAACGATCTCGGACAGGTGGCCGCCGGCAAGTCCAGTACGTTCTCGATGCGCCTGCAGCAATCGAACGCCAACGTGTTCACGAACGGCGTGGCGCCCACGCCCCAGGCCACCGTCGTGCTGACCGCGAAGGACATCAAGACGGGCGTGCTCTCGCAGGAACGCCCCACGACGCTGTCGCAGGGATCGCCGACCTACGTGTCGTTCACCGCGGAAGATTTCCCCAGCACCGGGCCGACGATCGCCCGGTTCACGTTCTCGCCGAACGCGGCCACGATCAACCAGGACGTGTCGTTCAACGGCACATCCTCCACAGTCAACAACGGCACCTACGACTGGGATTTCGGCGACGGCACCACGGGCACCGGCGCCACGCTCACGCATCGCTACACGCGGCCGGGCACGTTCACCGTCACGCTCATCGTCACGAGCGACACCAAGGCGACGTCGAGCGCGTCGCGAACGATCACGATTTCCGGCACGGTGACCGCGCCGAACTTCAACTTCACGCCCGCAAGCCCGGCCATCAACCAGGACGTCGTGTTCACGGTCCAGCAGACACCGGGCCTCGCGCTCACACCCGGCGGCAGTTACGCGTGGGACTTTGGCGATCGAACGACGGGGACCGGCACGCCGGTGTCACATGCCTACACGGTCGGCGGCAACTACACCGTCACGCTGCGATTCACCAACGACGCGGGCCTGAGCGCGAGCATTTCGCGACAGGTATCGGTGTCGAGCAGCCTGCCGTCCAGTTCGGCGAGCTTCTCGTTCTCGCCGACGAACCCGCGCGTCAATGACGATGTGTTCTTCAACGCGTCGGCCTCGACCGTCCCGAACGCGACATTCAGCTGGGATTTCGGTGACGGCACGTCCGGCACGGGCATGACGACGACGCATCGCTACTCGATCAAGCGCGCGTACACGGTCACGCTGGTCGTGCGCAACGTGCTCGGCCAGTCCGCCGTCACCGATCGCGTTGTGACGCTGTCGGATCCGTAAACTACGGACGGCGGGCGCGCAGCGCCTTGACCCGCGATTCGGCGGCAGGCCAGGCGGGATGGCCTTGCAGCGCCTCTTCGTAGAGCTTCAGCGCTTCGTCGGTGTGGCCCGCGGCCTCCTGGATCAATCCGAGGTGATAGGCAATGCGCCAGCGCGGCGCGCCGAGCTTGCCGGCGAGCGTCAGCGTCGCGGCCGCTTCTTCCATCTTTCCTTCGACGTACAGCTCCGCCGCGGATGTTTCGAGCAGCCCGGCGTGGTCCGGCGTCAGCTGCAATTGCGCATCGAGCAGCCGCCTGGCGAAGGTGAGGTTGCCTTCCTCCATCGCGATGCGCGCACGTAACACGGCGGCATCAGGGTGGCTTTGCGGCCGGGACAGCACGTCGTCCAGCAGTTGCTGGGCGCGCGCCGGTTGCTGCTGCTCGTAGGCGAGCACCGCGTTGACGATCAGCGTCGGCGCGTGCGCGGGGCACACGGTGCCAAGCCGCTGAATCTCGCGCTCGAACCGGTCGCAGTCACCGTCCTTGTGACAGGCGCCGTTTTCGATCGGGGCAAGCAATGCCGCCAGCTGTTCATCGGGGCGCACGCAGATCTGCGTCACCACCGGTCGATTCTTGTTACACGCCGACATCGCCAGTGCTGCGACGGCACACGCCGCAACACGAGTCGGCAGCCCGAACCTCATCGGCCCGCTCCTCTCAACACGCCATCGGCAACTTGCACGACCTGGAAGAGCACGGGCGCAAGGGTCGACGCGAAAATTCCAGGCAGGAAACAAATCACGAGTGGAAACACGAGCTTCACCGGCAGGGCCTGCGCCTGCAGCAGCGCGTTCTCGCGCCGGCGCTGGCGCAGCTCGACGGCCTGGTGCTGCAATGTCTCGGCGAGGCTGGCGCCGACGGTCTCGGCCTGGATCAACGCGGACGTAAAGCTCGTGAGCGACGGCAGGTCGACACGCCGGGCCAGCTGCCGCAGCGCCTGCGGGCGCGACATGCCGGCGAGCATGTCGTGCTGGAAGTTGTTCAGCTCGGCCGAGAGGGGACGTTCCGCGCCTTGCGCCCGGACAATGCGCGACACTGCGGCGTCGAAACCGAGGCCCGCCTGCCCCATCGTTGCGAACAGTTCGAGCGCGAGCGGCAGGTCCTGCTCGATGGCGTGCATGCGCGAGCGACGAGTGGTGCGCACGATCAACGTGGGCACGAGCGAGATGCCCATGAACAGAATCCACGGACCGGCGCCGAGGACGAGCGCCATCATGTCGGCCGTGGTGCCTGGGACGCCGGCAACCATCGTCACGAGCGACTCGAAGATCACCCAGCGATAGAACTGGCTGATCGCCAACCCCGCGAGCATCGCGCTTGCCGTCGCGGTGAGAAACAGCGTCATGGCATCGGGGCGGCGGTAGCCCGCGCGCGTCAGCCATTGTTGCAGTGCGGAATCGCGAGGCGCCTCGGCGGCATGCGTGCCCTTCTCGCTGTGCAATCGCGCGATAGCCGCGCGACGGATCTGCCAGCCTTGCACCAGCCTGGTGAAGGCCCACAGGCCCATCGCCGAGAACGCCACGAACAGCAGAACGGTCAGCATCGCATCCTCAGAACGCGCTCCGGTTGAGGCGGGAGATCCAGATCAGGCCGATCGCCTGCAGGCTGATCACGAGCGCCACGACGATCACGCCGATCGTGCTGTGCGCGAACGCCTCGATGCGATCGGGGTTGGTGCGCCACATCAGGAAGGCGAGCGCATACGCCATGACGAGTACCACGGCCACTGACGCCTGCGCCTCCGCCGCCTGCGCGCGTACACGGCGCGACAGCTCGATGCGGTCGCGGATCGTCTGCCCTACGCTCGACAACGTGGTCGCGAGGCTGCCACCGACCTCCCAGTGCACGCTCAACGATGCGGCAAAGAGCCGGAACGTCTCGAGCGGCACATACAGTTGCAGGTCGGTGACGGCGGTGCGCGGATCGTCGCCCAGCCGGATGCGTCCTGCCACTTCCTGGAAGTACGGCCGCAACGGCGCGCCGACTTCGGTCAATGCGGATTCGAATGCCGCCAGCAGGCTGGCGCCGGCGCGCAACGATCCGACCATCAGGTAGATCGCCGCTGCGAGCTGCGCTTCGATGAGCGCGATCTGCTGTTCGGCGCGATTCTCTTCGACCAGGTGCATCAGCACGCCAATCAGCGCGCCCGCGGCGATCGACACTTCGATCGGCAGCCCGGCGAACATCCACAACGTCACACCGCCGAGCACGCCGGCGAGCTTGGCCCCGAATCGATGACGCGGCGGAAACGATCGCGTGACCCTGCGCTGCGCGTGCTCGCGCTCGGCGCCATCCGGTGACAGCCAATGATCGAGGCGGCTCGCGGCCCGGTTGCGGGCCACGGCGCCGCGCCACCAGATCGCCAGCGCCGCGATCAGCATCGCGATGATGAGGGTCAACGCCATGCGCTACACCCCATCCGGCCGCTGGAAGAGCGCGCCCGGAATCTGCACGCCGTCTTCGCGGAGATCGTCGACCATCCGCGGGATGACGCCGGTCGCGGCGAACCGGCCGACAATGCGGCGGCCCTGCTTGCCCTGGCGTTGGAAGACGAACAGGTCCTGCATCTGCGGCGTTTGACCTTCGATGCCGGTGATCTCCGCCACCGACTCGATGCGGCGCACACCGTCTTCAAAGCGGCGCACCTGCACGATCAGGTGAATCGCCGACACGATCTGCTCGCGAATCGCGCGCGACGGCAGTTCGATGCCCGCCATCAGCACCATCGTCTCGAGTCGCGACAACGCGTCGCGGGTCGAGTTCGCGTGGATCGTGCCAATGCCGCCGTCGTGGCCCGTGTTGAGCGCCTGCAGCATGTCGAGCGCCTCAGCGCCGCGCACTTCGCCGAGGATGATGCGATCCGGCCGCATGCGCAGCGCGTTGATCAACAGGTCGCGGGCCACGATCCGGCCGCGGCCTTCGATGTTGACCGGGCGCGTCTCCATGCGGACGACGTGCTCTTGATCGAGGTTCAGTTCGGCGATGTCTTCGATCGTGACGATGCGCTCGGTTGATGGAATCGCCTCTGCCAGTACGCTCAAGAGCGTCGACTTGCCGGCGCCGGTTCCGCCGGACACGAGAATGTTGCGTTTCGCCCGCACGGCGATGACGAGGAACTCGAGGATCTCCGGCGACAGCGTGCCGATGTTCAGCAGGTCGTCGCGCCGCAGCCGACGATGACCGAAGCGGCGAATCGACAGCGTCGGGCCGTCGATCGTGACCGGCGGCAGCGTGGCATTGACGCGGCTGCCATCGGCAAGACGCAAGTCGGCCATGGGCGACGAGGTGTCGATGCGGCGGCCCACGCGCGCCGCGATGCGCTCGATCACGCGGATGATGTGTTCGCCATCGCGAAAACGGACGTCGGTCTTTTCGAGGCGGCCGAATCGCTCGACGTACACCTGGTCGGGTGCGTTCACGAGAATATCGCTGACCGCGGGATCGGCCAGCAACGGCGCCAACGGTCCCATGCCGATCGTTTCGTCGGTCAGCTCTTCCGCGAGACGCTCGCGCTCGACTTCGTTGAGCGCAATGTTCTCGGAGGCGATCGCCCGCTCCGCGAAGTCCTTGACCGCCGCCGCGACGTCGGCACCGTCGCTTTCGAGCAAGCCGCGCTCGCCGATCTCTTCGAGCAGTCGCTCCTGCAGCGCCGCCTTCACGGTCAGGTAATCCGTGCGGCCAGGTTTTGCAGCGCGCGTTCCGGGATCGGCTTCCTCGGCCGGCGTGCGGGCCGCCTTGTTCGCCACCGTCTTCAGCCGGGCGGCGACTTCATCGGTATGGCGAACGAATCGCCGGCGATCGATGCGGATCGGCGGGTGATGGTCGCTCATGCCGTTCCTCTCGATCCGGCAAGGGCGCGATCAGTCGCGCCGGCCGCTTCAGAGGCGCCGCCGTCCAGGTCGTCCACGATCTCGGTAATGGCGCGTCCGAACTTGTGCCACCGCCGTGCATGCAGGATCTGCGGGCTGCCGGTGTTCATCGACACCAGCACGCGTGAATCGTAGGGCACGACGTAATCGATGGTGCGCTGCAGTCGATCCGCGATGTCCGTCGGCCGCAGATCGCCGGCGAACGACTGATAGTTGTAGTTGAGGACGATGCGCTGGCGATGCTCGGAGACGCCGAGTCCTTCGAGGACCGGCAGCAATCGTACCGCGCCGGCCACCGATGGCGCCGTGCCCTGCACCACCACGTAGGCCTGGTCCACGACGTCGAGGATCGTCATCAGCACGCCGTCGATCGCCGGGAACGTGTCGATCACCACGTACTTGAACGACCGGCTCGCCATGTTAACGATGCGCAGGATCGCTTCTTCGTCCACTTCCGATCCTTCGAGCGCATCGGGCGGCGCGGCGAGCACGCGAAGCCCGCTGGGGTGACTGCGCGTCAGGTGGCGCAACAGCGTCTTGTCGAGTCGATCGCGCTCGCGCACCACGTCGATGATGCTCGTCGTCGGCTTCAAGTCGAGCAGCATCGCGCACGTGCCGATCTGCAGCGACGCATCGATCAGCAGCACTTCATCGGGGAAGCGCTGCGCGAGTCCGCACGCCACGTTGACGGCGAGCGTGGACTTGCCGGCGCCGCCCTTGCTGCTGACGAACGCCACCACGCGCCCGTCCTCGCCGGCGGTCACCGTCGGCGGAGGCGCGAACAATCGCTCGACGACCGAACGCAGCTCGGTCGCGGAGATCGGGCGGCGAATGAAGTCGCGTACCTGAGATCGCATCAACTGGATGATCGTCGAGCTCTCGGCCGTGCCGCCTTCGAGCCACTCGGGCGCAAACACGCCGGCGACGATCGTGTCCGGCACTTGCGCGAGCAGGTCGCGCGTCAACACGGAGGCCTGCGATCCGTCGGCGTCGACGTCGATGAAGGTCAGGTGCGGCTGGCGTCGCCGAGCCGCATCGATCGCGTCGCGATCGCTGTCCGCGGTGAACAGCGAGAACTTGCGATCCGGTATACGTTCGAAGGCGTTGTTGAATTCGTCGGCGAGGCCGGGATCGGCGCTGACGGCGAGCACGCGCAGATTCTGGTCGCCGGGTCGTGTGGTCGGAGGCATCGCGTTACCGGGCCAGCGCCGGCGCGAGGACCGGCTGATAGTTGAGGCGTCCCGTGCGGACGCGGTTCTTGTCGAACAGCTCGCGGATCTGCGCCGCCGTGGCGGTGACGCCGTACGGCAGGCCATCGGTCACGGTCGCGCTCGCATTGGTCGTCGCCACGAGCGACGTGCTGCGCGTCAGCGTCTTGGCGCACGTGTTGTTCGCGCGCGCGGGATCCTGCGCAAGCGCGATGCGCGTGAAGCCGATCACGCGGACCGTCCCGCCGATCATCGTCGAATACACCGGGACGTAGCCGTTGCGCGTGCCGATGGCGTTGCAGTTGAGCGGCGTTGCCGCCGTCAGGATGCTGCCAACACTTGCCACGCGCGACCACCGCGCGCGGGTGGGATCGGTCAGCGCATCGATGAATCGCCCGATCAGTGGCGTCGCGGCAACGCACGTCAGCCCGGCGCAGACTGCGCCGCGCGTCGGGTCGATCGTGATCTGCGCCGCCGTGGCAGGCATCGCAGCGACATACGTGTCGACGAGCGTGAACGGCGTCACGCCGATGCCGTTGGTCGGCGGCAGGCCCACCTGCAACGCCGGCATCGCATCGGCAATCGCGGTCGCCCTGACCGTGAAACCATCGCGCCGCACGGAATACCCGGACGCCGCATCGCCTTCGACCAGCGCGGCGCGGCCGAAGAGCAACGGCAAGGGCGGACCACTCGAGGCCACGCCCGCTTCAGGATCCACAAACTCGCTCGAGCGGCGAAGACGGACGAGAAACGACGAATCATCGGCCGTGCGCAGCGATCCGGTGCCGCCGACCGGCCACGGATTCGGCACGTCGTCATCAACGCCGGGACACTCGCTGATCGCGTTCGGCGGACGCGGCGAAGTGTCGTTGGGATTGAAGTCGGTGCGCGCGTAGGTGCCGAGCGCGCGTTGCGGCTCCGTGCACACGATCTGTTGCGTCGAGTATTCCGCACCTTCAGCGGGCAGCGGATCATCCGTGTAGCAGAATCGCCCGCTCACCATGTCGCCGTAGGCAACGTTCTCCTGGTTGAACTGCACGTCCGGCTTGTAGGTGCGCGCGGCCGGAACCGAGATCGATTGCAACGCGTGCAGCGACGTGACACCTTCGCTCAGCTCGATATTCGGACCGCCGCCGAACTGGTATTCGCCGTCGCCGTTGGCCACGTTGAAGTCATCGTCAAACGTCCACCGCACCATGCGATTCGCAGCGGCCCGACGCAAGCAGTCGCTCGCATAGGGATCGATCACCGCGGCACCCGCGGCATTGCGCACGGTGATGTCACGCGTGCGCAGGCCTTCCATCGCGGCGCTGTCCGCTGCCGTTTGCAGCTGCACCTGCGTCAGTCGCGTGAAGCCCACGTCGATGACGAGCGAGAGCAGTCCGCACAGCGCGAAGACGAAGAAGGCAACCTGTACGAGCACGTCAGGGCCTGGGGACGGGGACGACCGCGCGCTTCTGGCCCATGACGGTTTCAACCAGCGCCAGGCTGTCGTTGGAATCGGCGTCGGTGTTGCCGGTCATGCCGGAGCGGCCAAACGGACTGAAGGGCCGCCGATCGGGCGTGCGGCTGTCGGGCGGATCGCCGGGCCGCCCTGATCGAGGAATGGTCGTGAGCCTCGCGTCAACCGCCATCGCTTCGGTGAGCAACGCCACTTCTTCCGGCGTGATGGCGATCACCGCATCCTGCACGACACGTCCGCGGCCGGCGCCGCCTTCACCGCTTGCGTACGCCACACCACGCGCCGCGATGGGTTCGACGATCGACGCGCCTTGCACGATCACGCGCACGGTCGCCTGCTTGTCCCAGTTCGTGAGCTGCGCCTCGAGCGCGATTTCAGGCGCGTGCGGGCCGGCGAAGTTCATGCCCGGCGCACCGGTCGTCGAAATCGGCAGCGTCGCGATGATGTCGAAGCGATCGCCCGCACGCAATCCGTACAGCCCCTCGACCTTTTCCGACGACACGCGAATGGCGCGCATGCCTGCCGGGATGCCGCCGACGATGCCCTCGCGCGTTCCGGCCGGCAGGAAGTCCGATTCGGTGAAGACGTAGCCGGGTTCCTTCGGATGATCGAGCACGCGGCCAAGGATGTCGCCGATGTTGGTCAGCATTTCCTTCGTCACCGCCGACGGCGGCAGATACACGACCGACAACCGCCGATTGCGCGCGTCCCACAGGTGATCGCGGCGCAGCCGCGTGTAGGCGGGGATCGCACCTGCCGGCGTCGGCACGGCGATCATGCCCGCGGTTGACGGCTGGCCTCCACGCAGCTTGGCGATGTCGATGATGCCGACACCAACCAGCAACGCAAACACCACCGACACCACCGCCACTGCACCCACCACGAGCACAACGGGCGACAGCATCGTCAATCCACCGCCACGTCTCGGCGCGACCGGACTCATTCGATCACCTCACGGCGAAACACGGCTTGTGCCGACAGGACTTTGCGGAACGGCCGGATCGTGCGCCCGGCGAGCGCGAGATGGCGGCCGAGGCCGAGCGGGCCCGCATACGGTCCGATCGACCCGTCATCACCCACCGGCGAACCGACCGGATTATTCAACTGCCGCACCGCGCCATCGTCCGCCGTGATGAACGCGGTCATGTTCGGCGCCATCGAGTCGTCGAGGCGCGTGACGGTGCGGTAGCCGCTGAGCGTCGCGGCCTGGAACGGGTAGTTGATGCGAACTGCGGCAAGCCCGCGATCGGTGATGGGATCCGCATCGAGCGGGCCGCAATCATCATCGGCCGCAAGATACACGAGGCTGAACGGCCCGCGCGCGGGACACGCGGCGTCAGCCGCGGAGCGAATCTCTTCGAGCACGGGCACCCAGCGCACCGTTTCGATGCCGTCGCTGTCGCGCGCCTCGACGAGCGGAATGCCGACCGTGAACCCGGTGGCCGCCGCGCGGCCGTTGGGCCCGATCGCGCTGCAGGAATCGCCGCTCTCGTCCGCCAGCAGCGCGCCGGCGTAGCGCAGCAACCCCGGTCGAGACGGCTCGCTGATCATCAGGCTGCGCAACGCGCGATTGACGATCGGCATCGCGGCGAAATAGCCGTCAACATCGACGGAGACGGCGGGATCCGTGAGGTCAACCACGAGGCAGGCGGGATCGAAGACGCGACGGCGAAGATTCGCAAGGCAGGTGGCGTCTGCATCAGCGTCGCACGTCAGCGCGTACTCGAACGTCGCGTTGGCGATCGTCGGCGCCGTCGCCAGCTCGCGCGCGGCGACCCGCGCGACATCCTGCAGGGCATTGGCGTCGAACATCAGGCGGCCGAACTCGATGCCGGCCGCGAGCAGCACGTACAACACGACGGAGACCAGGGCGAACTCGACGAGCGCCGCCCCGCGTTCGGAGGTCAGCGGGCGAAGGCTTCCGACGCGGCGCATCATCGGCTCGGCTGCTGTCTCCGCGTGCGCCCGGTTACTTGTTCTTCGATTCGAGCACGAGTGACGACAACTGCCCGTCGCCACCGACGCCCGTGCCGAGACGCGGCTGACCGTTCGACTGCGTGATCGCGTTCACGTCGATGCCGATGCCGGTCGCCGAGCTGCCGCTGTCGAAGCCGGGCGCATTGGGCGACGTCTCGATCGTCTTGCCGCTCACGATCGGCGCGTTGTCGTCGGCGTGCGCGCCCGGGATGACGGCCGTCGCCGTGCCGAGCATGTCGGTCACCTTGTGGCCGAACACCGACACCGCGGCCGCGCCGATCAGCGCCACACCGGCGATGATGAGCGCGTATTCAACGAGCGCGGCGCCCTTGTTCTCCTTGCCCAACCGCCGCAGTGCGTTCCACATTCGATCCTCCTGACTCAGTCCGGTTTCTTCGCTGACTTCTGGGGCAGCCCCGTCGCAACGGAGTGCAACAGCTCGCTCTTGTCCACGAACGACCATAACGACGCCGACGCCGCGCGCGTCCGGATGACCACCGGATTGACGACGACGATGAGCTCTGTGTCCTGATCGTTGCGGTTGTAACTCTCGAAGAGTCTACCCACGATGGGTATGCGCCGCAACACGGGGTTGGCCCCCTGGTTGGTCGAGGAATTCTGCGAAACCAGGCCCGCAATCAGCAGGGCTTCGCCGTCCTGCAGGCGCGAACTCGTGCGCAGGGCGCGCGTCTGGAATGCGGTGGTCGCGACGGCCGTACCGCTCGACTGCCGAATCGCGTCGGTCAGGACCGAATCCGGCGTCACGACCATCGGCTGCACATCAAGCGTGATCGTGTCGTCTTCGCCGACCATCGGCCGCACTTGCAGCTGCACCCCGAACGGCACGAAATCAACGGAGCTGAACACACCTGGCGTCGATTGCGCGGCCTGTCCGCCACCACCACCACCACCGCCCGCGCCCCCCGATCCGGTTGCTGACGCCGAGCCGGTGTTGCCGAACGCGGGTGAGAATGCGACCGGCACGGGCACTTCACCACCCACCTGCACCTGCGCAAGTTCGCCGGACAAGACCGTGAGCGATGGCGATGAAAGTGTCTGCGCGACACCTTCGCGTTCGAGCAACGACAGCGCCGTGTCGATCGCGACGTGGCCGCCCGAGAACTGCAGCTCGTTCATCAAGCCGCCGCTCAGGAACGAAATGACGTTCTGGATCGCGGCGCCGTTGGCGCCCACGCGCGCGGCCTGGTCGCCCTGCGTCTGCGTCGCCGATCGGGCCGGGTTCAACGACGGCTGACGGAAATCGGATGTGAGCAGCGCCGAGTCAACGCCGAGCGCCTTGAGCTTGGTGCGATTCACTTCGAACAGCCGGATCTGCACGCGCACCTGCGGCAGGTCCTTCACGCGGATGAACGAGAGGATGCGCCCATTGGCGAGTTCCACCGCGGTCGCGCGCCCGAGGTTCGTGCGCACCTGGTTGCTCAAGCGGCTGCTGCGCGCACCGCCGAACAGTGACGAGCTCGATCCGCCGCCAAGCTGGGTCTGCTGCGACTGCGCCTGTCCCTGCGTCTGCGATGCCAGGCCGCCGCCTTCGTCGGCAACGACGTGGATGTCCGACGCTGAAATCGTTTGCCCCGCGAAGAGCTGCGCCGAGAGGACCAGCACGCGCGTCAGCACCGCCTGGCTGCCCACTTCACCCTCGAGCACGAGCGTGTCGAGCGTGTCATCCGGCATTGCGCCGCGCACCACGCGCCGCACCGTCACGTGCCCGCCGCCAATGCCGCGCACGGCGTCCCTCACCTTGTCTTCGAGCGTGGATGGCAGCGTCTGCAGGCGCAACAGGTTGATCACGCTCGCCGTCGACACCGGCGCCGAAGACTTCCCGTCGACGCGGGGGGCGGTGTTCGCATCAGGCGGCGCACCTGGCGTGGGCGAGGCAATCAGCGGTTGCGCCGCGCCGCCGCCGGCGAGCGATCCGAGGTAGTTGCGCGCCACGGTCTCAGCGGTGTTCGACGTGGTGAGGTCCGGCACGACGCCGGTGAGCACGAGCGCATCGCGATCCGGCGCGCTCTCGACGACGATCGACGGATGCACGCTGCGCAGCGCGCGCTCGAGCACCGAAAGGTCACGCTGCACGGCGACCACGAATTCGCGGGAGGTGCCGTCGGACAACCACACGATCACCGTCGTGCGGCCGGTCTGGCGGCCGAGCGCCAGCACCTCGCGGCTGTTGATCAACTCCGCGCTGAGAATCTCCGTATCGCCGACGGCGAGCCGCTTGATGTCGATGTCGAACGACAGCCGGCGGTACTGCGACTTGATGATGACGACAAAGTCTTCGGGCGACTGCCGCATCACGGACTGGGCCGCGACGATCGAGGGCAGCAGACACGCCGCGAGGGCAGCAGCCAGCAACAGCGTGAAGCGCCGCGGACGAGAAGACACCGGGGGCATGCCTGGAGTGAAACTGATGAAAGGTAGTATAGCCGACGAGCTCGGCCGTATTTCGATTTCTTCGGGTGATAAGATTGTGACACGTGCGCAGGTGGATATCGGCGTGGCATGGCCGCATCAGCGGCTCGTGGACGGCGGCGGCCGTCCTCGCGGTAGCCCTGCTCGCCTTCACGGGAATTGCCGCGCCGAAGGCTTCGTCGCCTGACGTTGATCCCGTCAACCCCGGGGGGATCCGCACCTTGGTCGTCGAGGCGCACGATGAGTGGACCGGCGATCCCGCACGCGTGCCGCCGGCGCCGCGCGTCACGCATGCCGAGGCCACCCTCGCGGTTCGCAATCGCAACCCGCTCAACATCAAATACGGCAGCCTGACCCAGAAGTACGTCGCGCAGGGCCTCGCGTCGATCAGCCGCGTGCTGCCGACCGACGGCGGCCGCTTCCTGAAGTTTCAGTCGGCCGCGGCCGGCTTCCGCGCCGCCGTGGGACTGCTCACGTCGCCGCTCTACACCTCGCTGGATCCGAACCGC
>CAZBYY010000003.1:0-34683 GCA_964495855.1 uncultured Acidobacterium sp. | reverse complement strand
CTGCCTTCATCTGGACGCACGCCGACCATCTCGCACAGATGGACCGCGATGATTGGCGGCAGCCGCTGTCCGGCTGGCTGGGCCATCGCGAGCCGTTTGCCTTCAGCGCGACGTATCAACCAGCCCGGGGCATCCAGCGATTCGTGTGCGGGACACCGCCGGTGTTGTCGATGACGGCGCTCGACTGCGGCGTCGACACGGTGCGCGCCGCGAACAACCTCGGCGGCATGGATGCGATCCGCGCGAAATCGATCGCGCTGACCAATCTCTTCATCGAGCTCGTTGACGAACGCTGCCGGACATGCGGATTCACCGTCGCCACGCCGCGCGACCCGGCATCACGGGGCAGCCAGGTCTCGCTCGCGCACAGCGACGCGGGCTACGCGATCATGCAAGCGCTGATCGCCCGTGGGGTGATCGGCGACTTCCGGGCGCCAGACATCCTCCGCTTTGGCTTCACGCCGCTCTACACGCGATTCGTCGATGTGTGGGATGCCGTCGACCGGCTGGTGGGCGTCATGGAGAACGGCGAGTGGCGCGATCCGCGTTTCAGCGTGCGGGCCGCTGTGACCTAGTGACGATCGTGGTAGGGTGACGGCGTGACGCTGACTGCACTCGACTGGATCGTCATCGCGTGCTCGCTGCTGCTGTGTTTTGTCCCGGCACTGTTCTTCGGGCGACGCGCGGGTCGCAGCACGTCGGAGTTTTTCGCGTCGGGCCGCGCGGTGCCGTGGTGGCTCGCCGGCCTGTCGATGGTGGCGACGACGTTCAGCAGCGACACGCCGAACCTCGTCACCGACATCGTCCGCCGTGACGGCGTCGCCGGCAATTGGGTGTGGTGGTCGTTCGTGCTCACCGGTGTCGCCACGGTGTTCTTCTACGCGCGGTTGTGGCGCCGCTCCGGCGTCCTTACCGACCTCGAGTTTTACGAGATCCGCTATTCGGGCACGCCCGCCTCGCTCGTGCGCGGATTTCGCGCGCTGTATCTCGGGCTGTTCTTCAACTGCATCATCATGGCGACCGTCAACCTGGCGGCGGTGAAGATCGCCGCCATCCTGTTCGGTCTCGAGCGATGGCAAACCTTGACGGCCGTCGGCGCGCTCAACGTCGTATTCGCCACCTACTCAGGGCTGTGGGGCGTGCTCGTCATCGACATGATCCAGTTCTTCATCAAGATGTCGGCGGTGAGTGCGGCCGCATACTTCGCGGTGACGGCGCCCCAGGTCGGCGGGCTCGCCGCGTTGATGGAGAAGCTGGCGCACCGCCGCGGGCCCGGCGGTCTGGACTACACCAGCCTCTTGCCGGACTTCACCAACAACACGGAGCTGGCGATCGCCGTGTTCATCATGCCGATCGCGGTGCAATGGTGGGCGGTGTGGTATCCGGGCTCGGAGCCGGGTGGCGGCAGCTACATCGCGCAGCGGATGCTGTCGTCGCGATCGGAGAAGGACGCACTGCGCAGCGTGCTGTTCTTCAACCTCGCCCACTACGTCCTCCGCCCCTGGCCCTGGATCCTCGTCGGCCTCGCGTCGCTCATCGTCTACCCCGCGCTCTCGGATATCCAGAAAGCGTTTCCGAATCTGGATCCCACGCTGCTTGGTCACGACATCGCGTATCCGGCGATGCTTCGGTTTCTGCCCGCGGGATTTGCGGGCTTGATGGTTGGCGGATTGATCGCCGCGAATTCCTCCACGATCCTGACGCACCTGAACTGGGGCGCGTCGTATCTCGTGCACGACTTCTATCGGCGATTCGTGTATCGCGATGCGCCCGACCACCACTACGTCCAGGTCGGTCGACTTGTCACCGTCGGCTTGTTCTTCGCCTCGTCGGCGACGGTCTACTTGATGGACACCGCGCGTGATGCGTTTGGCGTGATCCTGCAGATCGGCGCCGGCACCGGACTGTTGTATCTCGTTCGCTGGTTCTGGTGGCGCGTGAATGCGTGGTGCGAGATCGTGGCGATGACGAGCTCGCTGCTCGTGTCGGTCGGCTTGCTCGTTGCGGCGCGCAGCGGACAAGGACTGAGCGCCCATTCCGGGCTTCTGGTGACGGTGGTGATCACGACGATCTGCTGGGTGGCAGCCGCGTACCTGGCGCCAGAGACCGATCGACAGACGCTGATCACGTTCTATCGTACGGTGCGTCCGTTCGGCCCCGGATGGGAGGACATCCGCCGCGAGGTTGGCGGCGTAACGCCTTCCGATGAAGACAACATTCCGCGTGCGCTGCTCGGATGGTTTGCCGGCTGCGTCACGATCTGGTCGGGCCTCTTCATGATCGGCAAGCTGCTGTACGGCCAGCGTGGCGAAGCCGCGTTGATGACCGCGGTGTTCGTGACCGCATCGCTGACCCTCACGTGGGTCATGCGCGGGCTGTGGCCCGAGGCCGGGGTCAGCCGGCCGTCGGACGCCGCATGATCTCGCGCCACGTGTAGGTCAGGGCCTCGCCCTTGGGCGCGGGCGTTACAAACGACGCGAGCGTGCCGACGATCAGGGTGGCGCCGAGCCCGAACGTGGACGGCCAGAAGAATCCGATCGAGCTCTGATACGCGACGAGGTACGCGGCGAGCGCGCCGGCCGCGCCCCCCGCCAGTGCCGCCGTGCTCGACGTGCGCGGACTGAACATCGCCAGCAGGAAGATCCCGAACAACGGCCCGCCGAATGAATCGGTGACCTTCTTGTTGATTTCGAGCAGCGTGCCGATGCCTTCGACATTGCACGCGAGCGTGGTCCCGAGCACGCCCATGATGATCGTGCCGATGCGCAGTGCGAACACCTGCGCGCGATCATCGGCGGGATCAGTACCTGGATTCGAGCGTTCGAGCTTGCGGCCCTTGGCGATGCGGTTGTAGAGGTCCACCACCATCACGGAACTGCCCGAGTGGATCGCCGCATCGACGCTCGAGAGCGACGCCGCGAGGATTGCGGCATTCACGAGGCCGACGGTGCCGGCCGGGAACACCTTGATCATGAAGTAGGGCAGCAATCGATCCGGCGGCAGTCCTTCAGGCGCGGGTGTGTGCTGGAAATACGCAAACAGCGCAAGGCCCACGAACGTCAGCCCGAGCATCCACAGCGCGTCGCCGGCCGCGTTGACGATGAACGCCTGCTTGGCTTCGCGGTCGGTCCGCGTGCTCTTGATGCGGAGGATCATCGTCTGGTCGGTCGTGTATTGCGCCATGCGCCCGACGATCAGCGCGGAGAACAACGCGGGTACCGTCATGGGTTGCCGGA
Source organism: uncultured Acidobacterium sp. (assembly GCA_964495855.1). Classification (GTDB taxonomy): domain Bacteria; phylum Acidobacteriota; class Vicinamibacteria; order Vicinamibacterales; family UBA2999; genus 12-FULL-67-14b. The sequence goes on along the minus strand of CAZBYY010000003.1, from coordinate 31,447 downwards.
AGAATCCGGTGACGCTGTCGGCGAGCGGCACCCAGAGATTGGTTCGCCCCCCGGCGTCGGCAGCCGCCCAGATGCCGGTGATGCCGCCCGACGCGGTGGTGGCGACGATCCACACCGTGGCGCCGAGACCGAAGAACATCACCGAGAACTGAATGACGTCATTCCACACGACGGCCTCGATGCCGCCGAGCATCGTGTAGAGGGTGACGAGCACACCGGCAATCACGATCATCAGCGTGAGATTGACGGTACCGCCCGACGCCGCGTTGATCGCGAGGCACGGCACGTAGAGCGCGGTGGCCATCCAGCCAAGCCGCCACGCAATGAAGATGATCGCGGCAAGCGTCCGCACGCGCACGTCGAAGCGGTCCTCGAGGTACTCGTAGATCGAGAAGACGTGCAGCCGCCTGAAGAACGGAAACACGACGATCGCCACCCACGGGTAGATGGCGAACCAGGACAGCGTGCCGAGCGCGAGCACGAGACCGTACTGGATCGTCGCGGACGGCTGCGTGAGGTAATCGATGCCGCTGTTGAGCGCGGCCATCAACGAAAGGCCGACCGGCAGCCACGACATCCGGCCGCCGCCCATCAAGAAGGTTTCGAGATTCGTCTGCCGCCTGGAGAAGTAGACGCCAATGCCGGCGAGCAATAACAGGTATCCGACGATGACGATGACGTCGAGGGAATTGATGGTGGCCATTTCGGTCACGCCATAATAAGGGTGACGGTGCCTGAGCTGCCAGAAGTAGAAACGGTGCGACGGATGCTCGAACCCGCGATGCTCGGCGCCCGGTTCCGCCGCGTCATCGTCAATCGGCCCAACCTGCGGATTCCTTTTCCGGACAAGTTCGCGGAACGCCTGCGCGGGCAGACCGTGCGGGCCGTCGAGAGACGCGGGAAGTACCTGGTGGTCCCCATGTCGTCGGGCGACGCGCTGATCATGCACTTGGGCATGTCCGGCTGGTTCACGGTGGCGCCGCTCGGCGACCGATCGCGCGAGCCCGATCCGCACGATCATGTGGTGTTCGTGATGTCGTCGGGACAGCGCATCGTGTTCAACGACCCTCGCCGCTTTGGCTTCATGGATCTGACCGGGCACGGGCACGTCGATGACTACCCGTCGCTGAAGAAGATGGGCCCCGAGCCGCTGTCGAGGGCGTTCGATGCCGTGGCGCTGGCGCGCGCGTGCGCCGGCAAGAGAGTACCGCTGAAGGTCGCGCTTCTCGATCAGCGGATTGTTGCCGGCGTGGGGAATATCTACGCCAGCGAAGCGCTGCATCACGCGCGTCTCTCGCCGCTGCGCAAGGCGGCCACGATCGCGACGCGACCAGGGGAGCCGCGGACGGAAGCGGAGCGGCTGGTCAAGTCGATCAAGTTGGTGCTGTCGAGCGCGATCAAGCGCCGTGAATCGCCGTACCGGTCCGCGCGCTTCCGTGTGTACGAGCGCGAAGGCTTGCGATGCCTTCGCTCCGGATGCGACGGCACCATCGCGCGGCTGTGGCAGGCCGGCCGCTCCACGTTTTATTGCACGGCCTGTCAGCGGTGAACCGAGGCGGTTGCCCGCGGTACCACCCTTCGAGACCGCTGGATGCCTCTTGACCTTCTGAACCAAATCACTACACTGGCGGTCTCTTCGCGTCGTTCTTCATCTCGCACCGGTTCGCATCGTCCTTGATCTTCGTCGGGTTGGTCGCTAATTCGTGGGGAGGTTGGCATGGCGTTCGGTCAGCGGAAATTCCGGGTACTGGTGTTGGCGTGTCTCTTGGCGTCCGTGCCGGCAATCGCGCGAGCGCAGAGTGCGATTGCGGGGTCGGTCACCGACGGCTCGGGTGGGGCCCTTCCAGGGGTGACGGTGGACGTCTCGAGTCCGGCGTTGATCGAGAAGAGCCGCGCGGTCATCACTGATGGTGAGGGCCGCTACACCGTCATCGACCTGCGGCCTGGTGTCTACGCCATCAGCTTTTCACTTCCCGGATTCAGCACCGTCAAGCGTGACGGGGTAGAACTGCCGGCAAACTTCACCGCGACGATCAACGTTGAGTTGAAGGTGGGCGCCCTCGAAGAGACCATCACGGTATCGGGCCTCTCACCCGTCATTGACACCTCATCGGCCGTGCAGCAGCAAGTTCTGCCGAGGGCCCTGCTCGACGCCGTGCCGACGGGCCGCAGCATCCCCACGCTAGGGGCGATGCTGCCGGGCGCGCGCCTGGCCCTGCCAGACGTCGGCGGCACGTCTGGCATGCAGAATCGCGACCTCACCGTGCACGGATCCGATGGACGCGATACGACGTTCTTGGTCGACGGCATGGTGCTCAATGGGCTCGAGGGCGACGGCAGCGTCCAGAGCTACTTCAACGACATGATGTTCGAAGAGGTCAGCTACCAGACGAGTGCCATCACCGCGGAGACCTCAGCCGGCGGCGTCCGCGCCAACATGATTCCAAAGGACGGCGGTAACGCTTTCCGGGGGACGGCGTTTTTTTCAGCCGGCAACCACGACCTGCAGTCCAACAACGCCGACGCCGCCCTGGCACAGGGACTGCGCGCGCCAGACAGGCTCGACAAGGTGTGGGACATCAATATTGCGCAGGGCGGCCCACTCCGTCGTGATCGCATCTGGTTTTTTGCCTCGATGCGTGACTGGGGCGTGTATCAGTACATCGCCAACAGCTTCTTCAAGAACGGCGACCAGACCATCGACGATGCGCGTATCACCAGCGGCGTGGTGAGATTGACCGCGCGTTTGGGCGCCAAGCATAAGGTGGCCGGCTATCTCGATCGCATACGGAAATTCCGAGGCCACGAAAACTCCGCGCCCGCGGGGTATGCCATTGCCGGCGAGGCGACGGACATTCGCGCACCCAAGCAGTACTACACCAACGAGATCAAATATACGGGGACCCTCACGAGTCGGATGCTGGTCGAGGCCGGCTTCGCGATCAACAACGAGAGCTACTCCCTGACGCCGCTCGATCCAGCATCGGTGCCGCCGCTACCGACGAGCGGGGTCAATCCCGTGCCCACCGTGTCGAGCACGATTCCCAAGCGCGACGTGATCCTGCAGACGGCCTACGACCAGTACGACGGAGGCGTGTACTACCGCGAACCGATTCGCAAGACGGTGATGGCCGCGGCGTCGTACGTCACCGGCTCGCACAACATCAAGGCGGGCGTGCAGTATGGCTTTGGTTATTTCTGGCGGCAGCGCCGCGAAGCCGCCGACCTGATCCAGCTCTATCGATCGGGCGTCCCCGCTCAGGTGATCATCCACAACACGCCGCAGGATTCGCTCACGAACATGAACGCTGACGCCGGCGTGTTCATTCAGGACCAGTGGGTGCTTGGCCGCCTGACGCTGAACCCTGGCATCCGGTTCGAACATTTCAATGCATCGACCGAGGAACGATCGGCACTGCCTGGGCGATTCGTCCCGTATAGAACCTTTCCTACTCGGAAGAATGTTCCCAACTGGAATGACGTGTCGCCGCGCGTCGGCTTCGTCTGGGACGTCGCCGGCGACGGCAAGACGGCTGTCAAGATGGGGTGGGGCAAGTACGTCCGCGCCTACACCACCGGATTCTCCGACGTGTACGACCCGAACTTCTACGCTTCGGCGACCTTGACGTGGGCCGACCTGAACAACGACGACATCGCGCAGGGCGGCGTCACGTTTGACGCGGCCGGCAATCGCGTGCCGTGCGTGTTCCGGTCGCCCGGCTGCGAGATCGACTTCTCGACGCTGCCGTCGACATTCGGCGTGAAGCCGCCGCAAAATTTTGCCGCCGACATCGCGCGGCCGTTCCAGTACGAGATGAACGCGAGCATCCAGCGGCAGTTGCTGCAGGGGACGTCGGTGACGGCCGCATTCGTGCGGCGCGATTACCGCAACCTAATCTGGTCTGACAACCGCGCCATCAACCCGTCGGACTACACGCTGTTCAAGGTGCCCAGCCCGTTGAATCCTGCGGTGACGGTTCCGATCTACAACCTCGATCCCGCAAAGGCCACGGCGTTTGACGTGCTTGACCAGAATTCCAGCAGCAATCGCCGCGTGTTCACCGGCGTGGACATCAACTTTCAAAGCCGGGCGAAGGGCCTGAATATTTTTGGCGGTGTCACGGCGGGTCACACGGTCGCGAATACGTGCGAAGTCGAGGATCCAAATTTCCTGCTCTACTGCGACATGGGGCAATACCGCATTCCGTTTTACACGCAGTTCAAGCTCAACGGCTCGTATTCGCTGCCGTACAAGCTGCAGGTCTCTGCGTCGCTGCAGAGCTATAACGGCGACGCGCGCAATGCGTCGGTGGACGGCACCATTGCCGCGATCGATCCTTCGCTGCGCGTGATCTGGAACGTGGACCGAACGACGTTTCGGAACCTGACGGGCGCGAACTTGACCCAGTCATCGGTCAACGTTCAGCTTGTCGACCCTGGATCGAAGTTGCTCGCGCGGCACAACCAGGTGGACCTGCGCTTTCGACGCCCCCTCGAGATCGGCAAGGTGTCGCTCGAAGCGCAGTTCGACGCATACAACGCACTCAATTCCGGCGTCGTGTTGTCCGCCGTACAGACCTACGGCACAGCGCTCGATCGGCCCGCGTCGATTCTGCAGGGCCGCTTGATCCGCCTTGGCATGCAAGCCAAATGGTGAATAGGAGACAGGTGATGAGGATGCGAATGATTCTGGTGATGGTGCTGGCGGGCTCGCTCGTTGTCTACGCGCAGAGCCAGCGGCCCGCGGGTGAGCGCGCGCCCGCGCCCCCTGCCGGGGGCGGGCTAGCCGGAACGCCCGAGCAGCAAGCGAAGCAGGCTGCGCTCGAAAAGGCGACTCCCCAGCTGAAGGTCACTGAAGAAGTGCTACGGCTGTCGATCCCCGGTGAAACGATCGGCGAGGCCGTCGGCGTAGCCAAGAACTCGAAAGGCAACCTGTTCGTGTTCAGCCGCACCGGCCGTACCGCAACCGTCAAGGGAAGCGCGGCATCGATGCTGTTCGAATTCGATCCGTCGCTGAAGTTCATCAAGCAATGGGGGCCGAACAATTACGCGGCCGGCTTCGCGCACACCGTGCGAATCGACAAGGACGACAACGTCTGGATGGTGGACGAAGGCACCAACATGATCGTCAAGTTCCGGCCTGACGGCTCGGTGGCGATGACGCTCGGCCGCAAGGAAGAGCCACTCGACTGGCTCGAGCGCTTCGTCGAGGAAGGCCGCCGGATCGAGGGCACGCCGCCGGCGCGGCCGGGTGTGTTCAATCGGCCGACCGATGTCACCTGGGACCCGCAAGGCAATATCTTTGTCTCCGACGGCTACAACAACTCACGCGTCGCGAAGTTCAGCAAGGACGGCACCTGGGTTAAGGCCGTTGGTGAGCGAGGCAGCGCGCCGAGCCAGTTCAACACGCCGCACGCAATTGCGGCGGATGCCGGCGGCAATATCTATGTGGCCGACCGCGGCAACCGCCGCGTGCAGGTGTTCGACTCCAATCTGAACGCGCTGCGCATCATCGAGGGGATGGGTGCTCCGTGGTCAGTGTGCGTCTCCCCGGGGGCGACGCAACACCTCTTCTCTGGCGACGGCAACGGCAAGATCTACAAGATGAGCCTTGATGGCAAGCTGCTCGGATGGGCGCAGACCAGCCTCGGCCACGGGCAGAGCGGCTGCCTCGTCCACGAACTTCACTGCGAGTCGGATACGGTGATCTACAAGGGGGATTGCTCGACATGGCAGGTCGAGAAGATCACGATCGCGCCGTAATCGAACGCCGCCACAGCAGATACGCGCCAACGGCACCCGCGGCCAGCAGCAATTGCCGCGCGGTGCCGGCCGCGATCGGATCCCGCGCCACCTTCAACTGCAGCCGCCACCGCGTCCATCCGCCTTCGGCAAACAACGCGTCGTAGCGTCGAACTTGCGCGTCGTGGGCTTCGACGGCTGACGGGTCATCGCCGACACCGAAGCCAAGCTGTGGCGGCAGAACCGGAAGGCGTCCGGCCGGATCCACCACCCAGTTAATCGCCTTCATCGCGAGGCTGCGATCGTTGTCGGGCGGCCAGGCCGCGACGATGAACAGCGCCAGCGCGAGCAGCGCCAGCGCCGTCCTTTTCGGAGCCTGGTGCCCGCGAGGGCTGTGGCTCACAATCGCACCGACAATCCAGTTGGGGTTGCCGGCTGCTACTTCGGCGTGATGCGGTACACGCCGCCGGGGTTGGCGTCTTCCAGAATCCAGATCGCGCCATCGGGGGCGACCTCGACGTCGCGCACGCGATGGCCCACGCTCCACCGCTCCGCCGGCGTCGCACCGCCCTTGCCGTCGAACGTGATGCGGTTCAGCGACTGCGTGGCCATGCCGCCCATCAACGCCGAGCCGTTCCACTGCGGGAACATCTTGCCGTTGTAGAACGTGATGTTGCCGGGCGCGATGATCGGCGTCCAGTAGATCACCGGCTTGGCCAGGTCGGGTCGCGTGTCGGGGCTCGGGATCGGCACGCCGTTGTAGTTGGTGGCGTAGGACACCAGCGGCCAGCCGTAGTTCTTGCCCTTTTCGATCAGGTTCAGCTCATCGCCGCCGCGCGGGCCGTGCTCGACTTCCCACAAGCGGCCGTCCGGCCCGAAGGCAAGCCCGTACGGTGTGCGATGGCCGCTGCTCCACGTTTCTGACGGGGCGATGTTGGCGCCTTCAACTTTGTAGGTGCTGATCACCTCGGCCGTCTTCGCGACTTCGGTATCGCGCGGCGGGTTGATCAACGGACGCTCCGGGCCACCGGTCTTGCCGGCCATCGGGTTGCCCGGTGCGGGCTTGCCGTCGAGCGTCAGGCGAAGGATCTTGCCGACCTCGGTGTTGGGATCTTGCGCGGGCGTCATGCGCTGGCGATCACCGACGGCGAGGAAGAGATAGCCGTCGGGAGAAAACGCCACCGCGGCGCCGTACTGTCCGCCCCGTCCTTTCGGCATGTCGCGCCACAGCACCTGCAAACCCTCGAGGCTCGCCTTGCCCTCGCCGATCACCAGCCGCGCGCGCGCGAGCGCGAGGCCCGCTCCGCCGTCGCCAGGTTCGGCGTAGGTCAGATAGATACTGTGATCCGTTGCGTACTTCGGCGACGTGAACACGCCGAGCATGCCGCCTTGCCCGCCGTACGCGACCGCGGGCACGTTGTCGATCGGCGTCTTCTCGCCCTGTTGCGTCATCAGCCACACCGGCCCGACTTTCTCGGTGATCACCATGCGGCCGTCCGGCAGGAACGCGATGCGCCATGGCAACTTGAAGTCCGCGACCTTCGTCAGCGTGAACGGCAGTTCTTTCTCCGGTTCTTTCGATCCAGCGTTGACCTGCGCCCATGCGACGGATGAGGTCAACGCCAACAGCAGAGCCACTTTCGATGCAATCTTCATTCGGAATCCCTACCCTGACTGGAAAGCATACAACCCGCCGCTCCTCACAGGTAGCTTGACTCAGTCGGGGCACCCGAAGACAATCCCCCCTCAACACGGCGTCCGAATTCATCGTGCGACCCGTTCCCGCGTGGGACGGGGCCTTCGTACCGACTTGAAGAAAGGAGACCGGCATGCGCGCGCTTCGTCTCGGTGTGTTCCTCGGTGTTTGCTTGCTCGTTGCGGGCGCTCCCGCTTGGGCCCAGCAGGCGACGGTCAGCGGCTCGGTCACCGACGACACCAAGGCGTCGCTGCCTGGCGCCACGGTCACCGCCACCAACATTGAAAGCGGCGTGCAGACCGTTGCCATCACCGACGCCGGAGGCATGTTCCGGCTGCAGTTGCAGGCCGGCCAGTACCGCATCTTTGCGGAGATGTCCGGCTTCTCCAAGACGACGCTCGAGCGCGTGGAGCTGCTTGTCGGGCAGAACGCCACGATCCCGTTTCAACTCAAGGTCGCGCAGCTGAGCGAGACGCTCACCGTCACCGCTGAATCGCCGCTCGTCGACATCTCGACGTCGCAAGTCGCCGGCAACGTCGATCGCCGCCAGATGGAGAGCCTGCCGCTGCAAGGCCGCAACTGGATGGAGTTGTCGAAGATGGTGAAGGGCATCACCGCCAACGACGTCACGAATCGTCCCGGCGTCGATGCCGACGACATGTTCCAGCTGAATCTCGACGGCCAGCAGATCACGCAGAAGACCGCGGGCTCCGGCTTCGGCCAGCCGCGCTTCAGCCGCGAATCGATCGCCGAGTTCCAGATCGTGACGACGATGTTCGACATCACGCAGGGCCGATCGGCCGGCATCGAGGTGCAGGCGATCTCGAAGTCGGGCACCAATCGCTACTCGGGCAGCACCTACGGCAACTTCCGCAGCGACAAGTTCAACGCCGCCGATCCGGTGACGGGCACCGTGCTGCCGTATTCGAATCAGCAGGTGGGCGGCACGTTCGGCGGACCGATCGTCAAGAACCGCCTCCATTACTTCGCGTCGTACGAATACGAGCGCGAGCCGGGCACGATCGCAACGAGCCCGTCGGCGATGCCGGGCCAGAACTTCACCTACGATTCGAAGACCACGCAGCACAGCATCCTCGCGCGGGTCGACAACCAGGTGTCCACCAACAACCGCGTGTCGGCGCGCGTGTCGACGTGGGACTGGGGCAATCCCTTCACGCTCGGCGCGGGCTTGCACCCGTCACAGGCGTCGATCCAGGACAAGCGCTCGCGCGACATCCTCGGCACCTGGACGGCCGTCATGGGCGGTGGCCACATGGTCTCGGAGCTGAAAGGCGGCTTCGCCGCATTCAACTGGGACAACCTGCCGTTGCCGTCGCTCCTCAACACGCCGGAATACAACTTCCCCGGCCTGACGATCGGCGCGCCCTACAACTATCCGCAGTACCACACCGGCGGCACCTACAACACGCGCTGGGATCTGACGTGGCACAAGGAGACGCACGACATCAAGATCGGCGCCGAGTACCTGCGCGTGCATGACGAGGGCGACTGGTACATCCAGGCGGCGGGTCGCTACACGATGACGGCGATCCCCGCCAATCTCAACGAGCTCGTGCCGGCGAGCGCGGCGCTCGATCCGTCGAAGTGGAACCTCGCGGGCCTGAGCTCGCTCGCGCAGAAGTTCGACGTCAACTTCGCGCGCAACGGTTTCACCAACCTGTTCGATACGCTCCGCCCGATGTACGCCGTCTGGATCGGCGACAACTGGCGCGTGTCCAACCAGGTGACGGTCAACATGGGCATCCGCTGGGACTACGACCCCAGCATGGCGGCGCCTCCCGGCGTCGTCGGCAACTCGATTCCCATCAACAACGGCAAGGTGAGCGGCGACTTCGGCTACAAGACGGATATCCGGGACCGCAAGGACATTGCTCCGCGCGTGGGCTTCACCTGGAACGTCGGCGGGCGGAACGACCTCGTGATTCGCGGCGGCAGCGGCCTTTACTTCGCGTCGCCGGTGTCGAACGTCACCTACAGCCCGAAGGTCTACAGCCAGCTGCTCACGGCGTCGTTTCCGAACGACGGCCGGGCAAACTTCATCAGCAATCCGACCAACGGCGCCACCGCAGCCGACTTCTTCTCGGGCAAGCTCCCGGCGCCCGTGCAATCGCCCCGCACCATCGCCGGCGATTTCAAGACGCCGTATAGCTGGCAGAGCAGCATTGGTTTCCAGAAACAGTTGAACTCGGTCACGGGCATCGACGTCGACCTCACGCATTTCAACGAGTACCGCGACACGCGCACGTTCGATCCAAACCTGTTCTACGACCCGGTCACCGGCTACAACAGGAATCCGACAACGGGCCGTCCGAATCCGGCATACAGCCAGGTGCTGACGTTCATTTCGGAAGGGCGCCGCGACCAGACGCAGCTCGCCAGCGGCATCACGCGCCGCCTGCGCAACAACCTGCAGGCCGGGGCCACCTACACGCTGATGTTCTCGATGCACGACGACGGCGGCATCGGCTACACCGCGCCTGGCGCGAACAACCCGTTGGATCCCGTCAACGGTGAATACGCGACTGCCGCTGCGTTCCAGCGGAACACCGTCCGCGCATACGGCATGTATCAGTGGCGTGGTGGGTTGGCGACGAGCCTCGTGTATTCCTACGGCTCCGGCAATCGATATGCCGCCAGCATTTCGGCGTCGCCCTACGGAAAGACCGGCACCAATCGACTGAATCTCGCGAACAGCGGCGCCGCCGCGCCGGCGATCGTCATTCCCGCGTCAGTCGCCGATCGCTTCGAAGGTCCGTCGACGATCAACTCCGGCGACGTGATTCCGCGTAACGCGCTGATGGGGCTGCCGCTGCACAAGGTCGATCTCCGCATCACGCAGGACCTGAAGCTCGGCGGCACCGCGCGTGCCACGGTGATCGCCGAGGTGTTCAACATCCTGAACCACGCCAATTTCGGCAGTTACGCCACGACGTTGAGCGCCACCAATCCCGCGATCACGGCGCGATTCGGCCAGCCGCAATCGACGACCGGCAACGCCTACGTGTCGCGGCAGGCACAGCTCGGGTTCAGGATCAGCTTCTAGGATCCGCGCCGCAGGGACGGCGCCGCCCGCGATCGGCCAATGGTGATAACCTGAACTGTAGACAGGGTTCGCACCATGACCTGGTCGATCGCGCGCGACGTCGTTTCCGGCGAAGAGTACATTGCCGCGGAAGATTGCGGCGAGGCGCTGCTCCTCAATCCCCTCACCAACAAAGGCACTGCGTTTACCCTGGCCGAGCGCCACGAGCTCGGCCTCGACGGCTTGCTGCCGCCGGTTGTCTCGACGATGGAGCAGCAGCTCGATCGGGTGTACGAGAACTTTCGCGCCAAGGCCACGCCGATCGAGCGATACATCCACCTGGCCAGCCTCCAGGATCGTAACGAGGTCCTCTACTTCCGGCTGATTCACGACTACATCGACGAGATGATGCCGGTCGTCTACACGCCGGTCGTCGGTGAAGCCTGCCAGCGCTTCTCGCACATCTATCGCCGCGCGCGCGGCCTCTACATTTCGTACGAGCAGCGCGGTGACATCGAACGCATCCTCAGAAATCACCCTCGTCCGCCTGCGGTGATCGTGGTCACCGACGGCGAGCGGATTCTCGGCCTTGGCGATCAGGGCATCGGCGGGATGGGCATTCCGATCGGCAAGCTGGCGCTTTACACCGCGTGTGCGGGCATCCCCCCATGGCTCACGCTGCCGATCACGCTGGATGTCGGCACCGACAACCAGGAGCGGCTCAACGACCCGCTCTATCTTGGCGTGCGTCATCGCCGCATCCGCGGCGGCGAATACCAGGACTTCGTCGATGCGTTCGTCGATGCGGTGATGCGCGTCTATCCCGAGAGCGTGCTGCAGTGGGAAGACTTCCTGAAGGGCAATGCGATCTTCCAGCTCGAGCGCTTCCGCGATCGGCTGTGCACGTTCAACGACGACATCCAGGGCACCGCGTCGGTCGTCGTCGCCGGTCTCTACGCGGCCCTGCGCATCACCGGGCAGCCCATGCGCGACCAGCGCGTCGTCATCGCCGGCGCGGGCGCATCGGCGCAAGGCATCGCAGGGCTGATCGTGTCGGCCCTCGTCGACGAGGGCCTGTCGCGAGACGAGGCGCGGCGCCGGATCGCAACCGTCGACAGCCGCGGCCTCGTGCTCGATGATCGAACCGATCTCGAGCCGTTCAAGGCCGCCTACGCGAAGTCGCCCGCGGATGTTGCCGCCTACGACGCGCGCGACCGCTCGCGGATCACGCTCGAAGAGACCGTCCGCAACTTCCAACCGACGATCCTGATCGGCACGTCGGGCACGGCCGGATTGTTCCAGCAGCCGGTGATCGAGGCGATGGCGTCGGTGAACCAGCGGACGATCGTGTTTCCGCTGTCGAACCCGACCAGCAAGAGCGAGTGCACGGCGGAGGACGCGATCCGCTGGTCCGACGGCCGGGCCATCGTCGCCACCGGGAGTCCGTTCGATCCGGTGACGTATCAGGGAAAGACCTATCGCATCGGCCAGGGCAACAACGCGTTTGTCTTCCCGGGCGTCGGGCTTGGCCTGTGGGTCGGCAAGGTCCGCCGCGTGACCGACGCGATGTTCCTCGATGCGGCACGGGCCCTCGCATCGCTCGTCAGCGCTTCCGATCTGGCACGTGGTGCGGTGTATCCGGAACTCACGCGCATTCGCGAATGCTCGCATGCCGTGGCATGCGCGGTGATCCGCAGGGCTGTCGACGAAGGGCTTGCGCCTGGCACCTCCGACAACCTCGAAGAAATGGTCAGTCGCGCGATGTGGTTCCCCGCGTATCGCCCGATTCGCGGAGCCAGGTCCGCGCGTTAGCGTTGTTTGCGCGCAACGCCCGCCCACCCTCGATACTACCCGCCGTCGTACTCGACTCGTTGCTACCATTGGGTATGCGAAAACTGATGACGGCAATCCTCCTAGCGGCGACCGTGGTCGTCGCGCGCGCGCAGTCGGGCCTCGACGGCAAGTGGAACTTTGAAATGAACAGCCAGATGGGTGCAGTGTCGGCGAAGGTCGATCTCAAGGCCGACGGCACGCATCTCACCGGCCAGTTCGACATGGGCGGCGGCCGTGTCTGGCCCGTTGAAAACGGCGTCGTCGACGGCGATCGCATCAGCTTCACCATCAATCGCGACGGCCGCATGACCTACGAGATGAAGGGCAAGCTCGAAGGCGACAAGATTACCGGCGCCGCCGGCGCGATGGGCACGACCGTCGAATGGACGATGGTGCGGGCGAAGTAGCCCGGCGTCGCGGATTGATTACGTGCGAAGCATCCACGTCATCATGCTCGTCTGCGCGGCGAGCGCCATTGGTGCTTGCGGCACAAGCTCGCCCTCGACCCCGGCATCGCCGACGCCGGCGACGGTGCAGGCATTCAAGCTGACGAGTCCCGTGGCGGTTGATGGCGGCACGTTGCCCGCGGAGTACACCTGCGACGGCGAAGGGGTGTCGGTTCCGCTCGCGTGGCAGAACGCGCCGGCCGGCACCCGCGAATTCGCGCTGCTGATGACCACGCTCCCGGGTGACGGCACGACGAAGTGGAACTGGGTGCTGTACGCCATCCCTTCGACGGTGACGGCGCTGCCGCGCAACTCGACGGCGATTGGCACGTTCGGGGTGGGCAGCGACGGACCGCAGGCGGCGTATCAGCCGCCATGCTCGCAAGGTCCCGGCGCCAAGATCTACACGTTCACGGTGTATGCGCTGTCGAGCCCGCCGCAACTTCCGGCCGGACGCATCGACGGGGCCGCGCTGGCGAGAGCCGTGTCGTCGGTGACGCTCGGCTCGGCGACGATGAGTGTGAGTTACACGCGGCCGAGATGACGCCAGCGTGTAGTACGCGGTGCGAAAGGAAGAAGTAACCCACTGTGGTCGACCTTACCGCCCAACCACAATGGACCGGATGTTACACGCCGGGCAGCAAGGGCGAGGGATCGTGACGATGAGTCGTGCGGTGAGCGTGGTGGGTGCGTGCGTGCTGACGATGTGGGCGGTCGCGGCGCAGGCACAAGAGACGAATGCAACAACGACGAGCGGCGTATCCGTGGGCGCACAACTGGGCGTCGTGGGCGGATCATCATTGTGGCAACCGTACGATCTCGTTGACGGATCCGGCAGCCACTTCGGCGGGTTGACCATCGGCTACTCGCATCGCTTTCGCTCGGGCGTGCTGTTTGGTGGAGACGGAGACCTGTCGTTCCTCGCAGAGCCGGCAGCAGACGGCGTCAGCGGCGCGGAAGTGCCGCAACAACTCGGCACGGTGCGCGCGCGCGTGGGGTACGGACCGCAACGGTGGTCGATCTACGGCACGGGCGGGCTCGCATGGCGACGCAACCAGGTGATCGACGCCGATCAATTTCTCCAACACACAGGCTGGGCGATCGGCGCCGGATTCGAGCGCGCCATCGACGCCCGCTGGCGTGCCAACGCCGAGTACCTGTATTCGCGCGCGGGCGTGGCGACCAGCGAGGTGCGTGTTGGTGTGCGCTACATGCTGCCGTCCGAACCGCCAACATCATCCATCGCATCGTCCGCATCGGCAGCGGGCGCCGATCAGTGGAACATCCATGGCCAGACGACGATGGTGGCGCAGTATTCGGCGCCGTTCCACGCGCCCTATCGAGGGCCGAACAGCCTCGACCCGAACATCGCGCGCGAAACCTGGGACGTCACGTTCTATGTGGGACGACGGTTGTGGAACGGAGCTGCGGCGTGGATCAACCCGGAGATCGATCAGGGCTACGGCCTGAGCAACACGCTCGGCGTCGCCGGGTTCACGAGCGGTGAGGCCTACAAGGTCGGCTACACGCATCCCTACATCCGCGTGCCACGATTCCTGGTTCAGCAAACGATCAATCTTGGCGGAGCGCCCGAGAGTGTTGAGGCCGGGCTGAATCAGTTCCGCGGGACCCGCACCGCGAACAAACTGGTAGCGACGATCGGCAAGTTCAGCTTGTCGGACGTGTTCGACACCAATGGCTACGCGCACGATCCTCGAACCGACTTCATGAACTGGTCGCTCGTAGACGCGGCCACGTTCGACTACGCGGCCGATGCGTGGGGATTCACCTACGGCGCCGCGCTCGAGTGGTACCAGAACCGCTGGGTCGCGCGCGCGGGCGTGTTCGATCTGTCGTTGGTGCCGAACAGCGCCGACATCGACACGTCGTTCGAGCAATACCAGGTCGTCTCGGAGATCGAGCATCAGCACACGATGAACGGTCAACCCGGCAAGATCGCCGTTGCCGGGTTCCTCAGCCGCGGCCGCATGGCCAGCTACGACGAGGTGCTGGCCGTCAGTCGTCGAACTGGTGCGCCGGCGACGACGGCGGACGAGCGCCGCTTCAACAGCCGGCCCGGCGTGCATGTGAACGTCGCCCAGCAGATCACCCCGGACGTTCGCGTATTCTCGCGTGTGGGCTGGGCGGACGGCAGCGTCGAGCCGTACGAGTTCACCGACATCGATCGCACGGCATCGGGCGGCGTATCGATCGCCGGGTCGCGGTGGTCGCGCAGCGACGACATCCTCGGCATCGCCGCCGTGTTCAACGACATCTCGTCGTCGCATCGCGCCTATTTCGATGCAGGGGGACTCGGCATCCTCGCCGGCGACGGCAGGCTGCCGCATCCGGGCATCGAGTCGATCGTCGAGACGTACTACCGGATCCCGGTCGGGCCGTGGCAGGTCACCGCGGACTACCAGTTCATCGTGCACCCCGCGTTCAACCGCGATCGCGGGCCGGTGTCGGTCGTCTCGTTGCGCCTGCGCGCGCAGTTCTAGCCGGAGCGACCGGCCCGCGGACGTGCGCCACGGCCACCTGGCAGCAGCGCCGTAATGCTAATCGTGGAGGACGACGGTGAGGAGGGAGCGGTTGATCTTGATGTCACCGCCGCTGTACTCGATGAATCCGAGATCGCGAAACTTGTTCATGAAGAAGTTGACGCGCGAGCGCGTCGTGCCGATCATTTCGGCCAGCGTTTCCTGAGACATGCCGGGAATCAACAACGGCTGATCTTGTTTGCCGTAGCGCGCCAGCAGCAGCAGGCCGCGGGCGAGACGCTTCTCGCTTGAATTGAACAGCAGGTCGATCAGGTCTTCTTCGACGCGGATGTTTCTCTTGAGCATGTGGGCGAGGAAGCGTTCGGCGAAGGCGGGCTGGGTATGGAGGAGTTCGAGCATGCGCGTCCGCGGGATGACGAGGATGGTGCTCGCGCTCATCGCCGACGCCGTCGCAATGCGGCGTGGCTGATCGGCCAGGCACCCTTCACCAAAGAAGTCACCTTTGGACAGGATCGCGACCACCGCTTCTTTGCCGGTTCGCGACAACACCGACAGCTTCACGCGGCCTTGCTGCAGGTAGAACACGTCCGCGGCAGGTTCGCCCTGCGAGAAGATTACGGCGGACTTGGCGCACTTTCGAGTCGTCGATTCGGCGCCCGCCGACTCGAGCATTGACTGCAGATCGGAGCGGGAGAGCGGTGAAGCGCGACCGTCCGGCTTGCTCGGCACACGTCCATTATCCCACGCTGGTGCAGGATGCCCGTGATCGAACGGCCGGCCGGGGTGTTACGCGGCGTTATCGATGGTCATGGTCGCTTTCAACCACCGTTTGTAGCTCATCACCGTGGCCACGCGCTGGTCATCCCAGCGCTGTCCGCAGCGGGCGCACTGCCAGTAGTGCGTGGGGTTTCCAGCAAACGATTCCACGTGCGCCGTATGGCAGAGCAGACACTCGACGCTATTGGTACCCATGCACCATCGTGCGTCTTACAGCCGGCGGTGTCTGTCCTGTTCGGCACAGCGCTGCCAGGTGCAAGGGCGGTACGATCGACCAGCCTTATGACGCCTGCCACACATCCCGAGCCTGGAATTCGTCGCGCGATCCTCTTTACGGGCGACATGCTCGGAGGGGTCGCGATGCTCCTCGCGATCCCCGCGGCCATCCTCGCTATTGGCATTCCGATCGCGCTGGTCGTGCGGCTGCTGCTGTGGATGACCGCGCAGCTCTGATCAGTTCGACTGCGCTATTGGCGCGCCATCGTCGTTCATGACCGCGTCTGCGAGTTCCTGCTCGAGGCAATCGAGCAGCAACCGGGCCAAGAGCAGTTCCTCGATTTGGGCGAGCGCCTGGTCACGGAGCAGGTGCGCGTCCGCTGCTATGGCGGCCTCGTTGTGACGGGCGATGTCCGGCCGTCTGCGGTCGAGGGCCTGGATCAGCTCCTGGAGTGCGGCAAGCGCATGTATTGGCATGGTGCGGCGCCTCTAGCTGACGCGCGTCGCGTCAGGTGACTGCACGCGCGGCATGTCGATGGTGAAGACACATCCACGGTCGGGCAAATTGCGTGCGTAGAGCCGGCCGCCGCTCGCTTCCACCGCCCACCGGCTGAACGCCAGGCCGAGTCCAAGGCCGCTCCTGTCACTACCCCGTTGTTCGAATGGGCGGAAGATGTCGGTGGTGTTTCCGCCCGGCAAGCCGCCGCATTCATCCTGGATTTCGATCAGGACGCGCTCGGCGCTTGCGCCTGCGCGCAGCGTCACCGTCGTGGCCTCCTTGGTGAATTTGAAGGCGTTCTGCAGCAGATTCATGACCACGGCACCAAGTACCTGGCGGTCGGCGTGGATGGTGGCGTCCTCGACACGCGCCACCTCGAGGCGGATGCTGCGCGCGGTTCCTTCGAGGCGCGCGCCGGCCGCCATTTCCTCGATGAACTCCCCAACGGAAAGGGGCTCGGGATTCTGCACGCCCTGGGTCAGGCGGATCTCGGTGAGCGATCGCGCAATCAGCGTGCGTTGTTCGGCCAGGCTGCGCTGCAGCACCATGCCGGTACTGCCGGTCAGGCCCACTTCGCCGGTCTTGAGTATTTCGAAGGCGTAACTTGCCCTGCTGATCAGGTTTCGCATCTCGTGGATGAAGTACCCCAAACGCTCGTTGCCTTTTGCGGACTCGGTGTCGATGCCGGTCTGGGTTCGCTCGCGCGCGTATTCAGTGACGGCGCCGGCAATCGCATCGTCGAGGCAACGATTCAGCGTGCGGAAATCCTCGGTGCTGATCGGCGCTTCCATCTCCACCGCGAGTTCAGTGATCGCCTGGCAGATGTCGCCGTAGTCGTGCACGACTTGAGACACGGTGAAGCCTTGCATCAGCAGGTCGTGACCGTGCTGAAGGGCAGTGCCGCCAATTTCCTGTGACATCGATAACCCGAAATCAAGCGCGTGCTGCAGCTGACTCAGGAAGACGGGCACCCCGTGGTTGATTTCGGCGGGCGTCGGCGGCGGGATCGACCGCGCGCTGACTCTGACTCGACAGCGACGGATGATCTCGTCGCGGTTGAGGGCAATGAATTCGGATACCATGAGTCGGTCCTGGAGCATTGACGATAACCGTCGGTGCCGAATGCTGACTGTTCCAAACGGAACGCGGGGATTCCACCTAGGGGCTATTCCCTACCGTGTCGTCGGAACCACTGGTTCGGCTATTCGGGAGGTCACGTGATGGAAGCGCAACGAATTGTGGTCATCGGCGCTTCTTCCGGGGGCATCGAAGCGTTGCGGCTGTTGATCGGCCGGCTCACACCGGACTTCCCGGCACCCATCTGCATCGTCGTCCACACGTCCCCTCAATCGCCGGGCCTGCTCGCCGGGATTCTCGCTGACGCGGGCGCGTTGCCAACGGCCACGGCCGAGACCGGGATGGCAGTGCAGCGCGGACACATTTACGTGGCGCCGCCAGACCATCACCTTCTGATTGAAGCCGGTGGACTGTGCCTCGGACGCGGCCCGAAGGAGAATCGCTTTCGTCCGGCGATCGATCCGTTGTTCCGCTCCGCAGCGCACGTGTTTGGCGCCGGCGCCGTTGGCGTGGTCCTGACCGGCAATCTCGACGATGGTTCAGCCGGGTTGAAGACGATCAAGCAGCACGGCGGCATCGCGATTGTGCAGGACCCGGCGGACGCGCAGTTCCCATCGATGCCGGCGAATGCGCTGAAGCACGTCGCCGCCGATTACGTCGTGCCGTTGGCAGACATGCCCCGGGCGCTGGCCGATGCGCTGCGCAGACCAGTCGAGGACCTTCGATCCGAAGTGGCCGACGCGATCCATGTCGAGATCGCCATCGCGAAGGAGGATACTGCCGTGAACCGCCGCGTCGAGCAGATTGGCGAGCCGTCCGTTTTTGCCTGTCCGGATTGTCATGGCGTGCTTCTCGAGCTCAAGGAACACGGCATCCTCCGATTCCGCTGTCACACCGGCCACGCCTATTCCGTTGAAAGCCTGCTGGTCTCCGTGAGCGAGGGGATCGAGAACGCGTTGTGGTCCGCGGTCCGCGCCTCGGAAGAGGGACGGTTGCTGCTCGAGCGGCTGGCGCGTCACGACCTGGAAACGAACGGCGGCAACGCCGACCGTCTTGGCCGGCAACTGGCGCTGGTCACCGATCAGTTCGAACTGCTTCGAGAAATGGTCGGGCGTCGCGTCGCGCTTGTGCCGATGGAGGAATAGACGTGCCGACAGGCGAGTTTCTGATCGTCGGGATTGGCGCATCCGCGGGAGGCATCCGCGCGTGCGAAGCATTTTTCAAAGAAGTGCCCGCCGACAGCAGCGCCGCCTACGTGGTGATTCTGCACCTGTCGCCGGATCACGAGAGTGATCTTGCCGAAGTGCTGCAGCGCGTCTCTGCCATCCCGGTGACACAAGTCACGACACGAACGCGCGTTGAACCCAATCACGTGTACGTGATTTCGCCCAACCAGAATCTCTCGCTCGATGATGGGTTCCTGAATCCGTCTCCGATGGTCGACGCCGATGACCGCCGTGCCCCGGTGGATATGTTCTTCCGCGCTCTGGGATCGGCGCGCGGTTCGGGCTCGGCGTGCGTCGTGCTGTCCGGAACGGGCGCCGACGGCTCGATGGGACTGAAGCGCCTGAAGGAGTCCGGCGGCATTTGCCTGGTACAGGCGCCGACCGAGGCGCAATTCGCCGACATGCCGACCAATGCGATTGCGACCGGGCTCGTCGATGCCGTCCTTCCGGTCCGCGACATGCCGGCCTGGATTATCGCGTATCGAAGCACCGTCGACCGGATCCCGTTGCCCGCCGAGACGACGGCACCCGGCGGTGATGACGATGCGTCGCTGCGCGAGATTTTCGCGCAGCTGCGGGTTCGAACCGGCCACGATTTCTCGAATTACAAGCGGGGCACCGTGCTGCGCCGGCTCGAGCGCCGCATGGGCGTGCACGAGGTCGAGTCCCTGGCCGCCTACGCCGCAATCGTCCGCGACCGGCCGGAAGAGACCGAGGCGCTTCTGAAAGACTTACTGATCAGCGTCACAAGTTTTTTTCGCGATCCCGACGTGTGGCAAGCGGTCGAACGAGAAGTCGTTCCCGCCATCTTTCATAGCGAGCGCGGCAGCGACGAAACGGTGCGGGTGTGGGTCGCGGGATGCGCCACCGGTGAGGAAGCGTACTCGGTCGCGATGCTGCTTCAAGAACATGTCGAACGGGCGTCGCCTCACGTCGCGTTCCAGGTGTTCGCCACCGATCTTGATGAACAGGCCGTCGCGGTCGCGCGCGCGGGCGTCTACACGCTGAACGACGCCGCCGACCTGTCAGAGGAGCGGCTGCGCCGGTTCTTTACGAAGGACGGTGAGCGCTATCGCGTCCGCAAGGACCTTCGCGAAAAGGTGCTGTTTGCACGGCACAACGTTTTGAAGGATCCGCCCTTCTCGCGCCTGGATTTCGTGTGCTGCCGGAACTTGCTCATCTACCTCAATCGCACCGCGCAGCAGCGCTTCTTCGACCTCGTGCAGTTTGCGTTGAACCCCGGTGGCTTCCTGCTGCTTGGGTCGTCGGAGTCCATCGACACCGCATCGAATTCGTTCGCGGATGTCGACAAGGCGGCACGAATCTACCGGAGTCGTTCGGGGATGCCGCGTCGGCCGATGCCGATGCCGGAGAGCGCGACGCGACCGTCAGTGGCGGCGCGCCAGGCGGAACCGGCGTTGTCGACCGATCGGGCGACGGCCGCCCAGCCGGTCCAGATCCACCACCGCATGCTGGAGGACTACGCGCCGCCGTCGCTGGTCGTCAACGCCGAACACGAAATCGTCCACCTGACCGCCGGCGCGGCTCGGTTCCTGCAGTTCACCGAGGGCCGGCCCACCGCGGACCTGCTGACGGCGATTCGCGCTGAGTTGCGCGCGGAGCTGCGGGCGGCGTTGTATCAAGCGGCGTTCGTGCATCACGACGTTCACGCGCGCGGCTTGACGCTGATGCTGGACGGCGAGCCGGTGGTTGTCGACCTGCTGGTTCGCCCCGCCCGGCGGGAACTCGAGATCGGCGCCGGGCATTTTCTCGTGCTGTTCGAACGTGTCTCGGCGGGCGGCGTACCGGCCGACGCCCCGCCACCGCTTCGGATCAGCGAGTCGGACGCGATCGTCCAGCTCGAGAACGAATTGACGGCGGTGAAGAAGCAATTGCGCCTGGCCATCGAACAACACGAAGCGCAAGCGCGAGAGCTGAAAGGCGCCAACGAGGAGCAGCAGGCGATCAACGAGGAACTGCGGTCATCGGCTGAGGAACTCGAGACCAGCCGGGAAGAGCTGCAGTCGCTCAATGAGGAACTCAACACCGTCAACCAGGAGCTCAGGGTCAAGATCGAAGAGCAGTCGCGCGCCTCGGATCACATCCACAACCTGATCGACTCGACGGAAATTGCGACGATCTTCGTCGACCGCTCGCTGCGCGTCCAGCTGTTCACGCCGAAGTCTCGCGAGCTGTTCAAGTTGATCCCGGCCGACCGAGGCCGTCCGCTCAATGACATCCACACCGAACTGATCGAAGAGCGGCTCAGCGAGGAGGCGGAGCAGGTCCTGAGCCACCTGCAGCTGATCGAGCGTGAGGTGCAGACCCGTGATCACCGGTGGTGGAGCATGCGGTTGCTGCCGTACCGCACCGCCGAAGATCGCATCGACGGCGTGGTGATGACGTTTGTCGACGTGACGGTGCGGAAGAACTCCGAGAAGGCGCTGCAGTTGACGGAATCGCGCCTGCGGTCGGTCCTGCAGTCGGTGACGCAACACGCCATCCTGATCCTGACGGCGGACGGCGTCATCGAGGACTGGAATACGGGCGCCGAAGTGCTGTTTGGGTTTACGCGCGACGAGGCCATCGGTCAGCCCGGCTCGATCATCTTCACGGCAGAGGATCGCGCCGCCGGCCTGCCGGAGCAGCAAATCGCCACCGCGCGCGAGACCGGTCGCGCGTTCGACGAACGGTGGCATGCCTGCAGGGACGGTGTGACGCGATTCGTGAGCAGCGTGTTGACGAGGGTCGGCGACGGTGCCGGCACGGGCTTCATCAAGATCGCCCAGGACCTGACCGAACGAAAACGCTGGGAGCAGGACCTCACCGAGCTCAATACCTCGCTGGAAAAGCGCGTCACCGAACGAACGCGCGAGCTGGCGAACGTCAACGACACGCTGCGGCGTGAGCTGGTCGACCGGCGCACGATCGAGGATCGCGTCCGGCTGCTCCTGTCACGGCTGCTCTCGGTTCAGGAAGAAGAGCGCTGCCGCATCGCGCGCGACTTGCACGACGACCTGGGCCAGCAAGTCACGGCCCTCCATCTGAAGCTGCAGGCGCTTCATCACATGCTGGAGTCGGCCGCCGCGCCGGCGCAGCTGCTCGAGGAGATCCAGGGCTCCGTCAAGCAGCTCGACGATCATCTCGATGTGTTCACGTGGGAACTGCGCCCGGCGGCGCTGCACCACCTGGGTTTAGCGGCCGCGCTACGTGATTACGTGGCGGCATGGTCGAAGAACTACGGCGTCGCCGCGGAGTTCCAGGAGGCGAACATGCCGTCTGGCCGCTTCGCGCCCGAGCTGGAAGGGAACCTGTTTCGCATCGCGCAGGAGGCCCTGAACAACGTCCACAAGCACGCCCATGCCACCTCGGTCGGCGTGCTTCTGACGCTCAAGGACGGCCTGCTCGTGCTGTCGATCGAGGACGACGGGCGAGGCTTCGACACGACGGCTGATCACCCGCCGAGCGCGATCGGGTTGCTGGGCATCAACGAGCGGGCATTCCTGCTGAATGGCACGGTCGAGATCGAATCGGCGGTCGGCCACGGAACCACCGTCATCGTCACGGTGCCGGCAAAAATGTTACGCGGCGAGCCGGCGGCGTATTAACTGGCGGCGCCTATGGGCGGCGCGCCTGTTGCGTAATTTGCGTTCGATCCAGCTTCGTCTTCGCACCGTCGCTGTCGAACGGATCGCGAAAGCTGAACGCATACATCGTCGGTCCATGGCGATAGAGGTGATCGAGACGATCGGTGCCTTCGTTCTATCGCGGCACATGATCGACGGGAACCCACCAGGCGACATAGGACGGCCACGAACCCCGCATGAACCAGTCCGCACGTTTGGAGAGCGCTTCGGCATGCACTCCGCGATACGCGTAGGCGGCGACCGCCTCGAGGTTGTCCCAGAGACTCAACGTCATCGCGTACTGTTCGAGTGGTAGATCCTGCGGCGTGCATTGGGGCCGAATCACCGGTCCCCAGGAGTGTTCCCAGGTCTCGACGTTGCGGATCGAGCGCGCGAAGAAGCCGGCGCTTCCTTCCGCCGCGGCGTAGTTTGCGGCGAGGCGATCCACGAATCCCTGGACCTCCGGATGGCCAATTGGTTGCTTGAGCACGCCGAGCGTCATAAATGCGATTCGCGCCATCCTGACAGGGTAAGGCAAAGCGTCAGTTCGCGGGTGGGAGCGTGATGGCTCTTGGAGAACGAAGACGAATGTCGAGTGAGTGGCTGGGAGGCAGGGATTCGAACCCCGATAAGCGGAGTCAGAGTCCGCTGTCCTACCGTTGAACGACCTCCCAGTAGGGTTGGAACCTACGATTATAGGAATTCCGGGCGATTCAACGCAAATCGGGGCCGGGTCCCCACGCGGGCGTCAGAAACTTACCCGCACCCCGCCGTTGATATTCCGTCCGTCGAGCGGCGCCCAGGCATCGACGGTCCACCGGCCGTCGGGTGCGCGCGTCGGGCGCACCAGCGGGTTCCACCGGCTCTGACGAACCCCCGTGAGGTTCTCGCCGTTCACGAACGCCCGCAACTTGCCGAACTTCCGCTCCGCGAGCAGTCCGAAGACGACATACGGCCTGCTGGTGTTGGCGTACGGGCTTTCCTCGAGCCGTTGCCGGCCCGTGTAATACAGCTCGACGCCAAGCCTCGCGACGTCCGGCCGTTCCCACATGCCGACCAGGCCCGCTGCATGGCGCGGCGTGAGCGCGGTGTCGACGTAGGTATCGCGATCGTACTCGCGGGCGCGCACGTGCGCGTAGTTCGCCGTGACCGAAACCGTTGATCGCCGCCAGGTGCCGAGCAATTCGACGCCAGTGGTCTTCGTTGGCTGCGCCGCGTTCATCAGGACGAGGCCGTCCGATCGATCGACCCGTGCCGGATCCGACACCCGCGAACGAAACGCGGTGGCTGTAAACGACAATGCCCCTGCGGTGCGCGTGACATCGACCGACGTGCTGCGGCCTCGCTCGCCGCGTAACGGCGACGCGATGATCAAGCGGCTCAAGCCGGCCGCTTCCGTCTCTTCGGTCACCGGCGTCGGTGCGTAGAAGCCGCCGCCGGCAGACACGCGGCTGCTCCAGCCGCCGTGGCGCATCAGCGCCGAAATGCGCGGGCTCATGAACGAGCCGTACACAGAATGATGATCGACTCGCGCGCTCGCGCTGATCGACAGCCACCGCGCGATGTCGGCATCGTCCTGGATGAAGACGCCGGGTGTTACAAACGCGTAGGCAAACCGCGAAACATCCTGCGGGCGGTACGCATGGCGCTCGATCGCGGCACTGGCAACGATGGTGTGTCGGCCAGCGGCGGTGCGCACCGTCATTTCCCCGAATGCCGTGTCGTGAGCGTCGCGTTCCCGGATGTCGCCGAACTGGTGATCGTGACGCTGGCTCGAAACGGCGCCGCGAATGTTGACGACATGACGGCCTTTCACCAGGAACTGGCCAACCGCGCCGACGTCTCCGCGGCGCGTATCGAGCGCTTCGCGATAGCTGATCCCGTGCGCCGCTCCGCCGCCGGCGCGATTCTCGGCGGTGAATCCGGCCGTGGCAAAGAACATGCGGCCACTGCCGTCATTCCAGAACACGCGCGGCCTGATCACGCCGCGGCGATACTCCGGCAGGTCGGCCCATCCGTCAGCGTCGACGTCGAATCGTTCCTGTGCATGCGCGCCACCGAGCAGCGTAAACGCCCAACCCTGGCGCGCGGCGGTGGAATACCACGCGACGGCATCGGTAGCCCCTCGCGATGAACGATTGATCAGCAGTTCTCGTTCGGGCTCAGGGCCCGGCCGGCGCGAGATCAAATTGACGACGCCGCCCATCGCGCCGGACCCGTACAGCGAGGACGCGACGCCCTTGATGACTTCGACCTGGCCGAGATCCATCGGCGGAATCTGGAGAAGTCCCAGGCCGCCCACCTCGCCAAAGAGCGGCAAGCCATCAGAAAAAAAGCGGGTGTAGCGGCCGCGCATTCCCTGCACGCGCACGCTCGAGGCGCCGAGCGACGGAGACGTGGCCTGCACCCGCATTCCACCGGTCTCGTTGAGCATCATGACAACATCGCCCGGCGTCATCATCGTCTTTTCCTCGACCTCTTCCTGGTCCAGGACCTCGACGCGCATCGGCTGATCTTCGAGACGGCGATCCGTTCTGGTGGTGGCGACGACGGTGACTTGCTCCTCGACGCTTGGCAAGCGCGCAAGCTCGACGACGACGGTGATCGTCGGGCCTGTGGCGGCGTGAACGGCGGTGGTCACGGGAACGAAGGACTCCTTGATCACCGTCAGTTCGACGTCTCCGGGTGGGACGTCGATCACAGCGTGCCCTGACGGGTCCGTTGGATGTGAGATGCCGCCGAGGAGGATTTCGGCGCCGACCACCGGGCCGCTGTCGCTGCGAACCTCGACGCGCAGCGTGACCGTCTGTGCGGCCTGGATAGCGGCAACGGCGCACAGGGCAAGGACGCCGCAGACGAACGCTTGCCGTTTACACCACTTCACGCGAGGTCGATTGTAGCGTCGCCTCGCGTGAAGAACTTCCTCTCACTCAGAACGGCCAGACGCGCGGGCCGCGGCTATTCGACGGGTAGCGGCCGCCGTTCTGCCGGTAGGACTGCTCGTAGCCGCGTTCGAAGCCGTCGCGGTAGGCGAGCTTGTATTGATCCTTGCTGCCGTAGCGGTTGTTGTAGCCGCGGTCAGCGTTGCGGTATTCCTTGTGCCGCACGGGGTCGAACGAATCGCGGTCGCGCGCGTCTTCGCGGCCCTTGTTCAACCCGTCACGGTAGCCCTGATCGTAAGCGGCGCTGTTGTAGCCGTAGCCGCCGCGATCGGGGTAGCCGTAACGATCGTCGTAGCGGCCGTTGCCGTAGCGATCGTTGCCATACCGGTCGTTGTCGTAGTCATCACCGTAGATGACGCGCGCATCGCGATCGCGTGACGCGATGCGCTCAGCTTCCCGGCAACTCATCGGACGCGGCTGCCGTCCGGGCGGCACGCCGTCGTACCACACGCGGCACATGCCGGCAGGAGGAAGCTGTCCCGGTGGAACCCCCTGCGAGTTGCGGCGTCCCTGCGCCGACGCCGGGGATGCCGCTAACGCACACACCACGGTCAACACTGCCAGGCTTCGCATGTCATGCCTCCGTTGGTGGAGACAGCAAGAAGCGCACCACGGCGATTCAGGCGCAAAACGGCGGGATCTGTCCCCTCCACCGGACGTCGGCGCCCATCCACAATATCCGCGCGGCTCATCCGTCTAATGCTGTAAGCGAACTGCAGGCCGATGCCGAGCGACCAGGATCAACACCTCTCAGACGTCGTGGAACGGGAACAGTCACGGCTGCGGCGATTCATCCGCAGCCGTGTCGCCGATCCGCGTGATGCAGAGGACATCCTGCAGGAGGTGTTCGCGGAACTGGTCGAAGCGAATCGTTTGTTGATGCCGATCGATCACGTGACCGGCTGGCTGTTCCGCGTGGCGCGCAATCGCATCACCGACCTGTTCCGCCGCAAGAAGCCTGAGAGCCTCGAGCTCGAAGACTTGTTGCCGTCGCCCGATGACGGCCCCGACGGTTCGCTGATGCGGGGCGTGCTGATCGATGCGCTCGACGCCGCGATCGCCGAGTTGCCACGAGAACAGCGCGACGTGTTCGTCGCGCACGAGATCGACGGCCGCAGCTTCAGGGAGATCGCGGCCGACACCGGCATCAACATCAACACGCTGCTGTCGCGAAAGCGATATGCCGTGCTGCAGCTGCGCGAGCGGCTGCAGTCGGTGCACGACGAATTGACGAAGGAGTGAGGAGTCATCATGAGACGCAAGTGGTTCTGGGTGTTGCCGATCGGCCTGGTGGCGATCGTGTTGTTCATCTTCGTCGGCGGCACGGTGGTCCAGTTGCTCTGGAACTGGCTGATGCCGGCGCTCTTCGCGCTGCCGCAAGTGTCGTTCTGGCAGGCGGTCGGGCTGCTCGCGCTGTCGCGCATCCTGTTCGGCCGCTGGGGCGGCGGGTTCCGCCCCTCGCATCGATGGAGCGCCGAGGAGAAGGAGCGGTTCCGGCAGCGGATTCACGAGCGGTGGGGAAGCCGCCCGCTCGCTGATAGCCCGCGCGAATGACGTCAGCGCTTCTTCGACTTCGGCTTCACGGCCTTCCTGGCAGTGCGCTTGCGCGTCGGCGTCTTCGCCTTTGTGGCGACCGCCTTCGCGCGCGACTGGAAGTCGTAGGCCTCCTCGAGCCACTCAGTCAGCGGCGCTTCGACCTCGTCGCGGTGACGGACGCGAATCACATGCGCGCGCTTGGTTTTCGAGGCTTCATGAATCTTGTGAACCTGCGGCGCCGTGATCGCACGGCCGAGGAAGATGACGACCTCGAGGAAATTGCGCTTTGGCCGGACGAAAAAGTAGCACGACGTGCGCGAGAACATGATCGAGCTGTGTGAGGCGTAGATGCGTTGCTCGCCGAATTCGACCGCGGTCTCGCGCAGCCGTTGGTAGGCGTCCTGCAGGTCTTCGGACAACTCGGCGGTGAGGGCGGCTTCGGTAGTCGTCCAACAGTCGTGCGCTTCGCCCTGGGCGACCCACTGTTTG
Source organism: uncultured Acidobacterium sp. (assembly GCA_964495855.1). Classification (GTDB taxonomy): domain Bacteria; phylum Acidobacteriota; class Vicinamibacteria; order Vicinamibacterales; family UBA2999; genus 12-FULL-67-14b. The sequence goes on along the minus strand of CAZBYY010000003.1, from coordinate 3,798 downwards.
CAGTGGTAGCACTCGTGCCCCGCCTTGCGGCCTCGGAATGACATGGCGCCTCAGATCGCGAGGCGCGTCACGGCGCCGGTGAGGTTTGCATCACCAATGGAAATGTAGAGCTCGCGATCGGTGATCGACACACTGAACGTCATGCGCCGATCGAGGCGCGCCACCATCTCGGCGATCAGCGTCCGGTCGATCGCATACAGCTCCAGCGCGTCGGCGCGGTGAATACCTGCCGCCGCGAGGCCCTTCAGCCACTGCGCGCCTTCCTTGTGACAGTAGGCGACGACGCGTGCGCCGGTCTTGGAGGCTTTGTGCAGCCGCGCCGCATCGGGCGTGCCGATCTCGATCCAGGTGACGATCGTGCCGGTGAGATCGCGGATGAAGATCGCCGGCTCGTCAGGCTCCGACACGCCGCGCGAAAAGGCGATGCCGTCCTGGTATTCGATCAGGTACGCGATCACGCGCGCGATCAGGTATTCGTCGGACTCCGACGGGTGCTGTGCGACGCGGAGGGCCAGTGTGTCATACACGCCCCGGTCGTTGTCTGCGAGGTCGACATCGAAGTTGAAGATCGTTGCGGTGAGCGCCACGGCGAGGCCTTGCCGATCACTGCTTCAGCGGGCCGAGCGGGCTCGGCGCGCAGGTGGTTTCGACGGTGTAGACGCCGCCGGCGATCTTCCAGCCTTCTTCGGTCTTGATCAGGTCGAACACGTCCGTCCCGCAATGACTGAATTGTCCGTCGATCCAGAAGTCATACGGCCCGGTGACGGTGGCGACGAGCCCATGCACGCGCACGTCGGGGTTCCAGATGCGCTCGCGCTTCTTCTGCTTCGATGACTGCAGGTCGGCAAAGTATTCTTCGTTGGCGAACGCGTGCACGTCCGGCTGGCCGTTCTTTAGGCGCATGGCGTGAAAGCGGCCCTGCGGTTGCAGGATCTTTCTCGCGCCCTCGACGTCATTGGCACTCATCGTGTCGAAAAATGCCTGCACGACTTTCATGATGGATGCCCGATCGGCCTCTGCCGGCTGCGCAGACGCGGCGACGCTGCAGCAGAGGAGGACGAGCAGGCTCGAGACGATTCGCATCGCTGGAGCATACTGGAATCCGTGCCTGAAACGTTGCCACCCCTGCGCGATCGCATCATGCCGGGCGTCCGCGTGCTCTTTGTCGGCATCAACCCGGGCATTCGTTCCTCGCAGACCGGCCATCACTTCGCCGGCTTCTCGAATCGATTCTGGGCGCTGCTGTTCGAGTCGAAGCTCGTGCCGGCGCGCATCACCTTCGAAGACGACGATCGGCTGCCGGAGTGGGGATTTGGCATCACGAACATCGTCCCGCGGCCGACGCCGGGCATCGATACGATCGAGCCGCACGAGTATGTTGAGGGCCGCGCGAAGTTGCGACGGAAGATCGCGCGTTACCGGCCGCCGGTCGTGGCGATGGTTGGGGTGACGGTGTTTCGCGCGATGTTTCCGGAACGGAAAGGCGCGGTGACACTCGGGTTGCAGCCGGAACGGATTGGCACGAGCGAGGTGTTCGTGCTGCCGAATCCCAGCGGCCGCAACGCCAACTGTTCGTACGCCGAGATGCTGGCGGCGTTTCGCGCGCTGCGTCGGCGCGTCAGGGCGAAGTCTTTGTGAGCTTGCTCATGTCGCAGCCGGCGCGCAACTCCGCCGCTCTCGGTGCCACGTTGCCCAGGTAACAACCCGGTATCAGGTAGATCGTCGTGGGGACCGCCGGCGATTTTGGAGGTTCAGGCGCGCGCGACACCGTTGGAGCTTTGGGTTCTGGGATCACGTCACGCTCGAGCGATCCGCGATACGTAATCGTCCTGTCGCGGACGATCTCCACGTTGAAGGTGATCGCCTTGTATCCCCGCGCGCGCAACTCGATGCGCCTCGTGCCGGGAGTGAGATCGATCTGATCGTTCAGGTCGGCGGGCGTGCCGACGAACGCACCGTCGACGAAGACCTGTAGGTCACGCGGCTCGACGTCGAATCGCAACGCGCCGACCGGCACCACGCTCGATGTCGGCGGCGTGCTTGCGGGCGCGGGCACTGCCGACGGCGTGACGTAGAACGGATTGCCGACGGTTACCGTGCCGGGAAAGTATCGATACTGCGGAACGACGTAGACGATCGGCGGCTGGCTGTTGTTGTGCCGCTCTGCCTGCTTCTGCCGTTCCCACTCGGCGCGCTGCGCCTTCTGGACATCCGTTTCCCAGAATGGCGGGATCGCGTTCGCCGGCGGCGCCTTCTGCTCCCATGGCGGCGGCGCCTGGTGCTCCCACCACGGCGTTTGTTTTTGCTCCCACGATGGGCGCGACGGGTTGGCAGGCGATTGACGCTGATCGGGAGGGCGAGTCTCGGCCGCGCGCTGGTTGCGACCATCGCCTTGTGCAGCGACGCTCACCGGCAGCGCCATCAGGACGGCGGCGAAATACAGATGTCGCACAGAACTCCCCGTGTCAGGTTGGCATCGCTGACACGGTCATTGTCGCACACTGACCGCGGTGCGTGCGTCGATGACGCTCAGGACCCTGAGCTGATCAGGTAGCGATCGATGGCCGCTGCCGCTCGGCGGCCATCATCGATCGCCCACACGATCAGCGACTGGCCGCGCTGCATGTCGCCCGCGGCGAAGACGCCTTGCTGGCTCGTCATCCACTCCTCATCGCGCCACACGGTGCCGCGTTCGGTGAGGCGGACGTCGAGGTCGCTGAGCAATCGGCTCTTCTCGGGGCCGGTGAATCCCATCGCGAGCAGCACGAGGTCGGCCTTCATCTCGAACGGCGATCCATCCGCGATCTTTTCGCCGTGGAGTGACTGTACGCGTCCGTTGGCGCCGCGCAGTTCCGTCGTCTTCACCTCGTAGACGCGATCTCCGCCTTCTTCATGCGCTGACGACGTGCGGAAGATGACCGGCCAGAGCGGCCACGGGTTGGTGGCCGCGCGCTGCTGCGGCGGCATCGGCATTACCTCGAGCTGCGACACGGAGGCCGCTCCCTGTCGATGTGCGGTCCCGAGGCAGTCGGCACCAGTGTCGCCGCCGCCGATGATGATGACGTGCTTGCCTGAAGCGTTGATCCAGGGAAGATCATCGCCTTCACAGTGGCGGTTCTGCTGCGCGAGGTATTCCATCGCGAAGTGCAGGCCCTTGAGATCGCGGCCCGGCACGTTCAAGTCGCGCGGCTGCCCGGCGCCGCCGGCAAGCAGGATGGCGTCGTACTCGCGCCGCAGGTCCGACACGGCAACGTTCTCGCCCACATCGACCCGTGTTCGAAACACCACGCCCTCGGCGGCCAGTAGGTCAATGCGTCGGTTGAGAACGCGCTTCTCGAGCTTGAACTCTGGAATGCCGTAGCGCAGCAGGCCGCCGACCCGATCGGACTTTTCAAAGACGGTGACGCTGTGGCCCGCGCCATTCAGTTGTGCGGCTGCCGCGAGGCCCGCAGGACCGGAACCGATTACCGCCACCTTCTTCCACGTGCGCGATACCGGCGGACGCGGCACGATCCAGCCCTCGTCGAACGCGCGATCGACGATCGCGAGCTCGATCGATTTGATGGTCACCGGATCCTTGTTGATGCCGAGCACGCACGCTCCCTCGCACGGCGCCGGGCACAGCAGCCCGGTGAACTCGGGGAAGTTGTTCGTCTGGTGGAGGCGATCGATGGCCGCGCGCCAGTTGTCGCGATAGACCAGGTCGTTCCACTCCGGGATCAAGTTGCCGAGCGGGCAGCCCTGGTGGCAGAACGGAATGCCGCAGTCCATGCAGCGGCTCGCCTGCGCTTTGAGCTG
>CAZBYY010000002.1:0-36662 GCA_964495855.1 uncultured Acidobacterium sp. | reverse complement strand
CAACAGATTCGAGGAGCTACATGGCCGACACCGTAAACGCCCATCACTCTGCCGACGGGGGCACGCCCCCGGCCGAACCACCGGCACACGGCGGGGGCCGGCCGCTTTGGTGGGTGCTCGCGGCCGTGGCCGGCGCCGCGCTCATCGCCTTCGCGCTCTTGAAGAAACCTGCCGAGCCGGCACCGGACAGCAAATCGCCGGACATGACGGCCGGCAAGACCGACATCACCGTGCGTGAAGGCGCGCCGCAGTGGAAGTTCCTGAAACTCGCCACGGTGACGGCAGCGGGGTCGCACTGGACCGATACGGTCCCGGCTCGCATCAGCATCGACGAGTCGCTGAGCTCGCGCGTCGGCGTGCCGGTCGACGGCCGGGTCACTCGACTGATGGTGGAGCTCGGCGAAACCGTGCGTGAAGGCCAGTCGCTCTTCGCAATCGACAGTCCCGTGGTCGACGAGATGCAGGCAGCGAGGCAACAGGCCCAGGTGGAACTCGACACGGCGAAGAGCGCGCTGGCGCGCGTCGAGGCCACCGTTGCGTCGCGCGCGCTGGCCGCCAAGGAAGCGGAAGTCGCGCGTGAACGCGTGCGCACGGCGGAAGTGGCACTGCGCCTCGCCGACGCCAAGATCGCGTCGATCCGCGCAACACCGGAAGGCCGCGAGCTGGTGATCCCGGCGCCGAGAAACGGCGTGGTGGTCGAGAAGAGCGTGGTCGTCAACCAGCAGGTGTCGTCAGATTCACCGTCGCTGATGGTCGTCGCGGATCTGTCGTCGGTGTGGGTGATCGCCGACGTGTTTGAAAACCAGGCCATCGACCTGCGGCCGGGCGACGTCGCCGAAGTGACGACGCCGTCGCTGCCGGGCGCGACGCTCACGGGCCGCGTGTTGATGCTGTCGTCGATCGGTGATCCGGAGCGTCACACGCTGCCCGTGCGCGTGCGCCTGGCGAATGCCGATCGCCGGCTGCGTCCGAACGTCTACGCGCGCGTGCGCTTCAGCGTGCAGCAGCCACAGCCGGCGCTGGAGATCCCCGCGAGCGCCATCGTGTCGGACGGCGAGCACCAGTACGTCTACGTCCAGGACAAGCCTGGGCATTTCGTCCGCCGCGAAGTCGTCGCCGGCTCGGCCCATGAAGGCCGCATGCCGATCATGAAGGGCCTGCAGCCCGGCGAAACGATCGTGCAGGAAGGCGCCATCCTGCTCGACAACCAGATTGAAATTTCGCAGTAGGCCGGACGTCCCATGATCGACGCGCTCCTCAAGTATTCGCTCCGGAACACGGTCGCCCCGTTCGTCCTCGCCGCTATCGTGGCGGGCTGGGGCTACTACGGCTTCCGCAGTCTGACGGTCGAGGCGTTTCCAGACCCCACGGATACGCAGGTCTCGGTGATCACGCTCATGCCGGGCCAGCCGACAGAGGAAGTCGAGCGTCGCGTCTCCATTCCGCTCGAACGCGCGTTGAATGGCACGCCCGGGCTGTTCCGGCTGCGCAGCATCTCGCTGTTCGGGCTGTCGAACGTCACGCTGACCTTCAACGAAGGCGTCGATCCGTTGATTGCGCGCCAGCAGGTCCTCGAGCGCGCCTCGCAGGCCGATCTCCCCGACGGCGTCAAGCCGTCACTCGGCCCGCTGGCCACCCCGATCGGCGAAGTGTTCCGCTACTCACTCGAGAGCGACACGACGGACCTGATGGAACTGCGCACGCTGCAGGAATGGAACGTGCGTCCGCGGCTGCTGCAGGTGCCCGGCGTCGCCGACGTCGTGTCCTACGGCGGCTTGATCAAGGAAGTGCACGTCGAGCCCGACCCGGCGCGCATGGCGACGCTTCACGTCGACTTGTCGGAGCTGTTCGAGGCGCTGCAGAAGGCCAGCCACAACGCAAGCGGCGGCTACGTCGAGCGCGGCTCGGAGATGTTCGTGATCCGCAGCATGGGCATCTTCAGCGACGTCAAGGACATCGAGCAGGTGCGCGTGGCCTTCCACGGCGACGTTCCGGTCACCGTCAAGGACGTGGCGGCCGTGCGCGTCGGCTACGCGCCGCGGCAGGGCATTGTCAGCCGCGGCAAGGAAGAAGACGCCGTCGAAGGCATCGTGCTGATGCGGCGCGGCGAGAACCCGTCGCAGGTGCTCGCCGCCATGCGAACGGTGGTCAACGATCTGAACGGCGGACAACTGCCGGCGGGCGTGCGCATCAAGGCGTTCTACGACCGCACCGAGCTGGTCGATTCAACGCTGAAGACGGTCTTCCGAAACCTCACCGAAGGCGCGGTGCTGGTGATCGCCGTGCTGTTCGTCTTCCTGATGAGCCTGCGTGCGTCGTTGATCGTGGCGGCAATCATCCCGTTGTCGCTGCTCGCATCGTTCCTCTACCTGCACCTGCGCGGCATGTCGGCGAACCTGCTGTCGATGGGCGCGGTCGACTTCGGCATCATCGTCGATGGCGCGGTGATCCTCGTCGAACACCTGTTCCACAAGGTTGATGCCGGCGACCATCCCGAAACGCTGAAATCGCGCATCCTGCACGCGGCCCAGGAGGTGGCGCGGCCGACGCTGTTTTCGCTGCTGATCATCATCGCGGCGTACATTCCGATCTTCTCGCTGCAGCGCGTCGAGGGCCGCATTTTCGGACCGATGGCCCACACGGTGGTGAGCGCGCTCGTTGGCGCGCTGATCTTCAGCTTCACGCTCGTTCCCGTGTTGGTGTGGGTGGCGCTTCGCAAGTCGCGCAAGCCATTGCCCGACTCGCCGGTGCTGCGCTGGTTGCGCACGGCGTATGACCCGACGCTGCGGCTCGCGCTCGCCAACCCGGGCCCTGTGATGGGCATTGCCGCGTGCGCACTTGCCGCAGCCATTGTGCTGTTGCCGAAGCTCGGTTCAGAGTTCCTGCCGGAACTGAACGAGGGATCGTTGTATGTCACGTTCTCGTTACCGGGGAACGTGTCGCTCACTGAGGCTCGACGCCTCGTGCCACAGATCCGCGAGCGGCTGCTTCGTACGCACGAAGTCGCCGACGTGCTGTCGCAGCTCGGCCGACCCGAGGATGGCACGGACCCGACGCTCCCGAACAACCTCGAGTTCTTCTTGAAGCTACGGCCGCTCCACGAGTGGCGGGCGGGAGCGCACTCGCCGTACGACCTCGTGCCAGAGATGGAAAAGAGCCTCCAGGAGATTCCGGGCCCCGAGTACAACTTCTCGCAGCCGATTCGCGACAACGTCAACGAGAACATCGCCGGCCAGTTCGGGCAGATCGCGCTGAAGATTTACGGCGACGATCTCGTGGAACTGCAGAAGGCGGCCGAGGCGGCCAACGACACGATTGCCGCCGTGCCCGGCGCTTCGGATGTCGGCATCGTGAAAGCCGGCGAAATGCCGCAGTTGTCGGTCCTCCTCAATCGGCCGGCGCTCGCGCGATACAACCTCGACCTGGAGGACGTGCAGGACTTTCTCGAAACCGCGATGGCCGGTCACACCGCCACGGACATCTTCGAGGGCGAGCGGCGATTTGACGTCACCGTGCGCATGCCGCAGGCGACGCGCGAAGACGCGGGCGCGATTCGCAACCTCATGCTGCCGCTCAAGAGCGGCGCGCTGATCCCGTTGTCGACGGTCGCAGACGTCAGCATGAAGACCGGCCGCGCGGCGATCACGCGCGAAAATGGCCGCCGCTACGTCGGCGTGCGCATGAACGTCCGCAATCGCGACATGGGCAGCTTCGTGGCCGAGGCGCAGCGGAAGGTGGCCGAGCAGGTGAAATTGCCGGCGGGCTACTCGGTGATCTGGGGCGGCGAGTTCGAGAATCAGCAGCGCGCGATGGCGCGCCTGCAGCTGGTGATTCCCGCGGCACTGGTGATTACGTTCGTGCTGCTCTTCTCGCAGTTCCAGTCGCTGTTCGATTCGCTGCTCATCATGTTCAACGTGCCGCTCGCGCTCGTTGGCGGCGTCGCCGGACTGGCGATGGCCGGCATGTCGCTGTCGGTGGCCGCGGCGGTGGGCTTCATCGCGCTGCTCGGCCAGGCCGTGCTTAACGGCGTGCTGATGGTGTCGGCAATTCGCACGAGGGAAACCGCGGGCGAGGACCTGTTCGGCGCGGTGTTCAACGGCGCACGCGATCGCCTCCGTGCGGTGCTGATGACGGGCCTGCTGGCCGCGCTTGGTCTGCTCCCCGCGGCCTTGTCGCACGAGATCGGCAGTGAAACGCAGCGTCCGATCGCAGTGGTGGTGGTCGCCGGCACGATTTCGGCCGCCGCGCTGACGCTGATCGTGCTGCCCGTGTCGTATTACTGGGCGCGGCGCTTCGGACACTGGCTGCGGCCCAACGCCGAACCCACGAAGATTCCTGAGTAGCGGGCGGTAAACCCCGCCCGCTGCGGGCTGCCACGATCGTGATAAGGTGGCGAACCACACGGGAGGTTCCATGCGTTTGTTCGCCGCCGCGCTTGCACTGACGCTCACCGTCGCTTCGCAGCCCGCTCGGCTGAGCGCCGCCACCCCGGTCAAGGGCACCGAGATCCTCTGGGACACCTGGGGCATCGCCCACATCTTCGCGCCCGATCATCCAAGCCTGTTCTACGCCTACGGCTATGCACAGATGGAGGCGCACTCCGAACTTCTGCTGCGACTCTACGCGCAGGCGCGCGGCCGCGGCGCCGAGATCTACGGCGAGCAGTATCTCGAGGCCGATCGCTGGGTCCGCACCAACGGCCTTCCCGCGCGCGCAAAGGAATGGGCGAAGGGGCAGACACCGCAGTTCGGACCGCTGATCGCCTCGTTCGTCGATGGTCTCAACGCGTGGGCCAAGGAGCATCCGTCCGATCTCAGCGCCGAAGCCAGGCAGGTGCTGCCGGTGACGGTCGACGATGTCTACGCGCATTGCCTGCGCGTGATTCATTACGACTGGATCATCAACCCGTCGAAGCTCGACGGCCGCCTGCGGCGCGCCGATCTCGACACGCATGGCTCGAACGAATGGGCGATTGCGCCGTCGTACTCGGCCAACGGCCACGCGATGCTGCTCAGCAACTCGCACCTGCAATGGGGCGACATGCACACCTACTTCGAGGTGCAGCTGACGGCGCCGGGCGTGACGTCGTACGGCGCGGTCTGGGTCGGCTTCCCCGTGCTCCGCCAGTGCTTCACTGACTTCGTTGGCTGGACGCAGACGACCAACAATCCTGCCGAGTCCGACCTGTATCGCCTGACGCTGAAGGATGGCGGCTACGTGCTCGACGGCGCGGTCAAGCCGTTCGATACGTCCACCGAAGTGATCAAGATCAAGGGCAAGGACGGACAGATGCGGCAGGAGACGCTGACGATCCGCCGCACCGTCCATGGGCCGGTCGTCGCCGAGCGCAACGGCGCGACGATCGCCATGCGCGTCGCCGCCATCGATCGTCCGCGCCTGTTCGAGCAGTTCTGGCGCATGGGCCTCGCCCACAACCTCGCCGAGTGGAAAGAGGCGATGCGGATGCAGCAACTGCCGTTGTTCAACACCGCATATGCGGATCGCGACGGCCACATCGGCTACGTCTACAACGCGACGCTGCCCGTGCATCCGACCGGCGACTACCGCTACTGGCAGGGCGTCGTCCCCGGCGATCGCTCTGATCTGATCGCGACGACGATCGTGCCGTTCGACCAGGTGCCGCAGGTCTTCGATCCGCCTACCGGCTGGGTCCAGAACTCGAACGACATGCCGTGGACGTCGGTCTATCCGCCGATGCTCGATTCAACGACGTTCGCCGCCGGCTTCGCCGCGCCGCAGGGCATCACGCAGCGCGCGCAGCGCGGCACGCGCATCCTCAGCGGTTTCACGGGCAAGAAGATGACGTTCGCCGACGTCAAAGCCGGCAAGCTGTCGACGCGGCTCGAGACCGCCGACCAGTTCGTCGACGACATCGTTGCGACCGCGAAGAGGATCGGCACCAATCGCGCCAAGCGCGCTGCGGATGTGCTCGCGCATTGGGATCGGCAGTCCGAGACGACGAGCGACGGCACGCTGCTCTTTTACAAGTTCATGACCGAAACCGGCAACGACTTCGAGTGCATCGGCGGCTTTGCCGTGGCGCGCGACGATCGCAGGCCGCTCGACACGCCGCGAGGGTTCGCGGATGCGGCCAAGGCGATGACCGCACTCGACAAGGTCGCGGGTGATGTGGAGAAGGAGTACGGCAAGTTGAACGTGCCGTGGGGCGAGGTGCTGCGCTTCCGCCGCGGCAACGTCGATCTGCCGGGCAACGGCGCGCCATCGCAGCTCGGTGCGATCCGCACTGTCGGTGTCTCACCGTTCAAGGACGGCAAGATCGAAGGCATTCAAGGCGATACGTTCTTCGCGGTCGTCGAATTCTCGACGCCGATCCACGCCGAAGGCCTGCTCAGCTACGGCAACTGGTCGAAGAAGGGATCGCCGCACGTCGAAGACCAGATCAAGCTGATGTCGCGCAAGGAGATGCGCCCGATCTGGAAAGATCGCAAGGACATCGAAGCGCACCTCGAAGCGAGGAAGACGTTCTAGCGGGAGAGCGCACCGCGCGCGTGCGCTATCATCGGCGGATGGATCCACGATTCCCGACCGGAAAATTTGCGTTCGACCCGAACCCCACGCCGCAGACGCGTCGCGACTGCATGGCCGCGATCGGCGCGTTGCCGGCCGAGCTCAAGGCCGCCATGCCGGGCGCCCGCCTCGATCAGCCGTATCGTGAGGGTGGCTGGACGACGAGGCAGGTGGTGCATCACATCGCCGACAGCCACATGAATGCGTTCATCCGCTTCCGCCTCGCGCTCACGGAAGACAGGCCGACGATCAAGCCGTACAACGAAGTGGAGTGGGCCAAGCTGGCCGACATGACGCTGGATCCACAGTTGTCGATCCAGATCCTCGAGGGGCTGCATGCGCGCTGGCACGCGCTGCTGCAGTCGATGCGCGACGCCGACTTCGCGCGCGAAGCGGTGCATCCTGAGCACGGCCCGCGCGCGCTCGACTGGTACTTACAGCTGTATGCGTGGCACGGACGCCATCACATCGGCCACGTCAGGCTGACTGCCGCCTGATCCGGTTGACTGCCTTCACCATCAGGAACACGATCCACGCGAGGATCAGGAACTGCAGCACCTGCGTGATGAAAGCGCCGTAGGCCAGCATGGTCGCGCCGGCCGCCTTCGCCTCCGCCAGTGAGGCGTACGGCGGCGCCGCCTTGGCGCCGGCATGCAGCACGACACATTGATTGGTGAAGTCAGTGCCGCCGGTAACGAGTCCGACGACCGGCATCACGATGTCGTTCACCAGCGAGTCCACGATCTTCTGGAACGCGGCGCCGATGATCACGCCGACGGCGAGATCCATCACGTTGCCCTTGGCGATGAATTCCTTGAATTCACTCAGCATGACTGACTCCCGTCGGGATTCTACTCCCGTTGGGAGCCGAGTTCCCGCCGGGAATACAATCGAGTCATGCCGGTCTCATTGACGCCCCGCGAACGTGCGCACCTCAAGGCCCGCGCCCACTCCCTCGAACCCAGCGTCCAGGTGGGTCACGGCGGCGTCACCGATGCGGTGGTCAAGGAAGTCGATCGCGCGCTCACCGCCCACGAGCTCATCAAGGTCAAGATCGTCGGCGATGACCGCGAGGCGCGCCGCGACAGCGCGGACGCGATCGCCGCACGCACCGATGCCGCGCTCGTCTACGGCGTCGGCAAGGTGGTGGTGCTCTGGCGGCCCAAGCCTGAGGACATTGGGTGATTGAAGATTCCTTGATTGACGATTGCTGGGTGAATGTCGATGTGAAATCGCTGAATGATTCGGCGATCGACAATTTCACATCACCCAACAATCAAGGAATCAAGGAATCTCCCAATCGTCAATTTCACAGTCGAAACAGGTAACTAAACTTCAAGAAGAACCCGTCTCTCGCGCGTTTCAAGGCGCGCGTCTTGAAGTCGTCGTTCACGTCGGCGAGCGTGTTGCCGTACCCCGCAAACAGCACGGTGCCCGGCGTCGGCTGGTACGAGAACAGCACGTCGGCACGGAACGACCGCACGGACGTCCCCGCGGCGCGATCGTACTGGCCGGTGGCGCGATTCAGGATGTAGATCGGCGCGTTCGAGCGCGAATCGTCGCGCAGGTCGTCCTGCCAGTCGCTGCTGTACTCGCCGACGAAGCGGATGAAGATCGGCCGGGAGATCTGATACTCGGTCTTGACGCGCGGGATCCTGCGCACGCCCACGATGGTCCCATCGCTCCGTCGCCGGAACGATTGCATCTGGTAGCGCGGCTCGACGCGCAGCTTGTCGGTCGGCTTCCACGCGAAGCCGAGGTTCACGAAGCCGATGTCAGCGGACGACCATTCGTAGAAATTTTCGTCCTGCCCCCACACGATCTGGCCGTCGAACTCGACGCCGGCGCGTTGCGGCGTCGTGGCCGACAACACGTAATCGCGATTCGGCAGCCGCGGCCCCGCCGGATACGGCACGTGCTCGATCCCGCTCGCCCCCGGACGCGCGCGGTAATAGTTCGAATACAACCGCTGGTCGAAGCCGAACGACTCGAACAGCACCGAGCCGCCGACGCGCCACCCGCCCTTGAACGTCACGTTGTTGTTGAAGTGCAGCTTGCGATCCTGCGACGGGCGGCCGGCCATGAGGTCCTCGTAGACCCAGGAGCCATCGACGACCACGTCGCTTGACCAGCGCTCGATCGGACTGCCCGGCCTGCCGTAGGTCACGAGCGTGTGGTTGAAGTTGCCGGAGGCCACACCCGTGCGCGAGATGAATCCCGCGGCCGCGCGAAAATCTGGATCTATGCCGCGCACCGTGTAGCGGAACTGGAACCGCCGGCCCGTGCGCGCCAGCACACTCTGCCATAGCGGCGCCGTCGTCACCGCCCCGTTGACCGCAGTGCGGCTCAGCGCGCCCTGCGCGGTGAGGCTGTAGATGTCGCCCCACACGAATCGCGCGTCCGACCCAATGACGCGATTCGAACGATCGCCGTCGATGCGATCGGTATAGACCAGCGCGGCACGCGACTTCGCGCCGAGGTCCTGCTGCAGGCGGAGAATGTTGAACACCGGATGATCGTGCCCGCTCGCCGACAGCGACGCGTCGTCCACGGCGGCCAGATACGCGAGGCTCGTGCGGCCCGTGACCTTGCCGGTGACTTTCGTTGCCGCAATCGGCGAGACGACGCGGCGGGTGTAAATCAGGTTGTTGGGCGTTGCGAATTGTTCGCTGCCGTCGAGGAAGAACGGCCGCTTCTCCGGGAAGAACAGCGCCTGGCGGGGATCGTAGGTGAACTGGCCGGCATCAGACTCCACCTGCGAGAAGTCGGGATTGATCGTCCCGTTCATCGTCAGGTTCGGCGTGATGCCCCATCGCAGGTTGACGCCAAATTCCGGGCGGCTGCCGTCGTACGCCCATCCAGACGATCCTTCCCGGCCATCGAGCTTCGCGGTCGTGACGGGGTTCACGTCGAGCACGAGTCCACGGCGGAGGTCGCGGAGGTTCTTCAAATGCCCCGCTTGCGAGAGGAACGACGCGGCATCGCGCTTGGCCGGCGCCCACGTGTCTTCAATGCCTTGGTACGGCACCACGCGAGTGATGTGAATGCCCCAGTCCTGTTCGGGCTGCGACTGGTAGCGAAGGCTCTTGAACGGAATGCGGACCTCCACCTCGTATCCCGATTCCGTGATGCGGCCCTTCGACTGGAACACGTAATCCGGATTCAGGTCCGGCGCTTCTCGCCCGCTCACCAGGCCGCCGAACCCGCCGCCACTGCCGCGCATGCCCTCTGCGAGCGAGCCATCGAGCTGCACGCCGAGCGGGTTCACGCCGAACACCAGCGCCTGGCGGCCGTCGTTGTAGGTGCTGAGAAAAATCAGGATGTGATCGTCCGACTGCAGGTGATCGCGGTCGGCAAGCGTCGCGCGCACTGATCCGGCCGGCGCGGAGGCGCGAATGCCGAAATGGATGGCGGTCGGCGAATACCAGACGAGCACTTCTGTCGCGTTCTCCGCCGGCGCGCCATCAAGCGGCGCGTAGCGCGAGAAGCCGGAGAGCACCGCGGCCTGCGACCAGACGGCCTCATCGAGCTTGCCGTCGATCTCGATGGCTTGATCGATCCGAGGAGGCGCGACGTCGATCGATCCCGACCGTCCGTCGTACACGGTCGGCGCCGCGCTCATCAGCGCGGCGAGCAACAGCAACTTCATCAACACTTAAACGTATCAGCGATTGGCGCCGCGGGACCAATGTTGTGACCGGCACGCGCACCGGCACTCGGCACCCGGCACTCAGCACCCCCGACAGGATGCGGCTGTTATCGTGGCGGGAAGATCACTCCTGATGCGAGTGAGCCATTCGGATCAAGGCTCAGCTTGATGGCGCGCATCGCCGCAACTCCGTCTCGACCGTAAAGCAATTCGAGCAGCTGCTGCTTGACGAGGTTCCGTCCCACACCGTGCTCGGCGAGCGGGCACCCACCCACCGCGATCACCGCGCGGCCGAGCTCGACAATCGCGTCCCGCCCCTTCGTCACATCGTCGGCGCTGCGGGGAATCACGTTGGGATGCACGTTGCCGTCCGAGATGTGCCCCCACACCGCGAGATCGAGATCGCGTTCGTCGAAGACGCGGCGGCACTCCCGCATCATGTCGCCGAAGCGGTCGAAGGGCACGATCATGTCGGCGGCGGTCTTCGAGATCTGCGGGTCGATCTGTTTCGCCCGCGCGACGCGGCGGTTGACGCCGGCAGGCACGGCCTCGCGCAGCTCGGCAAACGCCGCCGCGCGGGCGCGGTCCTTCGGCAGCGCGATCTCCGCATCGTCGAGCGCCTGCCGTCGATCGAGCATGCGGCAGAAGCGCGTCAATGGTGAGTCCATTGCCGATGCGTCGCGGATCGACTCCAGCTGGGACCACAGGTCGGCGGACGCCATGACGGCCGGCAACTCCAGGTCGATCAAGAGCACGACGGCGGCGCCGACAGGAAGGACCAGGTCGAGTTTTCGATCGATGCCGTCCTCACGGACGACCTGGATCGAGCGCGCATCCATGTGCTCGATGGCCGAGATGTCGACGCCGAGCGGATCACCACTGCGCCACGTGCGGATCGATGCCTCGCGCAAGTCGGCGACGAGGTCGATGGCGGCCTGCTCCGTCGATACCGGCACCATCGCGCGGCAGACGCCCGCAGGTCGCGGCGCGGTTCGAAACACGACGTCGGTCACGACGCCGAGCGTTCCTTCCGAGCCGATGAACAGATCGACGAGGTCCATGCCCGGAGCGCAGTGGTAGCCGGCGGATCGCTTGGGTACGTCCGGCATGTGGAGGCGCGGCACCTGGACGATGCGATCGCCGGTTGCGGTGGCGATCACGAACCTGCCGTCCGCATCGGCGTGGTAGTCCCCCCTTTCGATCTCGAGCACGTCGCCGCCGGGAAGCACGATCGTGAGGCCGTCGACCCAGTCGCGCATCGTGCCGTACTTGAACGTCGCCGCGCCCGCTGCGCATGTCGCCACGGCGCCGCCTGCAAACGCACCGAGGTACGTCGGCACCGGCGGCAGCCATCGGCCTGCCGGCGCAAGGTCGTCCTGCAACGCCTGCAACGTCACTCCGGCGCCCACGCGCACGCGATCACCCTGCCGTGCGACCTGCGTCAATCGTTCCGTGCTGAGCACCACTTCACCGAACGGCGTCGCGCCGCCGGTCAGCGATGACTGCGCGCCGATCGGGAGGATGCGCCTCCCTTCTCTCAGGAGTGCGGAGACTTCTGCAGCGTCACGCACGCGCACGACGCCGCGCGCATGTCCACCCGGATAGTGCGCCCCATCGTCGAGGAAGGAGGCGGCATCGGGATCGGCGACGGGTGCCGGCTGCATCGACGGCGGCCGCGTCGGGATGCGTTTACTTCGGGGATCCAATCGACGTGGTTCCGACCGCCAGTACCCGGCGTGTCTTGCGCGACTGGAGGAACGAGACGACGCGCAGGTTCTCGCGCTTCCAGTCCGGCAGGTACTTGAACGACACCTTTTTCGAGCTGACATCCGCGGAGCCGGCACTGAGCAGCACGCGCACGACACCCGAATGCGTCAGCGTCTTGTCTGCGTTCTCGCCGCGGGTGACCTGCACGACGAGATGATCTTCGGTCAGCGCAAACCACAGCTCGGCGGAGCGTTCGTCTGGCGGCGCCGTCACGCGTGCGGACACATCCACGCTCGCGGCCGTGTTCGCATCGACGTGCACCTGCAGTGGCGTCTTGATTGCGGCGGCCGCCTCGCGCAGCGACTTCTCCACCGCCTGTCGATCGCTGCCGATCATCTCGCGGCTGCCGTCGACCACGAGTTGCGGCGTGTAGATCGAATCGAGGTTGAATCGCAGGCCGTATTGCTGCTGGCGCTGCGTGAACTGCTGCGAGTCAAACGGATCGCGCCACCCCTGGTGGTCCCAGTAGGTCACGTGCTCGCTGAGCGGCACGACCTCGACGCCATCGATCGGCTGTTCGCGCAGCAGCGTTTCGAGCAGGCGATCGGCCGGCGGGCAACTGTTGCAGCCTTCAGACGTAAACAGCTCGGCGAGGACCGGCACGCGCGCATGCGCTTGGGCATGCACCGGTGCGATCACGCTGCCGCCGAGCACGCGCAACGCGAGGGCGATCAACGCGAGTCCGGTGCCGGCCTGGAGGGCGCGCCTCGTCCACGGCGCCACGAACCAGCGTCGCATCAGGTCGAGCGCCGTCGCCCACATCGAATGACAAGCCATCGCCATGCTTACGTGCGTTGCCGCGAGACCAGAATAATAGAAACGCGACGCGGCCACCGGAATAAAGGTCGGGACGACGGACAGGTAAAAACTGATGATCACCGGGCTCAGCAGGTTGATCGCGAGACCGTCCCCCACATACGCACCGGCATGCGATCGGGCCGGCGCGGCGTCGGGATCGAGCGTCATGCTGATGCCGCCGTCGTGCATGCGCATCGCGCGGTAGAGGCTCGAAAGACCGAGCCAGGCGAGGAACGTCGCCCCGGCGATGCGAATCACCTCGAGCGATCCCGGCCACACCGTCATCAACACCGAGAGCCCGAGGCCGCACGCGATCGCGATCGTGGCATTGGCGAGCGCGGCGCCGAACGCCGTGAGGTATCCCGCGCGGCGGCCGCATTCAAGCGTGTTGCGGACGACGACTGCCGTCGTCGATCCGGGAGTGACGACGAGAACGAACGTGAAGGTGACGAAGGCGGCGTAGCTGGAGTCGATCGCCGTTTGCGTCCTACTTCTTGTCGGCGCTCGGAGAGTCGCCGTGGTAGCGCTTTTCGCCCGCCTCGATGCGCACCGCGAGCTTGTTGGCCGCCGGCGGCAGCGGGCACGTGGTCCACTGGTTGTAGGCGCACGGCGGATTGCGCGCGCGGTTGAAGTCCATGACCAGCTTGCCGTCGGGGCCGGGCATGTCGGTGTACAGGAAGCGCGCGGACGGATACGTGGTGTCGGCGCTCGTCAGGTCGCGGAACACGAACCATAACTGGTCGCCGGACTTCCACGCTTCCATGTTCGCCGGCTTGCCGCCGATCGTTACCGCCACGGTGCCGGCCACGTCAAACGGCTCGAGGTCGCCGAGGATATTCGGCGCCTGGACGGTTTTCGGTTTGGCGAGCTTCGTAAACTGGCCGACGACTTTCACCGACGGGTTCGCCGGGTACCACTTCAGGCCCGAGAAGTTCTTGCGCAGCGGCGCGTTCTGATCGCGCACGCGAATCGCCAGCCGCGGCCCGCTGTAGTGCAGGAAGAACGATGTCGTCTTGTAGGTGATCGTGTCGGCGGGCTGGCCGTTCGCGGCGAGGCGCAGCACGCCTTCCTTCGCGGGCTTGCCGTTGTAGGTCAGCGTCTGTCCGGCGGCGGCCTTGATCGTGACGGTGGTGCCGTTCATGCTGATGACGCCCGCCTGCTTGGGCACGTCTGGATAATCGAGCACGACGTCGTTGAGCGGATCCGATCCGAATTTGTTGTCGCCGGGATTCAGGAAGTGCAGCCCGGCCACGGTGAACCACCCGTCGTCGGCGAGCAGGATCTGTTCGCGTTCGGCGTGAAACGCGTTGAGCGCAGCGACGTCGTATCCGCCTTGCGCCGCTGCGTTCGTCGCGAACACGGCCAACATCACCAGCAATCCCAAGCGTTTCATGCCGCTCTCCCTGAAAAACGAACCTGCTTCATTTTTGCTCGCATTTACGAAAACCGTAAAAGTGTAGCAGGTTCACTTTTTCTGACCGTAGAGGTCGTCGCTGAGTGTGACGTCGGCGCCGGCCCAGGCCTTCTCAAACTGCGTTTTGGTGTCAGTGGCTGCGTACTTCTTCTGCCCGTCCAACGCGCGGAAGAGGCCGTAGAGCGATCGCGGGTTACCCGGATTCTTCTCGAGGTCGGCGCGGAACACGCGTTCGGCATCCGCGTATCTCTTCGCCTTGAGGAGAACGGCTCCCAATCGCTCGCGCTCCGGGTTCAGCCAGTCAGGCGGCTCGTTGTAGCCAAGCGCGTCCTCGGCAGCGACGGCGGCGGTGAATCCGGCGACGGCGGCGTTGACGTTGCCCTTCGCATCGGCGATGCGTGCCGTCAGATCCGCGCTCGCGACAGCCGCCACCTGTGCCGCCGAGTTCGCCGGTCCGACCATGCCGTCCTTGGGAATCTTCGCGGCAGCGGCCTTCAACGCGGCGAGATCACTTTCCGCCTCGCCGACCTTGCCCGTCGCGGCAAGGGCCGCGCCGTGCGCGAAGTAATAGATCACGCTCTGCAGCGTACGCGATGCCGGCGGCGCCTTTGCGGAGAGAATGTCGGCCCACTGCCCGAAGCGGACCAGCACGATCAGCTCCTGCGCCGCGAACGGCTCGATCATGATCATCTGGTCGGCGATCGGATCCGCAAACGACACCGTGCGGCGCGCGGCATCTTTCGCTTCGGCCAGGTGCCCGGCGAACATCGCGGCCGCCGATTCGAACTGCAGGTTGTGCGTGTAGTACATCGTCGCGTACATGCCGCTCGTGCCCGTGGCCTTGAAGTAGCGTTCGTCAACCGCCGCCGCATCGGCATTGCTCTTCGCCGATTTCGCGTACTGCCCCGTGCGGATGTAGATGTGGGCCGGCATGTGGACCAGGTGACCAGCGCCAGGCACGAGCGTTTCGAGGCGCTCGGCCTGCACGGTCGCGCGATCGGGAGACTTCGACGCCTCGACCGCGTGGATGTAGTAGTGATTGGCGCCGGGATGATTCGGATTTCGACGCATCACGCCTTCGAGCGCAGCGACGATTTCCGCCGTGCCCGGCGCCGGCGTCCCATCGGCTGCGTAGAGCTGCCACGGACGCAGGTTCATCATGCTTTCCGCATACAGCGTCGCGACATCGAGATCCTCGGGGAACGTCTTCGACAAGGCCGCCATCGCATTGGCGTAGTCGCGCTCACGAGCGGATTGGTCGCCGGTTGGATCCGCGACGTAGCGCTTCGCGAGCGCATCGACCAGTCCCTGCTCGACGGCGCTGCCATTCGCCTTTCGCTTCTGCGCCTCTGCGAGATGCGCGTAGGCCTGCTTCAATCGCTCGGCGGGCGCGATGTCGTTGATGTTCGTGCCCAACGCGAGCGCCATGCCCCAGTGCGGCATTGGCGATGCGGCGTCTTTCCCGGCCGCCAGCTCAAACGACCTGAACGACTCCTCGTGATTGAAGCCGTACAACAGCGTCAGGCCTTCATCGAAGAACCGCTGTGCGTCCGCATTGCCGGTCTTGATCTCCCGATGATACGAGCCAAGGTTGCCGAGCAACGCCGCCCGCGGAGCCGGGGTCGCGGCATGATCCGCAGCGTGTGACGTTTGATTGGTTGGCGTGGGGGGCGAAGGCTGCGAGCAGCCGCATGCGAACAGTGCGAGGAGCGCGGCGATCGATCGTCGAGCCGTCATGTGCTTTGCCTCCAACTAAGCAGCCATAACACGGTCTCCGCTCCAAGCAGCAGGCTCGCCATCGTCAAATGCGCCACCTGCGCGGGCGGGACCAGCGCACCATACGCCATGAACACGCCGATGGCAATCTGCCCCAGCACCAGCGCCAGAATCGCCACGCCCCAGCGAACCAGCGGCGACCTGCGCGACAGCAGCCGCAACACCACCAGGGTCGTCACGATCAGCACGATGAAGGCGAGATCGCGGTGCAGAACATCGGTGCGGCCGACGGTCGCGAGCGCGTGGAGGCGTTCGGTGCCGGCGGCGACCGCGTCATCGATGTCACCGCGCACCTGCGTGCCGACGCCGGCCTGCAGCAGCGTAAGGGCGATGAGGACGGTGGCCCCCCACGTGGCGCCCGTCGCATGCGTCGCACGCGGCGCGCCGGCGACGAACGTCGCATACAGCAGCAGCTGCACGATCACGATGGCAACGATCAGATGCGCCGTGACGATCCACGGGGCCAGCTGGTGCGCCACGACACGGCCGCCAAGCCAACCTTCGTACCCCACGAGCAGGAACGCGGCGATCGTCGTCCACAGGATGCGCGGCTCCCGGCGGTGATGACGCCAGGCGGAGACTGCGGTCGCAAAGATCAGGAACCCGACCGTCACGCCCAGCAGCCGATTGAGGTACTCCGTCCACATCAGCGTTGGATTGAACTGCGACGGATCGAACTGCGGCGGCAAGGCCGCGGCAGACGAGGGCGGGATCCACGATCCGAAACAGCGCGGCCAGTCGGGGCATCCGAGTCCTGCGCCCGATGCGCGGACGAGTCCGCCGACGAGGATCAGCAGATAGGTGGTCGCAGTCGTCCAGATCGCAAGACGCTGGAAGGAGGACAGCCTCACGCTTACAGGCTATCAGGCCCGCACGCTCGCGGGCTAGCAGGACAGCAGGATCGCGGGGTGGCTGCCCCCGGGCGCCGGTCGCGAGACGTTCTCATGAGACTAGCGCACGCCTCTTGTGATCGATCGACGATCAGCGCGAATCCGTGACTTCGAAGATCCTCACCATCGGAGTCTCGTTCGCCTTCTGTCCGGGATCACGGAACTCGGCCGCGACTTTCAGACGCGTGATCGCAGGTACCGAGAACGCGGGCTGCCACGGCGTGAGTCCCACCGCTTCGAAGTTGCGGCCGCGTTGTGCGGCCGTGGTCTTCGCATCCTCGGGACGCGCGTATTGCCAGCGGTTCGCCACTTCGCAAAAGCGGCGGCCGGTCGAATCCACGCGCTCGCGCGTTTCGACGACGTAGGTGTTGTTAACGGGTTCAGCAACCTGTCCGCCGAGCACCATCAGTCGATACGCCATCGTCCTGTAGTACGCCTCGCGGTAGATCCACGTCGGCTGCCACGGCTCGGCGTCATTCCGGCGCGCGAAACACAATTGGTAGAACTTCTCGGTGGGGATGCGCGCCCAGTCAGCGAGATTTTGAAAACGGCCCGCGAGCGAGCCGTCGGCCTGCTCGCGAAACGGCAGCTCGAAATCGACGATCACATACTTTGATCGCGTAGCCGACAGCCTGGCGAGCGCGTCGCCTTCGTCCGTCGCGGTGAGCAGCATGGCCGCCGTATCGGCGCCGGTCTGCGTGGGGTTGCTGACCGGCACGCGTCTCGCCGTTTGCGCGATCCAGTAGCCCTGGTCCCACCAGTTCATGACGGTGAACGACGCCCGCGTGATCTCGGTGCCGTAATGCGTGTAGTAGTAATCCGCCGATCCGAACGGCTCCGGCGTGTGCGCGCGCAGCCACTGCATCGCCTGGAACCAGTAGTCGGGCATGCCACCCACACGAGTGGTCGTGATCGCCGCCGGGACGATGTTGGGCGCGATCGCGAGGCCGGCGACCGCAATCACCGCGATCTCGCGCTGGAAGACAATGCGCGGACGGATCTTCGGGGAGGGGTTGTCCGCGTGCGGGACGCCGCCCCAGTCGAGCACCTGGGTCGCCAGCCATCCGATCACCACGGCCGTGGACGGCACGAGGTAGTAGCCGAACCGGTTCTGGCCGAGCGTCGACAGGTAATTCGCAATCGTGAAGCTGACGATCAGGGGGTGATCGACGCGCCTCGATCGCAGCGCGGAGACAGCCAGGGCCATGACAGCCACGATGCCCACGTAGAAACCGCTGCGAAAGAAGATCCACGGCTGCCGCCAATCCCAGTTGCCCGAGTAGAGGAACAACGGGCGCGCTTCGAGCACGGCCATTCGGGACGGGTCTGGACGGAAGCGGCCAACATCCGCGATCACCTGCTGCACGAGCGTCGGCGTGACCAGCCAGGCGACGGCGACGAACGCGATCGCGAGGAGCGCGATCACTCCCATCGCGCGAACGACGCGGCCGCCGAGGTACATCAACGCAACAGCGAGGAGCAGCAGTCCGGCCAGTGACGCCACCTGCGTGTTGTAGCGGTACAACGCGGGGTTCTGGAACACGAGCACCATCGCCAGCGCGACCGCTGCGGTGATCGCCGTGAACCGGTTCGCGGTGTCGCGATACTTTGGCGCTACGATCGCGGTGAGCACGACCCACGCGGCAAGGATGAAGACGAAGTACGCGCCGCTCGCCCAGGTCAGCAAATACAAGCCCAGGCACACACCGGCGCCGATCGCCGTGCCGTAGGCGATGCACGCCAGTGTCGCGAACGAAAACAACACTTCGAGCGCGTGATGGTCGACGAAGCCGATCAACGTGCGATCGAGGAAATGCCCGGGCAGGATCGCGGCCAGCAGGCCGGCGATGAGTCCCGCGCGGCGATCGAAGGCAATGGTCGCCAGCGCCCACACCGCCAGCACCGACAACACGCCGGCGATCGCCGGCACGAACGCGGCGACACGCTCGATGTAGTCGGTTGAGGCGTCACGGCCCTTCGTCAGGAACGCGACGGACGCAATCGTGGCATCGAGCAGCGGCGCGACGGGCACGTACTCGCCGTCGGGCGCAACGTACGGGTCGACCGTGATGCGATACGGGAAATTGCGCACCTGGCTTTCGGCGAGACGCACGTGATACCACGCGTCGGTTTCGAGGAAGTTCACGCGCGGGCCGCTCAACACATCGTCCCAGGGCGCCCACACGCGCAGGCCGGCTGCCAACGCCAGGATGGCGAGCAGCATTACGACATCGAACTTTCGCACTTGAAAGACGATTGTAGACCGTCGTCAGGGGATTCGGACGGTGTCGACGTGCTCGCCATTACGAAAACGATCGCGGTCGGCGAGCGCCCACACCCGCGTGCGGTGTGACGTTCCTGCGTCGAGCATCGGAGGCCAGTTCAACGGCAGTGCGTCACCGAGCTTGGTGCGGAAGGGACCTTCTTCCCACGCATCGAGGACGACGAAAACGGGACGGTTCGTTTTGCGGAGGAAGGCGACCGCATCGGTCAACGCCGACGCCGTGGCGGCCTCCCATCGAATGATCGGCCGATGCGTGTAGTAGCGCATCGCTCCGCTCTGCTCGCCCGACACGATGGCCGACTGCGCTGGAGTGCGATCACTGATCACGGCAGCCACTTGGGAGACGCGACGAAGTTGATCGGCCAGGTCGAAGGTGCCCGCGCGCTGCATCCACCACATCGCGTGCGTCGTGACCGCGGCGACCACGGCGAACAGCAGCAGCGGTCGCATCACGATCGGCGATCGATCGATCCACGCCGCCAATTCGACTGCCGCCAGCACCGCGAATGCGCCCAACGCCGGCAGGAGGAATCGTAAGTACGACCAGTCATCGAACACGGCGTAGACGAGGTACGCGGCAATCACCATCGCCGCAAACACGGCGAGGGCCTGGGCGCTGCGATTTGTACGGAGTCGCACGCTGCCCAGCAGGCCCATCGCCAGCGCCGGCGCCGTCGAAAGAAACCACGACGCGTAGCGAGGAACATTGCCCGCGATGTTCGACCAGGCGAAGAGTTCATCGGTCGATCCATAGCCGGACCGCAAGGGCGATCCGTACCACGCGGACTGCAGGGCAGCAAGCACGGCCGCAGCGATCGCCACGGGAATCGCGAATGCGACGCGTCGCTCGACGACGACGAGCGGCACGATTGCCAGCGGCGCGAGGTTGGGGCGAATCAACACCGCGAATGCGCACGCGACGCCGGCCGAGAGCGAGCGGTTCGTCATCGCGCAGAAGAAGCACAGCATCCACGCGGCGGTGACCGGCACGTCGCTCATCGGTTGAATCGACTGGTGGATGAAGATCGGCGCGAACGCGATCAGCATCGCGGCAAGGATCGCGGCGGTTGCGCCCGCGAGACGGAAGGCGATCGCCGCGGTGGCAGCGACGGCGACCATCCCCGACACCACGACGAGGATCGACGCGCCATCAATGCCGGCCATCGCGTGCGGCACGGCCATGAGCATCGGCAGCCCTGGCGGATACGTCGGCGATTGGCGCGCGCCACCCGGCGACGGCCGCCACCCAAGCGGCGAGGTGAGGAAGGGATCGTGGCCGGCGACGATCTCGAAGAGATCATCCTGATGAAAGAGCTCGCCACGCGCCAGCATCGCCGCTTCGCTGAGGTAGCCCGACGCGTCGGCGCCGGCAGCCGACCTCGTCTCGAACACCGCGGACAGCAAGGCGCTACTGAGCGTGATGGTGATGATGATCACCCGCGACCGGCGCTCGGTCGCGGCCCACGCCCATTCGAGATCGCTCGCAACCGCGTTGCGTCTGCGCGCGGCGGCCAACCACGCAGCGCCGTAGGCGACGGCTACGGCGGCGACGGGAACGGGCGACCGCGCTGAAAGACGGATGCCGCCAACGGTGGTGCGAAACCCGCCGCTGGCAGCGAGCAGCAAGGCGCCTGCGGCCAGGACCGCAGCGAGAGACAGGAAGGCGCGTCGAGTCAGTGCCGCGGCCTCGTGCCTACTTCTTCGGGATGGTCCAGTAGTAAACCTTGCGGCCCTCGACGTCGAGTTCCTTCTCGGGCTTCCAGTCGCCCATGTCGAACGCGTGCGACACGATGCGCGTGCCGGGCTTCAATTCCTTCATCAGCTTCGGCATCAGCTTCACGTTGA
Organism: uncultured Acidobacterium sp.; assembly: GCA_964495855.1. Taxonomy (GTDB): domain Bacteria; phylum Acidobacteriota; class Vicinamibacteria; order Vicinamibacterales; family UBA2999; genus 12-FULL-67-14b. The sequence goes on along the minus strand of CAZBYY010000002.1, from coordinate 15,690 downwards.
GCGACGGCAGCAGGTAGAGCGTGACGACCGACGCGCCGCTCAGGTCCTGCTCGAACAGGTCGCCTTGCACGACCTTCACGAGGTTGCCGACGTTGTTGGTGGCCACGTTGGCCGTGGCTTCCTTGATGCGCTCCGGATCGATGTCGAAGCAGACGCCGTGCGCGCCGTACTTGCGGGCCGCCGTCACCGGAATGCGACCGTCACCGCAGCCGAGATCGTAGACCACGTCCTTGCTGGTCACGTTGGCCACCTGCAACATCGCCTCGACGACGGGCTGTGGGGTCGGCACGTAGATCACGTCGGGACGTCGCGAGGGCGCAGCCGCTTGCGCAAACGCCGCCGTGGCGCCGGGTGCAGCAACGGCCAGGATCGTCACGATCGCGGCGAGAAGACGTGTGCGCATTCGCAGTAACCTCCTGAAGGACTGAGGGACAGGATACCATTCGAGTCGGCGGGGCCGTTGCGACCTCGCGATGCGGTCATGGCCCAACAGATGCGCAATCGATCAACTCTCGCCGTCGTTGCGCTTGCGCTGGCAGCCGCGCTGGCGGTGCCGGCGATCCGCCATTGGCGGGAACAGCCACCACCGCCGCCGCGCCCACCTGAACCACTGCAGAGCAAGTGGTCTCCCCCAGACTCAGTGAACGTCGGCAGCGGCGGTGACTATCCCTTTGGACTTGCGCTGGCGCCGGATGGTCGGAAGCTCGTCTATCCGGCAGCGCAGGACGGCCTGGTCGCGCTGTGGCTGGAGGACCTTCGCCGGGGCGAGTCGCGAATGGTCGCAGGAACCGACGGCGCCGCGGCGCCGTTCTGGTCCGCGGATGGATCGCGTGTTGGCTACTTCACCGAGAATCGCCTGAAAACCATCGACCTGTCGGGCGGCCACGTGAGTGACGTCGCCGAGGCACCGTCGGGTCGCGGCGGCGCGTGGAACGCCGCCGGCGACATGGTCTTTGCGCCGAACGCCAACAGTGGGCTGATGCATCGGGCGCCGGATGGATCGATCACGCCGCTGACCACCGTCGATCGCGCCAACGGCGAGATCGCGCATGCGTGGCCGGCGTTTCTTTCGGACGGCGTACACGTCCTGTTTCTGGTGACGGCGTCAGAGGCATCGCGCGCGGGTGTGTGGATCGCCTCCCTTGCGGAGCCATCGACGCGTCGGAGGATCGCCGGCACGGATTCACAAGCCCTCGTCTGGGGCGAGACGATGTTCTACCTGAAGGATCTCGCACTGATGGCGCAGCGGATTGATCCGGCGACGCTCGAGCCCACGGGCACCGCTCGCGTGGCCGCACTGCGGGTCGGCCGAGGCCCGCTCGGCCAGATCTTCGCAACCGTGTCGGCGGATGCGCTGATCTACGGCGCCCCTTCCACGATGCTGCGGCAGTTGAAACGTGTGACCCGAGAAGGCACGCTCGATGGCTGGGCGAGCGAGCCCCTCGACGCGTGGGACCTGCGCATCGCCCCCGACGGACGTCGACTCGTCGTCACCGAGGTCGACCGCCAGTTTCGGACGCTCGATGTCGTCATTCGCACGCCAACCCAGCCGGCGCCGACACGCCTCTCGCTTTCGACGGATGCGGACGAGAGCGGCGTGTGGTCACCAGATGGATTGCGGATCGCGTGGGCGGCACAACGCAGCAAGGTGATGATTCGCGGCGCCGGGGCGGTGTTGCCCGAGCAAACGATCGCGACGTTCGATGCGCCGTTGCAGGTCTGGGATTGGTCTCGCGATGGCAACACGCTCGTCATCGGGCGTCGCAACGCAGACACCGGCGACGATTTGTGGCTGCAGCCTCCCGTCGAGGGCGAACACGCACGCCCCTACTTCACCGGCGCGTTCAACCAGGTCTACGGCGCGATCTCGCCGGATGGCCGCACGCTCGCCTACGCGTCCGATGAGTCAGGGCAGTTCGACATTTACGTGGACACGTTTCCGAAACCGGGGGCGCGCATGCGCGTGACCACCGCGGGTGGAACCGAGCCGCGCTGGAGCCACGACGGCCGGGAACTCTACTTCCGCCGCGGCAGCGAGATGCATGCGGCGGTGATCAATGGATCGGACGTGCGCTCATTGACGCGGCTCTTCGATGCGGGCGCATCCATCCGCGCCTACGACGTGTCGAGCGACGGGCGATTCGTGATCAACGTGCCTGCCCAGCAGGATCACGCCGCTCCCGTCACGCTCGTCGCCAACTGGCGATCGACGTCTTACTGATCCGCGGTGTCGCCGCCGCCGAGCCCGAGGGCGGCAAGCTTGCGATACAACGTCGCGCGGCCCAGGCCCAGCCGCCTCGCAGCCAGCGAGACGTTGCCGTTCACGACCTGCATGGCATGCCGGATCGCGCGCTCTTCGAGCGTCGCGAGCGGCACGACGTCGGTCGGCGCCGATGCCGGCGTCGGCGCGGCTTCACCGAGCCCCATCGCGCACATCACGAGATACGGCGGCAGTGCGTCGATGCCGCGGTTCGGGCCGGAGCCCGACACGAGCGTGCGCACGACGATGTTCTCGAGCTCGCGCACGTTGCCGGGCCAGTCGCAGCGGCACAGGATGTCGAGCGCATCACGATCAAACGTCGTCGACTCGCTGCCGAGCGCCTTGTGATGCTTGCGGACGAAATGGGCGACGAGCGGCGGGATGTCTTCAGGGCGCTCGCGCAGCGGCGGGATCTCGAGCGGGAACACCATCAGGCGGTAGTACAAATCCTGCCGGAACGTTCCGGCCGCGACCAGCGCGTCGAGGTCGCGATGCGTCGCCGAGACGATGCGCACATCGACGGTGATCGTCTGCGTGCCGCCGAGGCGCTGGAACGTGCCTTCCTGCAGGACGCGCAACAGCCGCGTCTGCACCGCCGGGCTGAGTTCGCCGACTTCGTCGAGGAACAACGTGCCGCCGTGCGCCTGTTCGAATCGCCCGCGTGACTGGCCCACGGCGCCGGTGAAGGCGCCCTTCTCGTGGCCGAAGAGCTCGCTTTCCTGCAGGCTCTCCGCGATGGCGCCGCAGTTGAGGGCGACGAACGGTCCGGCGCGACGCGTGCCGTGATAGTGAATCGCCTTGGCGACGAGCTCTTTGCCGGTGCCGCTTTGCCCATGAATGAACACGGGCACGCGGTTGTTGAGCACCTTCTCGATCTGGTCGTAGACGCGTTGCATCGACGCCGAGCGGCCGATGATCTCCTCGAAGCGGAAGGTGTCCTGCACTTCGCGCTCGAGCCGCTGCACGCGCTCGGTCAGCTCGCGCTCGCGCACCGCGGCTTCGAGGCTGCGCGCAAGCCGCTCGTGATCGAACGGTTTCACGAAATAGTCGAACGGCCGCAACTTCATGATCTCGACGGCGCGCGACACGCTTTCCTGCGCCGAGAGCACGATCACCGGCAGCTCCGGCAGCCGGCGCCGAAGTTCGAGCAGCAACTCCTCGCCCGACATGTCCGGCAGCAACAGGTCGATCACCGCGGCATCGATCTCCTGCTGCTCCAAGCCCGCGAGCGCCGCCGACGCACAATCGAACGCGACAGGGGGGAAGCCGGAGCGGCGGAGCACCGCACCAAGCACCTGTCTGGCGGAAGGATCGTCTTCGACGACGAGAACGTTGCGCACGCGCCTCAGGCTACTACAGCCGGCGCTGTCGCCGCGGCTGCGGAAATGGGTTTCGACGGCAGGGTGAACCAGAACGTCGCGCCGTCGCCAAGACGACTGTCGACACCGATCGTGCCGCCGTGCTGCTCGATGATGCCGCGGCAGATGGCCAGGCCGACGCCGGATCCACCCTTGGTGCGAGCGTCGGATGCTTCCACCTGGCGGAACGGCTCGAACACGACGGCCAGCATTTCCTCGGGGATCCCCCGGCCGTGGTCGCGCACCTGGACGCGGATCTCCGATTTGCGTTGCGTCACGTGGATCTCGATGCTCGATCCGCGCGGCGAGAACTTGATCGCATTGCCGATCAAGTTGACGAGCACCTGCACGACACGCGACTCGTCGCCCCACGCCTCGATGCCGCTCTGCGGTTCGACAATGGTGATGTCCTGCTCGCTGGCAATGGCGGCGATCGCTTCACGCGCGCGGGTGATGGCACGATCGATAGGAAATGCCGCCCGGCTCAGCGTGAACATGCCGGCCTGCAAACGCTCGATGTCGAGCAGGTCGTTGATGATGCCGACGAGGCGCGTGGTATTGCGCTCGGCCATGTTCACGACTTCCCTCGCCTCATCTTCGAGCGGACCAAGGGCGCCGAGCGCCAGCAGGCCAAGCGAGCCGCGAATCGCCGTCAGCGGCGTGCGCAGTTCGTGACTGACCGACGCGACGAACTGCTTCTTCAATCGATCGGCCTGCCGTTCCTGCGACAGGTCGCGCACGTGACCGGCGATCAACACGCCATCGGCGGTGGTGACTTCGTACACCTGCAGCTGGATCGGGAACTCCGCGCCGTTGCGCCGCCGGCCCTCGTGTTCCGACACTCGCCCGAGCGACTGCCGGTACATCATGGTCAGGTTTTCCTGATCGCGGTACTCGGGACGGTCCGGCATCATCTCGATGATCGAGCGCCCGACCAGGTCGAACGGCTCGTAACCAAACATCTTCGCGAACGCCGGGTTGGCCTCGACGATGCGCAACTGATCATCGACGAGCACGAGCCCTTCGAGCATGTTGTCGACGACGGAGCGGAGACGCTGTGCGGCCTGTGCGCTGTCCTGTTGGGCGCGGCTGCGTTCGATGAACTGGCCGAGCTGGCTCGCGACACCGGCGAGGGCGGCGACCACGTCGGTCGCGACCGGCGCGGCGCGGCGCGAGTAGAAGCGCATCGCGCCGATCGATCGGCCGCCACCGTGATCGCCCCATGCGGGCAGGCCGTGCGACGTGACAATCGGCACAGCGAGGGCGAGCGGAACGGCGTCAACGGCGGCGTCTGCATCCTGCGATTGGAGTGCGGCGGCAAAGGCCTCCAGCTGGCGGTCGCCGGTCCACGTGCCCACGCACTCCGCGGCCTCGCCCTGCGTTGGTTCAAGCCAGAGCGCGCCGGCGTCCCATCCCATCGAGCGGCACACCACCTCGAGGAGCGGCCGCGCCGCATCGTGTATCGTGGCCGCCCCGGCCAGGATCTGCGGTACTGTGCGCTGCAGGTGGAGCAGTTGCTCGCTGCTGCGGCGAGTGGTGATGTCGCTGACGAACGCGCTGAAGCCGAGGTGCCCGCGGTCATCAATCGGCGCGATCGCGAGCTCGACCGGAAATTCTTCGCCGCTCTTGCGCAGCGCGAGCAACTCGATGCGGCGATTGAGCACGTGCGCCTCGCCCGTGTCCAGGTAGCGCGCCAGCCCGATCCGATGCGCCTCTCGGTATTGCGGCGGCACGATCAATTCGTCGAGCCGGCGGCCGATCGACTCGGCCGAACTCCAGCCGAAGATCGCTTCGGCCTGCGCGCTCCACAGCGTGACCACTCCATGCCTGTCGATGGCGATCACCGCATCGAGGGCGGAATCGACCACGGCCCGAATCCAGGCCTCGCGATTGGCGGCGGCGCTGCGCGCCGATTCGCGCTGGGCCATCGCGTCCGACAGCGCCGCCGTCGCGCGCTCGAGCTCGGCCCGCTGCCAGTCGAGCCGCTCCGACAGCGCCCGCGCATCGGCGAGTGCGGCGTCCTTGGCCTGGAGCACGAACAGGAAATCAGGCGCCGATTCATGCGCCGGCCACTGATCGAGCGTGAGTCCGAACGTCGCGAGGTCGTCGATGCTGCCGATCGCCGGACTGCCGACGAACAGCCACTGGCCGCTGCCCTCCGCGGCGATCATCTGTCCCTTGAGCCGAAGGTTGTTCGAACGGCAGCGGAGCGTGATCGCCGTGCCGCGCAGCTTGCGGAAGGTCTCGACCGCCAGCGGCAGGTGCGGCCGCACGAGCTCGAAGCACTCGTCCATGCGTGCACCAACCGCGACGGCCGGGCTGACGCTCGGCCAGTTCCTGCCGGCTTGGACGATCCGCAGCTCCCCGTCGCACGCGACGTGGAAGGGGAACAGATCGCTCACCGACGAGGAGGAGAGGCTGACGGCCATCAGGCAGTACGCGCGCGATACTCGATCAGGAATTCGTCATGCGGCGCGCCGTGTTCGCGCGTGCGTTCGACGGTGATCGTGACGTCGGTGTCGAACATGCGGCCAAGGCCGCGCACGAGACCCACGACCATCGGGGTAAACCCGTGTCGGGTCGACTGGTAGTGTAAGCGCATCGACGTGCTGGTCACATCCGTGCACCAGAACGAGGGCGGCTGCAGGTGCGGAAACAAGTGGCCCACGTTCGTGTGGAGCGAATGCAGGTTCTGCATGAAGCTCGGAAACGACGTGCCGCCCTTCCGAAACAGGTCCCCGTATCCCTGCTCCGCTGTGTAGAGCGTCCAGTACTCGCCGAACGCCTCCAGCAGGGCATCGGCGGGCTGCCCGAGGATCTCGCTGGCCGCGCCGACCAGCGCGTACGAAGTCGCATCGGGATAGCTGTCCATGCTGATGAACACTTCGACCGTCACGCCGGCGCGCTCCTTGATGCGCTGCCACGTCTCGTCGCCGTGTTCCGATCGCACCATCTGTTCGATGGCACGGTTTACCAGACCGTACATCTGACTTATCCTACCTTTCACACCCGAGTGACGGCAGTGAAGATACTTCTTGTAGACGATGAAATCGACGCGCGCACGGTGGCGCGATTGTCGCTGCGGCAGCTGGCGGGCTTCGAGGTCGTCGAAGCGGCCAACGGCAGCGAGGCGCTACGGCTCGCCGCCTCCCAGCCGTTCGACGCCATCGTCCTCGACGTGATGATGCCGGACATGGACGGCCCGACGGTGTTCGAGGCCTTGCGCCAGCGGCCGGAGACGGCAACGACGCCGATCGTGTTCCTGACCGCGAAAGCCATGCCTGATGAAGTGGCGCGATTGCAGAAACTCGGCGCCGCCGGCATTTACACCAAGCCGTTTGATCCGGCCGAATTCGCATCGGCGATGCGCGGCCTGTTGACGCGCGAGCCCGCGCCTGGTCCGGCGGCGCCTGGCGCTCCTGCCCAGGGTGGCGTCCGTGTCGATCAACGCGCGATGCGCCAACTGGTCGGCTTGTCGACGGATCGAGGCACGGATCTGATCGGATCGCTGATCGACCTGTTTGAAACCAACACGCCGGACCTGATCGCGCGCATCGAGTCGATGACCACTGCCGGCGCTTCGGGCGAGGTCGAGCGCGCGGCCCACACCTTGAAGGCGGGGGCGGCCACGCTCGGCGCGGTGGCGATCGCCGACGTCGCGCGCACGATCGAACATGCCGCGCGCGACGGTGTGGCGATCAACGTGCGTCCGCACCTCGACGCAATTCGCGAACAGCTTGCGCCGACTCTCGCCGCCTTGCGCGTCGAGCGCGGCTACCTGATCGGCAAGCACGAGTCAGGCCGCTGACGCGGCGCGCATCGCGGCGCGCGGCGCGCCCACGCGCCTCCGGCTGATCACCGGCTGCGGCGGCATCACCAGCGTGCCCTGCGGCACGCTCGTCATCAACACCACACCAGCAGCGATCTTGCTCGACGCGCCGATCTCGATCGGTCCGAGGAGCGTCGCGCCGGGGCCGACGTGCACGCCGGCGGCCAGCCGCGGCGCGCCGATACGGCCGGTTTCGGCGTCGATGCTTTCTCCGAGCGTCACGCTCTGGAACAGGATGCAGCCGCGTTCGACCTCGGCAGCGTGGCTGAGCACGAGGCCCGTGCCGTGGACGATCGACACGCCGGGCGCGATCTTCGCGTTCCAATGGATCTCGGCGCCGTAGAGATGCCGGATCAGCCGCGACAGCACGAGCGGCACGAGCGGCACGCGCCACTCGGCAAACAGCCGCATCACGCGGTACACCGCAAGCATCTGCAGCCCGACCCTCGAGACCAGATCGATCGGCAATCGCGCCGAACGGATCACGTCACCGTGGTACTTCAGGCGGTGGTGCCGCATCATGTTGTGATCGGCACGGATCGCGGCGAGGCAACGATGCAACGCGCCACGCTCCCCATTCGCGCGCGCGGCGCGCCACTCGCGGCGCACCTGCGCGATGCTGCCGCACGCCGCGCGATAGCCGGCGAAGTACTGCAGCGCGTACGCGAGCGCGGCGCTCGTGACCGCCGCCGATCCCGCGCCAAGGCGATCGAGCGCGGCCGCCAGCCGGAATGCCGCGCGCGACAACACGCCGCCGAGCGCCGGAGCAACGAGCACCAGTGCCACGATCGGCCGCGACAGCGGATGGATGAGCGGCCAGAAGTTCAGCGGATGCGCACCCGCATCGGGATGCATGTCCGCAATCCGGCGGTCGATGCGGCCGTACAGGTCGGCGCGCGACAACCATCTCTCGAGATCGGTGTGATCCGACGAATGGACCGACACCGCATCCGCACCGTACACGATCAGGCATCCAGCATCCTCGAGACGGATGCCGAGCTCACGGTCCTCGGAGCGCTGCAGCGCCGAATTGAATCCGCCGACCTCGAAGTAATCGCGGCGGCGCATCGAGACATTGCCGGTGCAAAGATGCATGCCGCGCGGCCGCAGCGCCCCGCGGGCCACCGCATCCTGCCACCGCGCCAGCTGGCGCGCGTGGTACCGCTCGAACAGTGGCATCTCTTCGATCGACGCGTCCGGATCGATGCGGCCGAGCACGACGGTGCGCGGGTGCTCCTCGTGGTGCCGCACGTGCGCCGCCAGGAATTCCGGCGCCACTTGCATGTCGTCGTCGATGAAGACGAGCACATCGCCGGTGGCCAGCCTGGCACCATGATGACGCGCCGCCGCCGGCCCGCTCCACTCGATGCGCACGCATCGCAGCGGAAACGGCGTGTCGAGAACCGCAAGCTGCGGCGCCAGCGGTTCCGGCGAGCCATCGTCGACGACCACGACTTCGAATCGATCGGCGCCAATCGTCTGCTGCGACAACTGCCGCAGCAGCCTGGCGGCCGACGCACTGCGGCCGCGGGCCGCGATCACCACACTCACCATCGGATTCATCGGGAACTCTCCAACAAGGTCAAATGCGACGGTTGCGTCGCACGCATTTTCACGACGCGCGCCGGCGCGCCGACGACCACGGCACCGGCCGGCACGTCGGACAACACCACGGCGTTGGCGCCGATCACCGCGCCTGCGCCCACACGGACGGGACCGAGCACGCGAGCGCCGCAGCCGATCTCCACGTCGTCTTCGATCACGGGGTAGCCGTTGTCGCTCGCGGTGCCCACGGTGTTGCACCCGAGGAAACGCACGCGATCACCGATGCGCGCCGTGCCGCCGACCACCGTGCCGAGCGAATGAATGAAGTAGACGCCGCGGCCAAGCGTGATGTCGTTGCCGAGCTCGACGCCGCCAAACACCATCTGCATCATGCGCAGCACGCGATTGACGATCGGAATCCGCCACGCCAGCACGATGCTGCGCATCCGGAACAGCAACAGCAGCCAGTACGCGTCGGTGCGGATCATCCGCCACGCGTTGCGCGGCGTGCGCGCCAGGCGCGCCGCGGCGGCGAGGTGCAGCGCGTCTTCCCACAGACCGCTCTTCATCACAGTTCTCCCTTGCGCGGCGTGCGCACCCAGCGCTGGTCGTCGGTGACCAGCGCGCGGCTTGCGATGGCGCACTTGCGCGCCACGTATTCCGGCAGCGCGATCGCCGCGCGATGCAGCCGGCTCAGCGATGCGCCCGACAGCCGCGCCGCGTGAGCGACGTGCACGAACAGCGCCGCGAACGCAGCGGCCCAGATTCCAAGTGGTGCAACCCCATCACCGTTGGCGGCGACGACGGCAGCGATCGCCGTTCCCGCCGTGAGCATCGCAGCCAGGATCGACAGGGGCGGCACCATCAGGTCGGCGGCGAGATCGGCGAGCATCCAGCTGCGGCGGCCCATCGCTTCACGGATCAATCCGCCCGCGTGACGGCGCGCCATTTCAATCCGGCCGCCGATCCATCGTTCGCGCTGTTGCGTGACCGCGGTCGACGCTTCGGGCATGTCGCCGCGCACGACGGCGTCACCCACAAACGCCACGCGGATACCGGAGAGTCCCAGCTGGATCCCGAACTCGAGATCCTCGGTGCGCGAGAACGCTTCGTGCGGCACGCGCGCGAGCACCTCGCGCGTAAACGCCATGCCGTTGCCGCGCAACCCGCACGACAGGCCGAACCGCTCGCGAGCCGCCGATCTCACCAGGTGGATCGCTGCAAACGCAATGTCGGTGATCACGCTGACCGCGGCCTCTCCACAACGCGGAAGATAGAGCGCCTGAACGGCTTGCTCCCCCATCGCGATCCGGTCCGAGAATGACCAGAGCAGGTTCGGCGTGACGTCGCTGTCGGCGTCGACGACCACCACCGCATCCCAGTCGTTGCGCTCGCGCAGTCGATCGAACGCGAATGCCAGCGCGAATCCCTTGCCGCGCCGATCCGCATCATTCCTGACGATCACCTCGGCGCCGGCGGCAAGCGACACGAGCGCGGTCGTGTCGGTGCAGTTGTCGGCCACGACCACGACGCGTCGACGATCGCGCGGGTAATCAGTCGCCAACAGGCTGCGGACAGTCGCCGCGATACCGAGCTCTTCGTTGTGCGCCGGCACGACGACGACGATGCGGCGCGCCTCGTGGCGGCGCGGCATCGGCTGCGGCCGCTTCCAGGCCATCGTCAACATGAACAAATAGGCGGCCATCGCCAGCGGCGCCACTCCGAGCATTACCAACACCATCGACACCACGCTCACGCCCTCGCCTCGGCATCGCGCGCCGTCCACAGCGCCCCTGCCGCTCCCGTCAGACTCGTCAACACCAGCGTTCCCATCCAGCTTTGCAGGCCCATGTCCGCCCACGCCTGGACGACGAAACACAACACCGCGGCGAACGCCGCAAACGCCGTCGTGCGATCGATCGCCGCGCGGCTGCTGTCGTAGGCCCGCCGCGCCATCAGCACGGCGGTCGGAAACAGTGCCCACAGCAGCGAGAACGGCAACCACCCGGCAATCGACAGCACCCACAACACGCCGTTGTGCGCGATGTAGCGGTACTGCGCGAAGATCTGGTCGACGCGGTTGGCCTGCACGAACTCGACGTACTCGTGGCCGAAGCCCGATCCGAACACGGGATTGCGCTTCAGCGTCAGCGTGAGGTTGTAGTTCTCGATGTCGCGCGTCTGGCTCGACGCATCGTCGCGCGACGACAGCGAGCGGACCGTCTGCACCGGCTTGAAGATGGCGGCGTTGGAGTTCCAGCCGGCGGCCAAATAGAGCAGACCCAGCGGAATCGCGACGAGCAGCGCGCGGCGGGTCCACACGCGGAGGTGCGCGGGGCCGAGCAGGATCAGCGACAGCACGCCGGCGGCCAGCGTGATGTAGGCGACGCGGCGGTCGTTGACGATCAACCCGGCCGCATACACCGGCTGCACGATCGCGTTGAGCGCCAGGTGCGGCCACGTCGGCCGCTCCACGAGCATCGTCACGGCGATCAACACCGCGACGACGATGAGGATCGAGTCGGAGTGGGTCATCGCGTACTCGATGTCCATCTGTTGGGGACGCGCGATCGCAGCGTAAAAGTAGACGCCGAAGAGACAGCGCACGAATGCGACCGCGAGCAGCAGCCGCAGCAACGTCCGGCGCGCCGCCTGGCTCTTGATCGCGTGGCCGAACAACACGCCGAGCACCGGCAGCCAGAACATCTGGCGCAGCTGCCAGAGTGAATTCTTGAAATCGCCGCCGCGCGCGAGACCGTAGATCTCGAGGCCGACGATCACGGCAAAGAAGCCGGCAAACGCGTGCTTCATCGGGTTCGGCAAGGCGCCGAGGCCGCGCGGATCGTCGAGCGGATCGCGCCGGAGCTTGCGCACCACCACGATCAGGATCAACACCGCGAACACGAGTTCGATGGCGGAAAAGCGCAGCGCGTCGATGCCGGTGTGCTTGTGCAGATTCTCGTAAATGAACTCGCCGGGACCGAAGAGCGGCGACTGCCACCGGCCATCCGAGGGACGTTCGCCCGGATTGTCGACGAGCAACGCGGCGCCCAGCATCGACAGCGCCGTCCATTGCATCGGCATCGCGAACACCAATGCCAGCGCGGCCACAGCGATCGTCGGCACGGCGGCGGCCACGCCGCCGCCGACGGCCGCAAGCACCCACGACGCCGCGGTCGCTGGAGCGACCAGCGCGAGCGCCGGCGCGATGCGATCGGCGGTGCGCATCACGCGCGCCCTTCCGCGGCGATGAACTGGCGCAGCGCCGGCAGCGACCACAACGACCGCGCCTTCAGCTCGGCGCTGATCGCGAGCGCGATGCCTGCGAGGAGACCCGCCAGGGCGGCGCCCCCGATCACGAGCGGCACATTTGGACTGGTGGCCTTGCGCGGCCGCTGCGGCGGCACCGTCGTCGAATACTTGTGGCTGAACGCGGCTTCGGCGGTCTGCAGCTCGATCTGCACGTTGTCGAGCCGCGTGCGCAGGTCCTGGTAGGACTCGATCGACGATTTCAGGATCGCCCGGTCGGCCTCGACCGCATCCTCATTCGGCGCGGGCGGCTCGAGCAGGTCTGCGACGGCGAGCCGTTCGGTGACCTCGTCGGTGGCGCCGGCGGCGAGCTTGGCGTAGGCCTCGTCGCGGCGCTGCTCGATTCGCTGGGTATTCGAGCTCAAGACCATCCTCTTACGCGGAGACTGATCTTGCACAGCTGGTGATGACGGCACAGGCGCGGTCGTCTCGTCAGCGGCGAGCAGGTCACTGAGCTCCCGGCGCGCGTCGATCAGCGCGGCGGGATCGTCCGCAAGCTGCGCAAGGTTGCGGCGCAGGGCCAGCATCTCCGGGTGCCTTTCTGTGATCACACTCCGCCGTTCGGCGATGCGCGCTTCGAGCGCCGCGCGTGCGTCGGCGTGCTGCTTTTCGAGCGCCTCGACGCGCACTCGCGCGGCATCGATGGCGCGGCGCAGCTGGGACGGTGAACTGGCGACGATCGCGGATGCGGTCGTGGACCGCGCGGGTTCGACGGCCACGCGCACAGGCCGCACCGTCCGTCGCGCGACTGCGGCCAGCTGCTCGTCAACCTGCTGGCGCGCTCGACCGGCGAACTCGCTCAGGATCGCATTCGTGTCCGCCACCGTCTGCACGTCGATCTTCCGCCGCGCCGCCAGGAACGAATCGATCGCGCCGTCCACGATCTCGACGACGGTGTCGCGATCGGACCACTTGGCGCTGATCTTCAACACCTCATCCTCGACGCCGACCCGGATGCGCGTTTCGAGCAGGTCGACGAGCGCGTCGATCTTGTCGTCTTCGGACACCGGACCCTTGATCCACTCGGTGATGCGATCCTTCGCCCGCAGCATCGGTGCGCGATCGCGCTCCCATCGCTCGAGGAGATGACGCTCGCGAATGATCGATTCGAGCGACGGCCGGCTCAGGATCATCACGCCTGCCGACTGCAGCGGCATTTCGGAATTGATCGGCACGGCGCGGCGCGGCGAGGCGAGCGCGGGCATGACGTAGTTCTTGCGGACCAGCAGGCGCGCTTCAGCCGAGTAGGTGCGCGGCAAGACGGCGGCCGCGATCGCGCCGGTGACGCTGAATACCAGCGTGACCAGCACGATGCGCGCCCGCCATCGGCGAATGCCGCCGGCGATCAGCCGGCCGGCCGCCTGCCACTGCGCCAGGGTCCCGAACGACATCAACGAATCCGCGCCGCTGCTCACGCGCGCGCGTCCTTCCTGCGCTGCCACAGGAGCGTGCGCACCTGCGTGGCAAACGCATCCACGTCCAGCGGCTTCATCGCGTAGGCATCGGCACCGGCCATTTCGGCCTCGGCGCGATCCTGCGGATACGACCGGGCCGACGCGATCAACACCGGGATGTCGGCCGTTTCCGGCTGGCCTTTCAGCCGCTCGCACACTTCGAATCCCGACAGCGTCGGCAACATCAGGTCGAGGCAAATGATGTCGGGGCGGCGCTCACGCGCTTCCGTCAACGCCGTCTCACCATCGCGCACTTCCACGACGTCGAGACCTTCGCGGCGGCAGATCGCCGACATCTGCATGCGCATGTCGGGCGAGTCGTCCACCACCAGCGCGATACGTCGATTCATCGGACTCGTCACGGGGCTCTCCTAAAACAACCTGGGATAAACGAACAGCAACAGCGGCACGTACACGCCGGCGAAGATCACGACGCGGCGCAGGACGCGCGCGTAGTCGGCGTTGCCGTCATCGCCGCTGTCACGCAACACCATCGCGGGAATCGCGAAGGCGGCAATCAACACCGAGTTCAAGATCAGTTGCTGCATTCGCGGCCTCGTCGTGCATCTTCCATGCCGCATCTGTTCCGCCCGGTTTCAGGGGGAAATGCGCTCGCGCGCCGTCTCTGCGGTCTCGTTTTGAGACGAGCCTGGCTGGCTCAATTCGAGACGAATTCAGGCCTGTTTTTCGCATTTCGAGCGAAATCGCGATGGCAACCGAATTGCTGTAGGCGGGGGCATGACACGAATCCAGATCGGTCCACTTGGGATCGACCCGCTCGATCGCGACGGTGCGTTGCGCGCGATCGAATCCGCGATCGACGCACGACGCGGCGGCTACATCGTCACGCCGAATGTCGATCACATCGTCCTCGCGTCGCGCGACGAGAAGCTGCGTCGCATCTACAACGAGGCCACGCTCTCGCTCGCCGATGGCCAGCCGCTGCTGTGGATGTCACGGCTGCTCGGCTCGCCGCTGCCGGCGCGCGTCAGCGGTTCCGACCTGCTCGGTCCGCTGATGCAGCGGGCCGCCGACCGCGAGTGGGGCGTGTTCTTCTTCGGCGCGTCGGAGGCTGCGTCGCGCGACGCGGCCGCGCGCCTCACCGCCGCTCACCCCGGCCTCCGCATCGTCGGCCGCGATACCTCGTGGTGGTCGCCAGACGACACGGCGTTACCGAGCCAGTCGGCGACGGTGCGCGCGATCCGCGAATCAGGAGCGCAACTGGTCATCCTCGCGCTCGGATGTCCCCGGCAGGAATGGTGGATGGCCCGCTATCGCGACGCCGTCGCCCCGGCCGTGTGCATTGGCCTTGGTGCCGCGCTCGACTTCGCCGCCGGGCACGTGAAGCGCGCGCCGGCATGGATGTCGGACGCGGGACTCGAATGGTCGTATCGCCTCTGGCGAGAGCCGCGACGGCTGGCGCATCGCTACCTGGTGCGCGACCCGCAGATCGTGCCGATCTTTCTTCGCGCCTGGAGGCGCGGCGCGGCTGCGGCCGCGAATTGACTGGAGACTTCGATGTTTACACGCACACCTGACGTCGTGATCGTGGGCTGCGGCCCGCTCGCACGTGAGACCGCGAAGGACCTGGCCCGCCGTCACCGCGTGCTCGGCGCCTTCTCGCTTCCTGATGAACACCTTCGCCAGGAATTGAGCATCCCGTATCTCGGCGACATCGCTGCGCTCCCTGCCTTCCTGCAGGCAACGCCGGTAGACGAGGTCTACATGGCCACCACCGTCGCGCCGCACTTTGCCGTGTTGCAGGGGGCGATCGCCACGTGCGAGCGGCTCGGCACGCCCTTCGCCGTGCCGGCGCAGACCTTTCGGCTCGAGCGTGCGCTGCCGCGCGACGCCAGGGCGGTGCCGGATGGCTACCTCCACTACCAGTGCACGCCGACGCAGCATACGGCCACTCGCGTGAAGCGCATGGCGGAC
>CAZBYY010000001.1:0-59097 GCA_964495855.1 uncultured Acidobacterium sp. | reverse complement strand
GCCGCGTGCTCGATCACATCCGCCGCGGCACGCTACAGCTGAGCGCGGTGCAGATCGTCGTGCTCGACGAAGCAGACGAGATGCTCGACATGGGGTTCGCCGAAGACATCGACGCGATCCTTGGCGAAACACCATCGGAACGGCAGACCTCGCTGTTTGCCGCGACGTTCGCGCCGCGCATCATGGCCATCGCCGGGCGGCACTTGAAGAATCCGCTCAAGGTGCAGATCGCGGCCGAAAAGCGGGCCGCCGGTAAGCTGCCACGCGTTCGCCAGGTCGCCTACGTCGTCGGCAAGGGACAGAAGATCCCTTCGCTCCATCGCATCCTCGATTTCGAGAGCCCGAAGTCGGCGATCGTCTTCTGCCGGACTCGGCTGGAGGTGGATGAGCTGACCGACACGCTGAACGCGCATGGCTACGGCGCGCAGGCGCTGCACGGCGGGATGATGCAGAAGCAGCGCGACCGCGTGATGCAGTCGTTCCGCACCGAGCAGTCCGAAATCCTCGTCGCCACCGACGTCGCCGCCCGCGGCCTGGATATCGACCACGTGTCGCACGTGATTAATTTCGACCTGCCAACGGCACCGGAAGTCTACGTGCATCGCATCGGCCGCACCGGCCGCATCGGCCGGGAGGGCGTCGCGATCACGCTGGTCGCGCCCCGCGAGCAGCGCTTCCTGCAATACGTCGAGAGGCTGACGAAACAGAAGATCGAGATCGGCAAGCTGCCAAGTGAAGCCGACCTGCGGCAGCGGCGCCTGGCCGCCACCGCCGACGCCTTGCGTGCCCGCCTCGCCGCCGGCGGACTCGAACAATTGCGCGAGTTCATCGATACGCTGGCCCAGGAGTTCGACATCCTTGATCTCGCCGCCGCAGCCGTCGCGCTGGCCAGCGAGGAATCGGGCAAGTCCACGCCGTTACCTGTCGGTGAATCCGTCCGCTTCGAGGCCGAACGGCCGGACTACGAAGACCGCGGCTACAAGAAGCGCGGGCCTCGGGCACCACGGTCCGAACCCGAAGGGCCCATGACGCTGCTGCGCATCAGCGTCGGTAAGGAAGAGAGCATCCGCCCCGCCGACCTCGTCGGCGCGATCGCCGGCGAAGCCAGGATCTCGTCGTCCGTGCTCGGCGCCATCAAGATCCACGACGACTACTCCCTCGTCGAGGTGCCGTCGATGCTCGCCGACCGCATCATTGACGCGCTCAAGGCGACGAAGATCCGGGGCCACCGAGTCACGGTGCAGTCAAAGCCCGCGCGGTAAACCGCTCACCACCTCACCGGCTGCGCTGCCGACCTGCTATCCTGCGTCATGCGTTTTGCCGTAACGATTACGCTGCTTTGCATAACGGTCGCTGCCGCCGCCGCACAGGACCATCTCGCCACGCTCGGGATCTCCCAGGGCCGCGCCAAAGAGGCCATCTTCGACTCGTTCATCGCCGACTCGGTCGCGCTGGCGGGTAAGCCTGCGGCTTTTCTCGCCAAGACCCCGCAGGAGCGCGTCGCCCTGGTCGAGTTCGCGCTGACCACCGCGCGCGCGTTCGTGGAGAGCGACGAGTTCAAGCGCCGATACGCCGATCATCGAGAGGCAAACGGCCCGGACCCGCTGCCGGCGGAAGAGTCGCCCGACCAGATCTTCGCCAAGGAGCGCGCCAACTTCGAAGCGCAGGTGGAGGGCATGCGCAAGCTGTTCGACCAAATTACGCCGGAGCAGATCGCCACGCTCGAGAAAGGCTGGACGGAAATGCGCCAGCGCTTCGACGACATGCAGTCGGGTAGCCGGCGCAAGGAGATCGAAGGCATCCTCAAGGAACAGCGCGACGAGCTCGTCCGGGAGCACGACGCGGCGCTGAAGAAGCTCGATGCCGCCTTCCCCGCTGATCCGCGGGCGCTGGTTGCCATGCGGCTGCGCCGCTTCCTCGACGTCACGAGCGACGTGGACTTCGGCGCGCAGCTCGTCGAGAAGGACAAGAAGAAGCTGTTTGCCAGCGCGGCGCTCGAAGCGAAGCCGGCCGAGTGGAAGCTGTGCTTTCGGGCCGGAAAGCCCGCCACCGACGCCGCCCGCGCGTTCGCGCGTAAATGGCTGAGCGACCTGCAGGCCCAGGGCGTGAAGTAGTCCTTGCCGCCCAGACGAAATGGGCGTAGTGTCTCCCGTTCAGGAGGCCCCATGGAGGTCGATCGCAGAGCGTTCATCGCCAGTCTCGGAGGTACCGCCGCCGTCAGCTTGATGGATCACGAAGCCAAGGCCGAAGCGCTCGAGCACTACATGGAAGAGAAGCTCGACGAGCAGGTCGCCGCGGCGCAGGGCCAGGAGAAGTTCCCGACGGCCGCCGAACTCGAAGCGCAAATCGAGACGCGCACCTACCGCCGCGGCGTGGGCAACCTGTTCGTCGGCAGCCAGGGTGGCAAGGTGAAGCGCCTCGAGCCGATGCCCAAGGCGCCGAAGCTGCAGGACTTCTTCCGCCTCCGCTTCCAGCCCGCCAACCACGTGCTGCAGAGCGCGACGCGCGCGATGAAGACCGGCATGTCCGAAGAGATCATCCTCGCCTGCCTGCTGCACGACGTCGTGCAGTCGATGATCAAGGTGGATCACGGCTGGTGGGGCGCGCAGATGTTCGAGCCCTACATCCCGGAGAAGTCGACGTTCGCGATTCGCTACCACGCGGCGCTGCGCTTCTACCCGGATGCCGATGCCGGTTACGAGTACCCCGACCTCTACTACCGGATCTTCGGTCACGACTACCAGCCGCCCGAGTACATCGCCGCGACCTACAAAATGGTGCGCAACCACAAGTGGTACATGGAGCCGCGCCTCGTGACCGTCAACGATCTCTACGCGTTCGATCCGAATGCAAAGGTGTCGATCGATCCGTTCGAGGACATCATCGGCCGCCATTTCAAGCATCCGAAAGAAGGCCTCGGTTTCGACAACAGCCCAAGCGCGCACATGTGGCGCACCTTGGCCAATCCCGACGCGCCGCTCTAAGATGCGCTCCGCTGTCGTTCTCGGATTCCTGGCGTGCGCGGTGGCGACGGCCATCGCGCAGGTCAAGCCCACGAGCTACAAGGGGATCGACATCACCCCGATCAAGGTCGAGCGCGCAACCAACGCTGCGCTCGTCGACTGCCCGCCTGGCACCAACACCCAGCGCGGCAACGCCCGCGACGGCGAGGAGTTCGCCGTCGTCACGCTCGGCTTCAAGGTTTCGCCGGCGTTCAAGGAGACGTTGCTGAAAAAACCCGTCCTGACCGATACCGCGGGCAAGACTTATCAGACGTCGGTCGCGTTCGTCGATCCGGGATCAAAGCCCGACTACCAGTGCGCGTTTCCGTTCCGCGTGCCCGCTGGAACGAAAGTCGCTTCGGTCGCCATCGACACCGCGATCATCAACGTCACGGCGTTCGACAAATAGAGCCCCGCTTCGCCTTCGCTGAACACGTGGCCCAGACGCTCGACATCGGTCCCGGCACGCGTGTCTTCCAGGTGGACTGCGGGGGTGGCGAGCTGCTCGTCCCCTTCCATGACAACGGCTACATCGTCGGTGGCTGCGACGCCGATGAGGGATCGATCGAGGCCGCGCGCGAGCAGATGCCGGATGGCGTGTTTCACGTTGGTGCGGCCGCGTCGCTCGATCCCGCCGTACCGTGGCACGTTGTCATCTGGCGCCTCTCGGCTGTGCCGGGCGGGCCGCTGGACAGCGACCGCATGCGGGGACTCCTTGCGAGGATGTTCGCGAAAGCGACACACGCGATTGCGCTGCTCGACGTCCCCGACGAACAGCGCCAGCCGGTGCTGCACGCGCTCGCCGAGATCGGCGCGCGGGCGATCCAGATCGAAAACGCGACAGGCGGCGACATCCCTTCACATCAAGTGGTGAATGTCTTTGCGCGGGTGTAACCCGTGACATTCACCGCATAAACCTTTCTGAAAAGTAACTGTCGTGAAGCGCTCCTGATTGTTAAATCAGATGACGGCCGTGGTTCGGCCGCATCGCTATCGGGAGAGTTCATCGTGAAGAAAGTGATCATGTTCGTCTGTGCGCTCGCGATTGCCGCGTCCGCGATCGCCGCCCCAGGCAAGGTCAAGGCGAAATATTCAGGCGTCGTCGAGAAATTCGACGCCGCAACGAAGACGCTGACCGTCAAGAACAAGGACAAGCAGGGCGTATTCGTGCTCAACGATCAGTCGCAGATCGTGTCGGGCAGCGCCAAGGCCGACGCAACGGCGTTCGCCTCAGGCAAGAAGGTGAAGATCGAGTTCGTGATGGATGGCGCGACGAAGATCGCGCAGAAGGTCGAGGTCGATAAGTAGCGGCCGGTCAGGCCTTAGGTCGTCGGGCCATCAGGAGCTGTTCCTGAGGCCCGAGGCCTGTAACTCCGGCGGGCTACTTCGGGATGACTGAGCTCTGCTCGATCGGCGGCGGCGCGGTGTAGAAGTTGAAGTTGTCCTTCGACACGTAATCGATCAGTGTCTCCCCGAGGAGGATGCACAGGAAGAACAAGCCGGTCGCAATCGCCAGCTTGGTGAGGTGGCTCTGATACTTCACGTGCATGAAGAACCAGATCACCAGCGACGCCTTGACCACGGCGATCAGCATCGCCACCGGGAAATTGAACACGCCGAGATTGACGAACGCCGCGCCGACGGTCAGCGCGGTGCCCACCATCAAGGCCAGGAAGATCGTGATGTAAAGGCCGACCGGAGAAACGTGATCCGACATTACATGTGCCTCTCGACGAGATAGAGCAGCGGGAACAGGAAGATCCAGACGATGTCGACGAAGTGCCAGTAGAGGCCGGCCATTTCAACCGGCGTGTAGTACTCCGCGTCGAACTTGCCCTTCCACGACATCCACGTGATCACGAGCATCAAGCCCACGCCGATGATCATGTGCAATGCGTGCAGGCCGGTCATCGTGAAATACAAGCTGAAGTAGATCTGCGTCGTGCGCTGCAGCTGATCCGGCGTCATCTTCACGTGATGCGCGGCTGCTTCCGCTGATTGGCCTTCCGCGGCTGCCCCGGCGGCGTGCTCACCGCCTTCAGCGGCGGCTCCGCCCTCGTGCTGCTCGTGATACAGCCAGTTATAGGACGCGCCCGGTACCTCGTAGTTGGCAAACTTGTCGCGATACTCGATCACCTTGACGCCAAGGAACACGCAGCCGAGCAACATCGTCAGGATCAGCCAGTTGACCGTCCACTTGCGGTTGTTCGTCTGCGCCGCCCGCACGCCGAGCGCCATCGTGAGCGAACTGCCGATCAGCACCGCCGTGTTGAGGCCGCCCCAGAAGATGCTCAGGCGCCGGCTGGCTTCGGCAAACGCCTCGAAATACCAGACGCGGTAGATCATGTAGGCGACAAACAGCCCGCCGAAGAACAGGATTTCGGTGAGCAGGAACAGCCACATGCCGATGACCGCAGCTTCCTTCTGCTGCGCCATCGTGTCGAAGTGATGCTGCAGTGCCGGATGATGCGCGTGCGCGGCGTGTGAATCGTGGTGGCCCGCGTGCGCGACCGCGTTAGACAAGATGGCTCTCCTTGGCGACGACGTGCTCGTACTCGTAGGGCTCGCCCACAACTTCGGGAACCTCGAGGAAGTTCTCCGTCAGCGGCGGCGACTGCGTCGTCCACTCGAGCGTCGTCGCGCCCCACGGGTTCGGCCCCGCGACCGGGCCCTTCTTCAGCGAGTAGAGGAAATACAGCACCGGCAGCGCGTAGCCGAGGCCCAGCACACTCGCCCCCGCCGACGACATCACGTTCAGCACCTGGAACTCATCCGGATACGCGTGATAGCGGCGCGGCATGCCGAGGTAGCCGACGACGAACTGCGGCAGGAAGGTCAGGTTGAACCCGACGAACACCAGGATCGCGCTGATGCGCGAGAAGAACTCCGAATACATCCGGCCCGTCATCTTCGGCCACCAATAGTGAAGGCCGCCCTGATAGCCCATGATCGCGCCGCCGACCATGATGTAGTGGAAGTGCGCGACGACGAAGTACGTGTCGTGCAGGTGGATGTCCATGCCGAGCGTGGCGAGGAACAGGCCCGTCAAGCCGCCGATCAGGAACAGCCCCATGAAGCCGTAGGCGTAGAGCATCGGCGTCTCGAACGAGATCGCGCCCTTGTAGAGTGTCGCCGTCCAGTTGAACACCTTCACCGCCGACGGAATCGCGACCGAGAAGCTGAGGAACGAGAACACCATCGCCGCGTAGGTCGAGATGCCGGCGACGAACATGTGGTGCGCCCACACGATGAAGCCGAACACCGCAATCGCCAGCGACGAGAACGCGACGAAGCTGTAGCCGAAGATCATCTTCCGCGAGAACGTCGAGATGAGCTCCGACATCACGCCCAGCGCCGGCAGGATCATGATGTAGACGGCCGGGTGTGAATAGAACCAGAACAGGTGCTGGAACAGCACCGGGTCGCCACCACGCGTCGGATCGAAAATGCCGAAGCCGAACGCGCGCTCCACGAACACCATCACGATCGTGATCGCGACAACCGGCGTGCCAAGCACCTGGATCAGGCTGGTCGCATAGTGCGCCCACACAAACAGCGGCAGGCGGAACCACCCCATGCCCGGCGCGCGCATGCGGTGAATCGTGACGATGAAGTTCAGACCGGTGAGGATCGACGAAAACCCGGTGATGAAAATGCCGAGCGCCGTCGGAATCACGTGCGTGTTCGACGCCGCCGCGCTATACGGCGTATAGAACGTCCATCCCGTGTCGACGCCGCCGGCGACCATCGCCGCGAGCGTGAAGATGCCGCCGATCCAGTAGATGTAGAGGCTCAGCAGGTTGATGCGCGGAAAGGCCAGGTCCTTGGCGCCGATCATCGGCGGGATCAGGAAGTTGCCGAGCACCGCGGGAATCGACGGGATCAGGAAGAAGAACACCATGATCACGCCGTGCATCGTGAAGAACTTGTTGTAGGTGTCGGCGCTGACGAAGTCGCCCTGCGGCGTGGCCAGCTCGAGGCGGATGCCCATCGCGAACAGGCCGCCGAGCACGAACATCACCGAGATCGAGATCAAATACATGATCGCGATCCGCTTGTGGTCCTTCGTCAGCAACCACGACTTCAGGCCGTGGCCGTTATTCAGGTAGTGGTGCTCGGGAATCTTGAGCGTGTCTAGCATGGCTTACTTCTTTCCCGTCTGAACGCGCGGCTTGAGTTCGTTGACCGGCGAGCCGCCGGTCTGGCTCGCGGGCTGCGGCTGCATCGGCGCCGCCGCGGTGGTGGCCTTTGGTGACAGCGACTTCACGTGCTCGATCAGGGCGACGAGATTCTCCTCGCTGACGAGCCCCTGGAAGGTGGGCATCAGCGGCTGGAAGCCCTTCACGATCTTCGCCTGCGAGGTGAGGATCGACTCGCGCAGGTACGCTTCGTCGACCACCGCGCTCGATCCATCTTGGAATTCCACCGTCGTCCCGACGATGTCCTTGAGCGACGGGCCGCGGCCTTGGCCGCTGTCGAGGTGGCACGATGAACAGGCCAGATCGTTGAACAGCTTGGCGCCGCGCTGCGCCAGCGTGCCTTCGGCCCCGCCGCCCTGCAGCCACGCCTGGTATTGCGCCGGCTCCATCACCGTCACCATGCCGATCATCTGCGAGTGATTCGTGCCGCAGTACTCAGCGCAGAAGATGTGGTACGTGCCCGGCTTCTGTGCCTCGAACCACAGTTCGGTGTAGCGGCCCGGGATCGCGTCGTACTTCACGCGGAACGACGGGAAGTAGAGGCTGTGAATCACGTCTTCAGAGCTGATCGTGATCTTGATCGGCCGGCCCGCCGGCACGTGCAATTCGTTGATCTCGCGCTGCCCTTCGAGGTGCTGGAACTTCCACATCCACTGCTTGCCCACCGCATACAGATGCAGCGCTTCGTCTGGCGGCCGCCGTAAGTGGTAGAAGACCGAGGCGCCCCAGCCGAACATGAACATCGCGATGATCGTCGGGATCACGCTCCACAGCAGCTCGAGCGGCAGGTTGCCTTCGATGCGGGCGCCGATCTGCCCCTCGTGCGTCTTGCGATACTTCAGCCCGAGGATGACGACCGCGACCGACACGCCGGTCGCGAAGAACGCGCACGTCGCGAGGATGAAGAAATAGAGCGCGTCGACGTCCTTGGCGAACGCCGATGCCTGCTCCGGGAAGATGGGTATGCCGAATATTGTCATTAGCTACTGTCCGTTCGCCTCTTTCCGCAACGAGACAAACACAAAACCAACCAGCGCCAGGATCGTCAGCGCCCCGCCGACGCGCACCGCCCGCATCGCCACGAACCCGTAGTTCCCCTTCGTGGGATCGTAGTGATAGCAGTAGAGCAACAGCCGGTCGGCCAGCGATCCGATCTTCTCGTTCGACGATTCGACCAGCGCGAACTTGACGTCGCGCGGCGCGTAATCGATGCCGAAGAAGTACCGCGACACCTTGCCCTGCGGCGTCACCACGACGATGCCGCTCGGGTGCGCGAACTGGTGCGAGTCCTCATCCCACGTGAAGTTGAACCCCGCCGCCTTCGTCAGCGCGTCGATCGACGGCTGCTGGCCCGTCAGGAAATGCCAGCCCATCTCCGCTTCGGCCCGCTTGTAGCGTTCGAGATACGCCTTCTTCTTGCCGAGCGCGAGCACCGGCGTTTCCTTCGGATCGAAGCTCACGGTGATCACGTCGAACTCGCGGCCGATCGATTCGTTCAGCACGCGCAACGCGCTCTCGAGCCCGTTCAGCACTTCGGTGCAGAGCATCGGGCACTCGTAATACACGAACGTCAGCACGACCGGCTTGCGGCCGAAGTAATCGCCAAGCTTGACGTCGCGGCCCTGCTCGTCCTTGAACGGCAAGTCGAGCGGGAGCTGCTCGTTCAACCGCTGCTCGAACGACACGCGGCTCAACACGGTCGGCACTTTGTTCGACGGCAGCGTGGGATCCGGCATCACGCCAGGCGCATTCCCCTGCGCCGACACGACCGCCGACATGAGCGCCGCGCTCATCGCCACCACTGCCGTTCGAAGATGTGTTGCTTTCATGACGTGCTTCTATTCGTGATGCCCCGCGTCAGCGTGGAACGATCGTACGACCCGACGAACTGTCCTGCGTCACGACGTTCAGCGCGTTGCCGCCTGCAGCACGCGCCGGAAATCCCTTCTGCAGCATCACCTCGATCGCGCGATCGATCGGGATGTGCGTGACGCCGGCATCCTTGTCGACCCATCCGTAGGTGCCAAGCGTCGCCGCTTCCGACTGCCGCAACAGGTAGACGTCCTTGAACGACTGCTTCTGCAGGTTCGGCGCGGGCGGCTCCTTCGTCTGCCCGACGGCGAGCGGATACTTCTGCGCCGCCGCGTTGGCCGCGCGCGCGCGTCCTTCGAACATCCAGAACGTGCCGTAGACGATGCCGAGACCGACGAACATCGCGACCGTCAGCCACAGGGCGAATTTGTAGCCGATCGACGCATCGATGTCGGTGTGCTCGTACTTCGCGCCTGACGGCGTCGGTCCGTATTCCAGCTCGAAGCCGTTGTGCTCAGTGGACATGGTGATGCAGCGCCTTGTCTAAAGCAGGATCGTTGACCGGCAGGAGCGAGCGGCCACCGAGCTGCGAAACGAACAACGAAATGAAGATGCCGCCGAGCGCGAGCGGCAGCGCCACGTCGAGCAGCGACAGCGTAAAGCCGTCCTTGTGCAGCTCAGGCGCCACGTGCCAGAAATACTCGGCCACGCGCGCGCCCAGCAGCCACGTCGCAATCAGCCGCAGCTTACCGTAGTTGCGCTTGATGTCGCGCGACAACAGCAGCGCATACGGCACCATGAAGTGGCCGACGACAATGAAGATGCTGAGGAACTTCCACGTGTTCTCCCAGCGATTCAGGTAGTGAGGAATTTCTTCCGGCAGGTTCGCCGACCAGATGATCAGGAACTGCGAGAACGACAGGTAGGCCCACAACATCAGGAACGCAAACAGCAGCTTGCCGAGGTCGTGGAAATGGTTGTTCGTGAGAACCTTGTTCATCGGCGCGGTCTGCGCCAGCATCACGAGCACGCAGATGCCGAACGCAAACGCCGAGAGGCCCTGGCCGCCGACGTAGAGCATGCCCCAGATCGTCGAGAACCAGTGCGGGTTCACCGACATCGTCCAGTCCACCGCCGCAAACGTCATCGTCAGGCCGTAGATCAGCAGGCCGGCGCCCGACAGCCGCGACAGCTTGTCGAGCAACGCGGGATCGCCGGTGCGATCGTGCTCCGCCGACCACTTGGTGAGCAGGAAGCCGATCGCGTTCCACAGCGCGAAGTAGATTGCCTGGCGGACGAGGAAGAACGGCGTGTTCAGGTAGAGCGCCTTCGCCTGGATACCCGCATCATTCGCCGCTTCGGGGCGCGCCCATTCATAGAGCGAGTGCATCCCGAACACGATCGGGATGAACAGGACCGTCATGATCGGCAGCGTGCGCACCGCCGCTTCGAACGGGCGGCGCAGGATGATGCCCCACACGCCGCCGGACAGGTGCTGCACCATGAGCAGCGCCATCGCGCCCATGATCACGCCCATCCAGAAGGTGTAGGCGACCAGGTACGCCTGGAAGAAGCGATCCACGCCCGACATGAAGAAGCCGGCGACGGCGAGCACCACGCCGAGCACGCCGGCAATCATGCCGAACTGCTTCATGCCCGGCAGCGGGGTGCCGGACGCTACGAACGTTTCCGAGTTCACTGTCGTCGTCGACACTATTTCTTCTCCGCTGGACTTGACGGCGCGCCGGCCTGGCCTGCCGTAGCCGCGCCAGGTTCAGCGGCGGAGTTGGCAGTGCGATCGAGATCGCCGCGATGATCCGCCGGTACGTCGCTGACCGACGCGTGCTGGCTCAGTTGCAGCGTGCGGACGTAGGCGACGATCAACCAGCGATCGCGCACAGGGATCTGCGTCGCGTAGTCGGGCATCGCGCCAAAGCCGTTGGTGATCACGTCGAAGAAGTAGCCGTTCTTCTCCTGGCGCAAGCGGTCCTGGTGGAACGACGCGGCCTGCCGCAATCCACGCTGCACGACCATGCCCTTGCCGTCGCCGAGCCGGCTGTGGCAGGGCGTGCAGTAGATGTTGAAGCGCTGCTGGCCGCGCACGAGCTCGTCGTGGCCGATCGGGAACGGGAATTCGTCAACGAACTGGCCGTTCACCTTGCCGGTGTAGAGCGCCTCGTCCTCGCGCAGCCATCCGCGCGCAACGGTGTTGGCCGGCAGGTTCCGCGACGAACGGTTGTCCTGGAACGTCGAACTCGCTTCGAACGCCTCATAGCGCGGCGTGTCGTGCATGTCCTGGCGGCAACCGGCGGCGAATGACAGCGCCACGATCGAGGCCAGCAAGAATCGGCCTCCGTGCCGCCGTGTCTCGGTGGCGTTATTCCGCAACGTCATAGACTCCCTTCGCGCCCGTGCCCTGCAGGAACGTCGCGGCGTCCGCGAACTTCGGATCGGTCGATTCGATCACGAGGAAGAACTTGTCGGAGCTGGCCAGCGAGAACCGCTCGACGTTGAACACCGGGTGATACGGCTGCGGCAGTCCGCTCAGCGCGATCATGCCGATCGCCGCCGTCAGCGCCGAAAACAGGATCGTCAGCTCGTACGACGGGACAATGAAGGTCGTCCAGCTCGCCAGAGGGCGGCCGCCGATGTTCATCGGATATTCCAGTACCGACGCCCAGTACTGCAGCGCAAAGCCCGTCGCCATCCCGGTCAGGCCGCCGCACAACACCAGCTTCGGAAGCACCGTGCGCTTCTTGTGAATCAGGTCGTTGAGCTCCTCGATCGGCACCGGCGAGTAGGCCTCGACGCGGGTGTAGCCCTGCGCCATTGTCTTGCGCGTGGCCTCGACGAGCGCCTGGCCGCTGTCGTATTCGGCCATCACGCCGTGCATTGCGTTCGTGGTTTCGACCGCGTGAGACATCAGTGCTTCGCCTCCACCTTGGCCTGCGGCAGCAGCGTCTTGACTTCAAACATCGAAATCATCGGGATGAAGCGCAGGAACAGCAGGAACGCCGTCAGGAACAACCCGAAGGTGCCCAAGTAGAGCAGGTAGTCCCATCGCGTCGGCGTATAGTGCGCCCACGACGACGGCAGGAAGTCGTTGGCGAGCGACGTGACCACGATCACGAAGCGCTCGAGCCACATGCCGACGCCGACGATCAGCGACATGATGAACAGCACGGTGGTGTTCTGGCGAATCTTCTTGAACCACAACAACTGCACCATGCCGATGTTGATGGCGATGAGCGCCCAGTACGACCATGCGTACTGCCCGGTCATGCGGTTCCACATCATGAAGCGCTCGTGCGGGCTGCCGCTGTACCACGCGAAGAACGCTTCCATGGTGTAGCCGTAGCCGACGATCAAGCCGGTAGCCAGCGTGATCTTGGCCATGTTGTCGATGTGCCGCATGGTGATCAGGCTTTCCATGCCGTAGAAGCGGCGCACCGGAATCGCCAGCGTCAACACCATCGCGAAGCCGGCATAGATCGCGCCGGCGACGAAGTAGGGCGGGAAGATCGTCGCGTGCCAGCCCGGGATCAGCGACACCGCGAAGTCGAAGCTGACGACCGTGTGGACCGACAGCACCAGCGGCGTCGACAGGCCCGCAAGAATCAGCGACGCGACTTCATAGCGATGCCAGTGACGCGCCGAACCGCGCCAGCCGAGCGAGAAGATGCCGTAGATGCGCGCCTTGATTTTCGACGTGGCGCGATCGCGCAGCGTGCCGAGGTCGGGAATCATGCCGATGTACCAGAACACGATCGACACCGTCGCGTAGGTCGAGACCGCGAACACGTCCCAGATCAGCGGGCTCTTGAACTGCGGCCACAACCCCATCGTGTTGGGATACGGGAAGAGCCAGTAGGCGGCGAGCCACGGACGGCCGGTGTGGAACACGGGGAAGATCGCCGCGCACGCCACCGCGAAGATCGTCATCGCTTCGGCAAAACGGCTGATCGACATGCGCCACTGCTGCTTGAAGAGCAGCAGGATGGCCGAGATGAGCGTGCCCGCGTGGCCGATGCCGATCCACCAGACGAAGTTGATGATCGGGAAGGCCCAGCCGACCGGCTGGTTCGTGCCGAAGATGCCGATGCCGGTTATCACGAGATAACCGAGCGCCATGTGGAGCACGCCGAACAGCGTCAGCGAAACGAGGAGCAGCCCGATCCAGCCGAGCGGGAACCGCTTCGACAGCGGAATTTCCGCGATCGTCTCGGTGACGGTCTCGAAGTCGTGCCCCGGAAGAATCACGGGCACTTCCTGCAGGGCCATGGGTTTGTGGATGTTTGGATCCATGTCGGTTAATGCCGCTCTCCGGCTTCGTGTTCTCGGTCTGCCGTGCCTGCCGACTCGTGCCCGTGACCGCCCACCATCGGGTTGTGCGGCAGGGCCGAGTTGGTGTTCTTGACCGCGGCGAGATACGTGGTGCGCGGCCGCGTGTTGAGTTCTTCGAGCATCGTGTAGTTGCGCGGGCTCGTCTTGAGCTTCGCCACGCGGCTGTTCGGGTCGTTGATGTTGCCGAACACGATCGCGTCCGTCGGGCACACCGCCTGGCACGCCGTCACGATCTCGCCGTCACGGATGTCGCGATCCTCGCGCTTCGCCTGGATGCGCGCGGCATTGATGCGCTGCACGCAGTAGGTGCACTTCTCCATCACGCCGCGGCTGCGCACGGTGACGTCCGGATTGCGCTGCAGCTTGAACTGCGGCGTGTTCCAGTCCTGGTAGAGCAGGAAGTTGAAACGGCGCACTTTCCACGGGCAGTTGTTCGAGCAGTAGCGCGTGCCGACACAGCGGTTGTAGACCATGTCGTTCAGGCCTTCCGCGCTGTGCGTGGTCGCCGCAACCGGGCACACCACCTCGCAGGGCGCGTTTTCGCACTGCTGGCAGAGCATCGGCTGCATGTAAACGTCCGGCGAGGCCGCATCACCGGCGAAGTAACGGTCGATGCGCAGCCAGTGCATCTCGCGGTTGGTCTTGACCTGCACTTTGCCGACCACCGGGATGTTGTTCTCCGCGACGCAGGCGATGACGCACGCCATGCAACCGGTGCACGTGTTCATGTCGATCGACATGCCCCACTGGTTGCCGCGGAATTCCTTGTCGGGATAGAGCGAGATGCGCCGGTCGCCCTCGGAGTGCTCCATCTCCTTCACGAACGCCGGGTTCTTCTTGAAATCCTCGAGCGTCGCCGAGCGGATCAGGTTGCGCCCTTCAATGGCCCAGTGCTCCTGCGTGTACGCGAGCTCGTAAGTGTCGCGCGTGCGAGCCATGGTCGCCGCGCCAAAGTGGAGCGCAGACGATCCGCGCAACGCGTACGCGTTGACGCCGAGCTTGGTGCCGATGCGGCCGGCGCGCTCGCGCCCGTAGCCGACGGTCAGCGTGATCGAGTCCTTGGCGTGGCCCGGCATCACCCACACCGGCGCGTTCAGGCTGCGGCCGTCGTGCTGGATGGCGATCACATCGCCGGTCTTCAAGCTGTTGGCATCCGCCATCGCCGGCGAGATGTAGGCCACCGCGTCCCACGTCATCTTCGACATCGGCTTCGGCAGTTCCTGCAGCCAGCCGTTGTTGGCGTAGCGGCCGTCGTAGATCGTGGGGTCGCGGCGGAAGTTGAGTTCGACCCCATCCACAGGCTTGCCGGCAGTGATGCGCGTGGCCACATCGGCGGCCAGCACGGGCGCCGAACCGGCAGCGAAGGCCGTGCCTTCAATCACGCCGTCGTGCAGCCACTTGCGCCAGGCCTTCTCGAAGTCCGCCGCCGATGCGCCCTTCGCCGTCATCCAGTACTCGCGGACGACGTCGTAGCCATTGCGCTCCGGACGATCGGTCATCGTCGCGATCACTTCGTGGGCGGACTTGCCGCCATAAAGCGGCTGGATCAGCGGCTGGACGATCGAGACGGTGCCGTCCACCGTGCGCGCGTCGCTCCACGCTTCGAGGTAGTGCGCCGCGGGAATGTGCCAGTGCGACAGCGACGCCGTTTCGTCGTAGAACAGCCCGGAGTGAACGACGAGGTTCACCTTGCGCAGGGCCTCGGCGATCTTCAGGTCGGCCGGCGCCGAAAACACCGGGTTCGACTCGCCGACGATGACGAGCATCTGCACGCGGCCGCCGTTGATGTCGGCGACGAGTTCCTTGAGCGCCGCATCCTGCTCGCTCGGGACGATCTCCGGCGTCGGCTGGTAGGTCACCGGCGCGCCGATCGCCGCGTTGATCGCGTGCGCGATCGCATGCACGGCAGGCGGCTGCGAATCGCCGGCGATCACCACGGCGCGGCCCTTGTGGTCGGCGAGATCCCTGCCGATCGTCGAAGCAAATTGTTCGGATCCGGCCGGAGCCGATCCGCTGATGCCGCTGACACCCGCGGCCGCAGCAACCGCGCGCGCAAACGCTTCCACCTGGCTGGCCTTCATCGGCACGCGATGATCGGCCTTGCCGCCGGTCACGGTGTGGTCCGCTTCAACGACGTAGAGGCGATTGAGGTTGTCGGCGCTCTCCTCGACGCGGCGGCGCGAGGCGAATTGCCGCGTGTAGTACAAGTTGAACGCGCCGTCGGAAGCGAGGAAGTCGGCGTCGAGCGACAGGATGACGTCCGCCTTCGTGAGGTCGTACAGCGGCTCGACGTACTGGCCGAACGCCGTGCGCGCACCGCTCCGGGCGTTGTCGCGATTGATCGGTTCCCACTGGATCCACTTCGCGTTCGGCTGCAGCGCGAGCACCTGCTGAATCTGTGCCGCGAGCGTGGGCGAGGCGACGGTCTCCGTGAGGATCCGCAGACCCGCGCCCTTCGAGGCGGCCTGTGCCGACAGTCCGCCGCGAATCGCGGCGATCACCGCGCTCCAGGGGCGGATCTCACCGAACTGCAGGATCGTCTGAGAGCGATCGGGATCGTAAAGCGTCAGCACCGAGCCCTGCGCGAACAGGTCCGTTGCGCCCTTACTGGCCAGATGATCGGGGTTGCCTTCGACCTTCGTCGGGCGGCCCTCGTGGCTTTCAACCAGCAGGCCGGTCGCCACGCCGCCGTGGGTCATCGCGGTCGCAAAGTACAACGGCCGGCCGGGAATTTCTTCCTCGGGCTGGCGGACGTACGGAACGATCAATTCCTCGGGCTGCACGGTGCAGGCGGTGACGCCGGCAAGCGCCATCGACGCGCTCATCAGCTTCAGGAAGTTGCGCCGCCCCACCGGATCGAGCCACTCCGACGCGTTGCTCGGGAACTCGCGATGCAGGTATTCCTTGAACTCCGGCGTGTTGGCAGCCTCGTCAAGGCTGCGCCACACCTGCGGTCCGTCGTTCTTCAACTTCGCTCGAACGGCGGCGAGATCAATCGATCCGCGCTTCTGGGTATCCATCATGTTTATCTGTGGCAGACCGAGCAGCTCGTGAGGTGCTGCACGTCAGCGACCTTGTATTCGCGCATCAGCTCCGGCCCGAGCTCCGACTGCGCCTTGGCCGGCACATAGCCCATCGTGGTGATCTGATCGCGCGGCCGCAGGTAGCGGGACGGATCGCGGTGACAGTCGAGACACCACTCCATCTGCAGCGAGTTCTTCTGCACCATCAGCGGCATCCGATCGACGCGGCCATGACACGTTTCGCAGCCGACGCCCTTGCGGACATGGATGCTGTGGTTGAAATAGACGAAGTCCGGCAGGTCGTGCACGCGGACCCAGCGCAGCGGCTTGTCCTCGCGGAAACTGGCGCGCACCGGCTCGAGGTACGGGCTGGTGTTCCAGATCTGCGAGTGGCAGTTGATGCACGTCTTCGTCGGCGGAATGCCGGCCGAGGGCGACACCTCAACAGAGGTGTGGCAATACCGGCAGTCGATGCCGATGCCTCCGTTGTGGTGCCGATGGCTGAATTGAACCGGTTGTTCGACGAAGCGATTCGCAGTGGTCACGAAATCGGAACGCTGCAGCGCGAGAATCGTCGAACCGAGTAGAGCGATGAACGCGATGACGCCAGCAATGCTGGCCTTCG
This sequence comes from uncultured Acidobacterium sp., assembly GCA_964495855.1. GTDB lineage: Bacteria > Acidobacteriota > Vicinamibacteria > Vicinamibacterales > UBA2999 > 12-FULL-67-14b. The sequence continues at coordinate 42,092 of CAZBYY010000001.1, read as the reverse complement.
ACCACGCGTTGGCGCTTTTTGGGAATACCTGCGACATGCGATCCAGCAGCCCCCGGGAGTTAATGTGTTGGCCACAACTCGCCTGGTACGAGCGTCGCCAAAGCAGCTCACTTTATCTCGTTTTTGTTGGGACGAGAGTCTTGTGAAAAATTTCTCAAGCGCATTCTATGTTGAGGGGCGCGATGTTGCAATTGCGACTGAATTAGTCGGCAATGGGCGCGCGAAAAAGGCGGAGGAAACGCCCCTCCGCCCTCTCTATTTATCCTTGCGTCCGCCTACGGCTGACCTGCCGTGCTCGGCGGACGGGCTGCATCCTTCTTTTCGTCGCCCGGCGCCTTCTCCCACACATACGGGCGGTTGTTGATGTACTTCTCGAACCACTCCATTTCTATCTGCAGCTTGAAGAGCCGGTGCCGCAACTCCGCCCAGCCGTGACCTTCCCGCGGCGCCACATACAGGTGCGTCGGCACACCATTGGATTTCAACGCGCGATACATCTCGATCGACTGCGGCATCGGCACACGCGGGTCCTGCTCGCCCACCAGGAAGATCGTTGGCGTCTTCACCTTTGACACGTCCTTGAGCGGCGAGTGATCCCAGTAGAGATCGATCGGCGCATTCGGGCCCCAGGGCGTCGCGCCGAACCACGGCGTGCGGAACTCGCGATGATCGCTCTGCGCATACATCGAGATCCAGTTCGCCGCGCCGGCGCCGCTGCTGGCCACCTTGAAGCGATCGGTGAACGTGATGATCTTGTTCGTCATGTGGCCGCCGGCGCTCCAGCCCATTTTCACGAGCTTGTTGGGATCGGCCACACCCATCGCGATCACCGCGTCCGTGCCGGCCAGCACGTCGAGATGCGCCTGCTTGAAATAACCCTTCACCATGTCGCGCAGGAACGCATCGCCGTATCCGGTGCTGCCGCGATAGTTCGGACGCAAGACGGCGTAGCCCTTCGCCGCATACACCTGGTTGTCGGTCGAAAATCCGAATTGATCCGACGCCGCCGGGCCGCCGTGCGTCTGCACGATCAACGGGTACTTCGTGCCCGGCTGATAATCCAGCGGATACGTCAGCAGGCCTTCAACGGTCACGCCATCCTGCCCTTTCCACGTGATCTTCTCGGTCCGCGCCGTCTTGAATTTCGCCAGGTCATCGTCGAACACCGACGTCACGCGCTTCATCTGGCCCGCGCCGGTCATCGTGTAAACCTCGCTTGGCCGCTCGGGCGTATTGCGGGTGAACACATGCACACCGTGGTCTTCTGAATACGACCATCCGCCGATCGCGTGATCGCCCTTGCTGACCTGCGTGGCCTGCCGGGTGGCAACGTCGACCTTGAAGATCTCGTCGTGCACGCCCATGTTGGCGAGGAAGTAGATGCTCTTGCCGTCCTTGCTCCATTCAGCCGAGTTGATCTCGTACGGCACGCCGGGCAGCAGGATCTTCGCCGGCCCGCCCGCAGCGGGCACGAGGAAGATCTTCGCGTTGTAGTAAATCTCGCCCTGCTCGTTCGATCCCGACGTGAAGAGCACCGTCGATCCGTCAGGCGACACCGACGCGTTGCTCTCCGGCACCATGTTCTTCGTCAACTGCCGGGCGTTCGAGCCGTCTGCGTTCATCAGCCACACCTCGGTGCGGTCGCTGAACTCAAGGAGCGGGCTCGGCATGCGCGTCATCGCCACGAGCTTGCCGTCATCGCTCACCTGATAGCCGCTGACGGTCCAGTCGCCTTGCGTGATGCGCTTCGTCTTGCCATCGAGATCCGTCGTCCACAGATGCCGCTGCTTGAAGTTGTTCTCTTCAAACGCGTACACATCGTCGCGAACCCGGTCCTTGTCCTTCTCGTCCGCGGTCTTGTCGTCGGCGGCCACGAAGTAAATGCCCTTGCTGTCCGGCGCCCACGTGAGGTTGCCGGTAGAGGTGGGATGATTCGTGAGACGCCGCGCTTCGCCGCCCGCGACGCTCAGCAGGTAAATCTGGTTGCTGGTATCGGGATCGCGCCTGGTAGTGAACGCGATCCACTTGCCATCCGGAGACCAGCGCGGCGCGTTCTCGCCGCGGTCCCCAAATGTCAGCTGCACCTGTCCGGTGCCGTCGCTGTTGATCCGAAAGATGTGACCGACACGGCGATTCTGCTTCCAGTCCGCACGATCGATCGTAAACAGGATCTGCTTGCCGTCGGGCGACAGCTGCGGGTCGCTGATGACGGCTTGCTCGAGATCATCGACGAAGGTCCGCCCGCGCTTCTCCTGCGCGGTGACCTGGGAAATCGTCAGCAGGCAAACGAGCACGGCCAGCGAAAGTCGGAAGCGCTTCATACGGGCTCCTTGGCAGGGATACTGTCTCACAGTTCTTGACAAGGCTCATCCGGCCAGCGCATAACTAGCATCCTGCCGGCGCATGGTGGTGACGCCACCCGGTGCTTCCCCCACTGCAGGTTGCAGCCACTATGCGCACGGCTCCTGCTATATCCTTTCCCTGACCACCTTTGAGCGACGACCGCAAATACCGGCAGCGCGGCTACCAGGACGATGACCGCGACCGACGTCCGCAAGGTCCGCGTCCGGCGAGTAGCGGCAAGCCCGAGCGCGAACCGGGCGCGCCCGCCGGGGCCCGGCGCATCTCCTCTGAAGGCGCTCGCAACCCGCGAATGATGGGCTCCCGTCAGGTCGCCAGATGCGCGCGTTGCGGAACGATCGTCGACCCGCAGGTGATGTCCCGCAGCGCATGCCCGAAATGCCAGGTGGCGTTGCGCGCCTGCATCCAATGCGTGAACTTCGATCCGGGCGCCAGCTTCGAATGCGCCATCAAGCTCCAGGCGCGCGTGTCCCCCAAGGACACGGCCAACGAGTGCCAGCACTTCAGCATTCGGACGACGATCGAGCGCGAGACGACCACCGCTGTCGCCGAGAAGGGCGGCAATCCCAAAGAACCCAGCGGCGCGAAGAAGGCCTTCGACGATCTGTTCAAGTTCTAAGTACAATTGAGCGATGGGCCTGCTGTCTCCGCAAGACGAGGCGACACTCAAGCAACATCTGTCGTCGATCACGCTCCCCGTCGAGCTCGTGCTGTTCACGCAGACGTTCGGCGGATCCGAGAGCGGCGATGTCGCCCGGCAGATCGTCGGTGAGATCGCGTCGCTGAACGACAAGGTGACGATCGTCGAAAAGAACTTCGTCCTCGATACCGAGGACAAGGCCAAGTACAACATCGACAAGGCACCGGCCATCGTCATCTTGAGCAACGGCGTCGACACGCGCATGCGGATGTACGGCGCGCCGACCGGCTACGAGTTCGTCGGTCTTGTGGAAGCGATCATCGTCGCCGGCACCGGCAAGATCGACCTCGATCCGGAAACGATGGCATGGGTGCAGGCGGTCGACAAGCCGACGCACATCCAGGTCTTTTCCACGCCCACGTGACCGCACTGCCCGAGGGCGGTCGTCCTCGCACACAAGATGGCAGCGGCGAATCCGAACATCACCGCGGATGCGATCGAAGCGACGGAGTTCATGGATCTGAGCCGCAAGTATCGCGTCACCGGGGTGCCGAAGACGATCGTCAATGAGACGATCGAGATCCTCGGCGGACTCCCGGAAAAGATGTTCGTGCGCGAAGCGTTGCAGCTGCCCGACGAGCCGGACGCGCCTACGGCCTGAGGCGGGCGGCGCGGATCCGTTCGAGCTGGTCCAGGGCGAGGCTGGCCTCGGCGACGTCGACGGCTCCCGCTGCGTTCAGCCGCAAGGCGACCGTTGCGAGCACGTGGACACGCTCGCCGGTGCCTCGCAATCCTCCAGACAACCACACCGTGGTCGCCACCTTGGTGGAATCACCGCTGACTTCGCCGCGTTCGAGCGCAGCGTCGGGAATCGCGTGTTGCAACGCTTTCATGGTGAAGCGATAACCGGCGGGACCACGCGACAGCATCAACACGAGCGGATCGTTCGGCGCCGCGCTCAGCAACGATTCAAACGACTCGCCATTGATCACGAACTGCGTCTTGCGATCAAACAGGTTGTCCGGAAGATCCAGCGTTCGCCTGTTGAAGTTCACGATGAGCTGATCGACGGCGTCGATCAGACTTTGCGCGGGACCCATCGCACTCCATCTTCCAGGACGAATCGTGTCGCGTCGGGAACATCCCATCCTGGAATCGGCGGAAACGTCGGATCGCCCGGCAGCGTCAGCGTGACCTCGTCACCCACCTTGAAAAAGCCTGGCATGATGCGGACGATCGGTGTCGCCCTCGCCTGCAGCATCGCGTCTTCGATCGACCCGTGCTTGGCAAGCTGCCAGATCGTCGTCCACGTCGGCGGCGGCAGCAACAGCTCCTTCCGTTCGAATCGCGCCATGGCCTGGCGCGGCGACAGCCACTCGAGCGCCGTCGTTTCGCTTTCGTCGTGCTTCGCCACCTGATCGGCAGGCATCCGCGCAAGAAAAAAGCGGGTGTCGTATCGGCGGATCTCGATTTCCGGCGTGACCCAATGCGCCAGCGGCACCAGGTCGTCCACGGTGATGTGAACGTTCGCCTCTTCCCGCAGCTCGCGCACCGCGGCCATGCGATAGGTCGAATCCTCGCCCGGCGGTCCGTCGCCTTCATCCACTCGCCCACCCGGAAACACGTACGAGCCGGCCATGAACGCCACCTTGTCATTCCGGCGGACCATCAGGATCTCAAACGGATCTCCTGGACGCAGCACGACGACGGTGGATGCGGGACGGGCGACGGCGATATCGGCCACAAGCCAGTGTAATCTGTCGCGGTGATAGAGCGGAACGATCGCGACGGCGTTCGCACGCTGACCCTCGCGCACGGCAAGGTCAATGCGATCGACTTCGAACTGTGCCAGGCGCTGACGCGCGAACTGGGCGAGACTCGGCAGGTCTCGGTGAAGGCGGTGATCCTCACCGGATCGGGATCATCGTTCTCGGCCGGCGTCGATCTGTTTCGTCTCGTCGACGAGGGACAGGATTATGCGCGCCGCTTTCTGCCGGCGCTCGATGAGCTCTTGCGCGACGTGCTGACCTTCCCGAAGCCCGTCATTGCAGCGATCAACGGTCACGCGATCGCGGGCGGATGCATTCTTGCCGCTGCGTGCGATTACCGGATCATGGCGCACGGCACCGGGCGGATCGGCATCCCTGAGCTCGCCGTCGGCGTGCCGTTTCCAGCGTTGCCGTTGCAGATCATGGCCGCTCGTCTGTCTGACGCCGCGATGCGTGACCTGGTGTTTACGGGACGCACGCTGGTCGTCGATGAGGCGAAGGCGCTCGGCCTGATCGACGACACGTGTTCGCGCGAGATGCTGCTCGACCGCGCACACGAAGTCGCGCACAAATGGATGGCGATCCCTTCCCCTGCATTCGTGCTGACGAAGGAAGCGTTCTACTCGCCGGTGCTCGAGAAAACGAAACAGCTCGCCAGCCTGAACGCGCGCGTCAGCGAGGAGTGGCTGCAACCGCACACGCGCGAGGCGATTCGAAACTATCTCGCCCGCACGATCAAGAAGTAGTCCGTCGACCTACTCCCACACCCAATCGCGAACCGACAGCCCCAGTTCGCGCCGGTCCCGGCTCGCCGGATTGAAGTCGCTGGGCCGGAACACGCGATCGATTTCTGTCTCGAGAACCAGGTACTTCTCGCCCGGCTTCGCCGGCAGATCCATCATCAGCGGTGTCCCGCGCCGCAAGTCTCCCTCGAACACCAGCACGCCGTCGGCCCACACACGCGTGTGCACGGGTTTCACGCTGCTGTCCGGATGGTCGACCCATGCCGCCAACTTCAACGCGCGGCCCTTCACCGGGATGAGCGCGAGCGACTTCTTCATCGTCCAGCGGCGCCCGACGGGATTGCCTCCAGGATCTTTTTCTACGTCGTCGGGCTGTACCCAGCCGTAACGGTAATACCAGTCCCATCGCTTGGCGCGTTCGAGCGGGCGCAAGCTGCCGAATGCGTCGACCGTCGTTGCGCCGGCATTCAGCACGACGATCGCGACAGTGGCGGCGATCGCCAGGGTCGTCCAGGGCTTCGACGCAGGCTCGATGGGTCCGGATTCGAGAAGCAGCCAGAACGCGAACACCCAGAAGGTCATGACGATCGCGATCGATTGTGCCGGCATGCCGAAAATTGACGCCGTAGCAAAACCGAGGAGTACGGCACGCAGCATGCCGATGGTGAGCCGGTCGCCGGTGGATCGGGCGAACATGGTCAGGAGGAACACGACGGACCACCACAGCATCGGCATGCTGCCGACGAGTCCCGATTCCGCGATGACGTGCCGGAACCAGCTCTGCGCATTGTCCGTCGGCAGGAACTTGCCGTGGATCTTGCCGTAGTCGATGACCAGCGCGTGGAACATCCCGATCCCAATGCCGTCAATCGGATGCTCCTTCACCATTTCGATCGCCGCCAGCCCGTAGCCAAAGCGCTCCCAGAGCAATTCGTTGGCGCTCTCCGCAATGCCGCGATCGCCAAAGAACGGCAGGTAGCCAAGCGTTCCGCGCGCAACGATCGTATGGGTGGATGATCGCTGAAGGACGCCGACCATCAGCGCCGCAAGGACGGCGGCCACCGCGAGGAACGCGGCGGCTCGTGTCAGGTTGATCGGCGCTCCGCGCCGGTTCGACCATGCGTAAGACAGGGCGGCGCACGCGCTCCAGGTGAGGCTGACGATGACCGCTGCCAGTCCCGTGCGTGAACCAGACAGCCATACACCGCCGACACCGGTCGCCACCGACGACGCCGCGACGATCAGCGACCATGGATTCGACATGCGCCGAGCAAGAAGGATCCCGCCAATCGTCCAGAAACCGGTGACGGCGCCGAACTTGTTCGGGTCGCCGAGGGTGCCGGCCGCGCGAATCATGTAGGTCCAGAACTTTTGCTGAAGAAAGCCGAGGTCGACAAAACCCTGGTAGAAGGCCGTCACCGCGGCCACGAGTGCGGTGATGGCCATCGGCACGAGAATCTGTTTCCGAAATGCGGCCGGGTCAGTGGCAAACCATCGGCACAGCGCGTCGATGAACAGGATGCCGGCGTTGTGCAGCAGGACAAAGTACGTGATGTTCTGCGACACGAACGCAGGGCTGAAGCCGCCGCTGGTATTCGACACGCGCTGCAGCTGCAGGATCCACGGCGCGAAGTCCACCTCGCGCAGGAATACGATCGGCCACGCGACCGCGACAACCAGCGACCATGTCACGAGGGGCCATTGCCAGCGCGGCGGCACCGACCAGTCAGCCGTGCGGCCGGACAGCGACAAGCCGAGCAGCGGCAGCACCCACACGATGTCGAGTCCAAAATCGGCCTGCTTGGCCGGATCCAGCGCAATCAGGATCCCAGGCGTCACGTACGCCGCCGCCATCAGCGTGGGCAAGGCCAACGGGCGAAGACGTTCGCCGACGCCGGCAAGCACGGCGAACCCGATCAGCGAGAGCCAGAAAATTGCCGGGTGGTACTGCGTTGCGAGATAGGACTCGAACAACGCCGCCGCCACCGTCGAGACGATGACGACCATGCGCGCGGCTTTAAGCAAGCTGCTCGCGCCTCTGTGGTTCGAAGACGATCACCGTCTCAATGTGCTCGGTGTGGGGGAACATGTCAACCGGCTGCACCCGCGTCACTCGATAGCCGCTCTTCAGGATCACCGGCAGCTCACTCGCAAGCGCCTCCGGATTACACGACACATAGACGACACGAGGCGGGCGCATCTTGCCAAAGATGGTGGCCAGCACCCGAGGCGGGCAGCCTTGCCGTGGCGGGTCGAGCACAACGGCGTCCCACGGATCCCTGGACATCCGTTCGAGCGCGTCTTCGACGCGCGCTGCGAAGAATCGCGCGCGCTCGGCCGGCAGCCTGTTCAGCCGCATGTTGCCTTCCGCGTCGGCGACCGCCTGGCGATTTTCCTCGATGCCGGTGACCATCGCGCCGGCCTTCGCGAGTTGCAGCGAAAAGAGTCCGCTGCCGCAGTACAAATCAAGCACTCGCCTCGCCGCTCCCACCTCCTGCACCACATGCCTGACCAGCCTGGTCGCGGCCCCGACATTGGTTTGGAAGAACGCTGTTGGTGAGACCAGGTAGGACACGCCTTCGACCACTTCCTTCACGTGGCTCCGGCCGTCGATCTTGATCGTCTCATCCCCAACCATGTAGGGGCCGGGCTTGTCGTGGATGTTGACGAAGAACCCTTCGGGTCGATCGGCCGATGCGAGGAACTTCTTCACCGGTGCACGCAGGACTTTGTCGTTCCGCCGGACGACGAGCATTGCCGACGCCTCTCGGCCGTCATCAGTCGTCCGGATCAAGATGTGGCGCAGGATGCCGTCCGGGATCCGCATCAGCCGGTCGCGAAGCGCAAACGCGATGGCGTTGCCGCGCTCGTTGTGGACGGGACACTCCTCGATGCGAATCACCTTCTGCGACCTGAGGGCGTAGTGCCCCATCACGCCGCCGCCGAACACGAAGGCGACCTTGCTGCGAAACGCGGATTCTTTCGGAGACGGAACCAGCGCCGGAACGGACATGCCGAGCAGACTCGACAGCCGCGCGCGCTTCCCTTCGAGTTGTTCGGCGTACGGGACACCAGGCAGCGTACAGCCGCCGCACACGCCGAAATGCTTACAGTGCATCTGCGCGCCCGACCGCTGGCCTCCGGCCGCTCACCTCACGTCGAGCAATTCGACTTCGAACACGAGCGTCGCATTCGGCGGAATCACGCCGCCGGCTCCGCGCGCGCCATACCCCATGTGCGGCGGAATCGTCAGAATGCGCGTGCCGCCGACCTTCATCCCCGCGACGCCTTCGTCCCACCCGCTGATCACTTCGCGCGCGCCGAGGTTGAACTGGAAGGGCTCGCCATGATCCTTCGAGCTGTCGAACTTGCTTCCGCGATTATCGGCCTTGGCGGCGTCGTACAGCCATCCGGTGTAGTGCACGCGCACCGCGCGGCCCGGTCGCGCCTCGGCGCCTGAACCGGTGGTGACTTCCTGTACTTGGAGTTGTGTGATTCCGCTGTCGGCCATGGGCGCGCCCTCCGGAGGCGCGGACGATGTCGAGCCGCCACACGCAGCAGCCGCGACCAGAACGAAAGGTATCAGGAAACAGATGAATTTGTGCATCAGTGAGCCGCCGCCGCCGCGCCGCCGCGCGCCGGACGGCGCATCAGAAGCACAAGCGGAATCATCACAAGAAACAACGCGCCGAGCCCGCGATAGACCGCCACGAACGACACCATGGACGCCTGCCGTAACACCATGCCGTGCAGCATCACGTACGCGCGCTCGGTCGCGGTGGCCATGTCGGTCCCTGCCGCAACCAGCCCCTGGACGATCTGGTTCAAGGTCGCCTGCGTCCGCGGATCGTAGGCGCTGACGTGTTCACCGAGCGTCGACGCGACCACTTGCCGATGGCGCTGTAGGTAGGTCCCCGTCGCGGCAATACCCACGCCACCGCCGATGTTGCGCATCAGGTTGAACAGGCTGGTCGCATAGCCCATCTTCTCCGGCGGGATATTGGCCATCGCGACCGTCGTGAGCGGCACGAACAACAGCGCCATGCCAGTCCCCTGCAGGAATTGCGGAATCGCAATGTCGTTGTAGCCGGCGTTCAGGTTGATCTGGCCAAGCCAGATCATCGTCAGGCCGCCGATCGACAGGCCAACGACGAGCAGCTTGCGCGGATCGATCTTCGACGTCAGCATGCCGACGAGCGGCATCATCAGCATCGATCCGACGCCCCGCGGCGCCATCGCCTTTCCCGCTTCCATCGACGAATAGCCGAACAGCGTCTGCAACATGAGCGGCAACAGCACCATGCCGCCGTAGAGCACGAAGCCGACGACCGTCATCAGGAAGACACCGGTGGCGTACGTGCGATTCGTGAACAAGTGCAACTCGACCACGGGTTCAGGCGTGCGCAGCTCGTAATAGATCAGCGTAGCGAGCGAGACCACCGACACGATCGTCAGCGTCACGATCATGTTCGATTCGAACCAGTCTTCCTGTTGTCCCTTGTCGAGGATGAACTGCAGCGTGCCGATGCCGACCACCAGCAGCCCCATGCCCCAGTAATCGATGCCGCGCGCAACCTTCTTGAGGTACGCGGGGTCGAACACGTAGCGCTGCATCATGAAGATCGACATCAGCCCGACCGGCAGGTTGATGTAGAACACCCAGCGCCAGTTGTAGTTCTCGGTGATCCAGCCGCCGAACACGGGACCCAGGATCGGCGCCACGACGATGCCCAGGCCCCAGAAGCCCATCGCCTTGCCTCGCTCTTCTGGCCTGAACGATTCGAGGAGCACGGCCTGTGACAGCGGCTGCAGCGCCCCGCCAGTCGCGCCCTGCAGGATGCGCGCGATGATCAATGTCGCAAGGTTCGGTGCCATGCCGCACAACCCCGATGCGATCGTGAATCCGACCGTCGACAGAAGCAGCAGCCGCTTGCGGCCGAATCGGCCGGCCAGCCAGCCCGTCATCGGCAGGATGATGGCGTTGGCAACAAGGTACGACGTCAACACCCACGTCGCTTCGTCAGTCGTCGCCGACATTGTGCTGGCAATGTGCGGCAACGACACGTTGACGACGGTGGTGTCGAGCACTTCCATGAACGTCGCGAACATCACCGCGATCGCGACGATCCATGGATTGACGTGGCGGTCTTCAGTCACGGGTATAGACCGTTGGCGTGACCGACATCCCGGGACGAAGCAGGTGATCGGGATCCTGCGAGCCGTCGAGGACGATCTTGACGGGCACGCGCTGCACGACTTTCACGAAGTTCCCGGTGGCGTTGTCCGGCGGCAACAGGCTGAAGCGCGAGCCGGTGGCCGCCGCAATGCTGTCGACCTTGCCCTTGAACTCTCGACCGCCGTACGCGTCGACCTTCACGCTGACCTCCTGGCCAACGCGCATGTTGCGCAGCTGTGTCTCCTTGAAGTTGGCGGTGATCCAGACCTTGTCGAGCGGGATCACCGTCATTAACGGCTGCCCCGGCTGGATCACCTGGCCAGGTTCCACGGCCTTCTTGCTGACGATCCCCGTCACCGGGGCGCGGACGGTCGTGCGCTGCAGGTTGAGCTCGGCCTGCTTGACGGCAACCTCGGCCAACGATGCCTTCGCGGCCGCTGATTCGGCTCGTGCGCGACTCGCTGCCACCTGCTGTGGCGCCGTCTGCGCCGTTCGCAACTGCGCGCTGGCCTGTTCCGTCCCCGCACGCGCTTGCGTCAGTCGGCTCTCAGCAGCCCGCACCGCGGCTTCTGACTCGCTGACTTGCGCCCGCGCAGATTCGACGCCGGCCGACGCGGCAGCATCGGCCGCCACGGCGGCATCGTACTGTTGTTGGGCGATCTCGTCCTTCGCCAACAAACCTTTGAGGCGCTCGACGTCGCGGCTCGCCTTGGTCGCGTTCGCTTCGGCTTCACGCAACCGCGCCCGCGACGTCAGCAGACGCGCCTGGGCCACCGCAATGCCGTGTTCGGCTTCGGAAACGCTCGATTGTGCCTGCTGCACGCCGCCCTGCGCCGTCGACACATTGCTGCTCGCCGTCGTGGTGGTGATCTCTCCGGTCGCATTCGCTGCCGCCGCCTCGGCGCGCGCGTCGGCCAGCGCCGCCTGAGCGCGCGCGAGCGCGATCTCGTAGTCCCGCGTGTCCAGGACCACCATCTCCGCGCCTTGCTGCACCTGTTCGTTGTCTGATACGGAGACCTTCACAATGGTGCCGCCCACTTGCGCCGCAACCGGCGTGACGTGCGCCTCGACTTGGGCGTCGTCGGTCGTTTCCTGGCCGCGCGTGAGGAAGAAGTACGAGGCGGCACCGAGGAGCGAGACGACAACGACGATGGCAACGATTCGGACGCGTGTATTCATGGTTTGGAGCCCTGGACGGCTTTCGTCAACGTCTCTTCAGCGGTCCCGAGCGCAGCGGCGAGCGCCGTCTTCGCCACGGCGAATCCGTACTCGGCGCTGATCGCCTGCTCAGTCGCCAGCGCCAGCGCTTCCTGCGCCTGGATCACCTCGATGTTGCTTGCCACGCCGGCAGCGAACCGGTCGCGGGACTGCTGGAGCTGCTGCGTGGCGAGTTCCCGTCCTCTCGACGCGGCCTCGCGCTGCTGGCGCGACGCTTCGACGTCGAGAAACGCCGAGCGGACGTCGTAATACACAGAGGCCTTCAAGTCCTCGAGCTGCGCCGTTTGCCGCTTCAGTTCGGCGTTCGCCTGCGCGAGCCTCGCTCGCTGCCGGCCGCCGTCGAAGATCGGCACGTCGATCGCGCCGGTGACGTTGAAGGTCGGCAATGCGGTGCCGGCGGTCAGGCCAATGGCACCGTAATCCGCCGTCACGCGGACCGACGGCAGATGATCGCCAATCGCGGCCCGGCGGCTCGCTTCGGCGGCCTTCACTTGTTCGGCGGCGGCCTGGTAGTCCGATCGTTTCTCATACGCCACGTCGAGCGCCTGCTCGAGCGTCAGTCCCGACTCCGGTACCTGCGGAATGTCGCCGACCAGCGTAAAGTTCTGCCCGATCGGCAGCCCAATGATGCGCGCCAGCTGCAGCTTGGCTTTTTGCGCGTCGTTCGCCGCTGCGGTGGCCCGTTGCGTATCGGCGCTCACACGGACTTCGGCGCGAACCACATCAAGCCCGGCGACGATGCCGCCTTGGCGAAGATCCACGGCCTGCTGGTGAATCGCCCGCGACAGCGCCAGCTGCGCATCGGCGGCGGAGCGGCGCTCCTCAGCAGCCAGCGCCTGCAAGTACAGGTTCGCGGAGGCCAGCATGACGAGCGACCTGGCGCCGCGATAGCTTTGCTTCGACGCTTCGACGCGGTGCGCCGCGGCAGCGGCCTCGTTCAGCGCATCGAGGTCGAACACCGATTGCGACACGAACACGCGCGCATCGAACACGTTGAACGGGCCGACCAGCTTCGGGAAGCTCGCACCGAGCGGACTGGCGTCGCGCGGAAAGCCGAAGGCTTCAAGGTTGGACTTGCGCCGCGACTCCATAATCGACGCGTTGGCGTTGGGCAACAGGTGGCTCAGCGCTGTCCACCGTTGGGCCGCCGCGGTTTCGGTCTGCTGTTCGGCCAGCAGCACGCCGAGGTTGTGTAACAGCGCGCGCGACACGGCGTCGATGATCGTCAGCCGGATCGGCTCCGCGGTCGCCGTGCCGGACGGCACCCCACCCGCGAATGGGCTGGTTCGCGGCAGCACCAGCTCGGTCTGCGCCGCCGCCGGGATGGCGGCCGCGGCCACCAACAGGATTGCGTGTATCAGGCGATGCATGAGATAGTTAAGTATTCTATAACTATTCAGGTTATCACAACGTTTTTGATGACATGCCGGCTGAGCTCGTCCGTCTCACGCAAATCCTGAAGGCCATCCAGGCCTGCCGCGGCCAGTTGCCCTGGCGCTCCCTCGACCTGACGATGGCGCAGCTCAAGGCCGTGATGCTGCTGTGCCGCATGCAACGGGCCAAGAACCGCGACCTCGCCGACGGCCTGGGCATCGCGCCCTCAGCCGTGACACCGCTGATCGATCGGATGGTCGACGAGAAACTCGTCAGGCGCGTCGACGACGATGCCGATCGCCGGATCGTCTGGATTCACCCGACCAGGAAGGCACAAGGCATCTACGATGAACTGCTCGAGATGAATGAACAAATGCTGGCGGATGTGATCAGGGAGATACCGCGATCGGAGCGCAAGACCGTCAACCACAGCATCCGCTTGCTTGCGGAAGCCGCAGCGCGAGTGCTCGCCAAGGACAAGCAGGGCTAGAATAGATCGGCGCGGAGAGGTGGCTGAGCGGTCGAAAGCGGCGGTCTTGAAAACCGTTGAACCTTCACGGGTTCCAGGGGTTCGAATCCCTTCCTCTCCGCCACCTGACTAGATCACCAGATCACCGGCTCTCAAGATCGCGAGATCTTTTCCTTCCCGTTCATGAACGGGCGCAGCACGTCCGGAATCACCACTGATCCGTCCTTCTGCTGGTAGTTCTCGAGAATCGCAATCAACGTTCGACCAACCGCCAGGCCGGAACCGTTCAACGTGTGCACATGCTCGGCCTTGCCGGTGCCGTCCGGGCGGAACTTGATGTTCGCGCGACGCGCCTGGAACGCGTCGCAGTTCGAGCACGACGAGATTTCCCGGTACGTCTCCTGGCTCGGCAGCCACACCTCGATGTCGTAGGTCTTCGCGGCAGAAAACCCCATGTCGCCCGTGCACAGCACCACCGTCCGATATGGCAGACCGAGCAACTGCAGCACGCGCTCCGCATTCGCCGTGAGGCTTTCGAGTTCGTCGTACGACGTCTGCGGCGACGCAAACTTCACGAGCTCGACCTTGTCGAACTGATGCTGCCGGATCAGCCCGCGGACGTCCGACCCGTATGAGCCGGCTTCGCTGCGGAAGCACGGCGTATACGCCGTGTATTTCATCGGCAACTGCCGGCCGTCCACGATTTCGCCGCGATACAGATTCGTCACCGGGACTTCGGCCGTCGGGATCAGGAACAGATCCCACTCGCCCGCAATCTTGAACAGGTCCTGTTCGAACTTCGGCAGTTGGCCGGTCCCATACAACGTGGACGACGATACGAGGAACGGAGGCTCGACTTCCGTATAGCCGTGCTCGGTCGTGTGGAGGTTGAGCATGAAGTTGATCAACGCTCGCTCGAGCTGCGCGCCGGCGCCCATGAGGACCGCAAAGCGGGCGCCGGAAATCTTGGTGGCACGCTCGAAATCAATCACGCCGAGCTCGGGACCGAGGTCCCAGTGCGCCTTGGGTTCGAAGTCGAACGCGCGTGGCTCGCCCCACGTGCGAACGACGACGTTGTCTGCGGCGCTCTTGCCAACCGGCACGCTCGCATCCGGAAGGTTCGGGAGGGTTTCGAGAATCGCGTTGCGCTCGCGCTCGACGCGATCCAGCTCGGCCTCGAGCTGCTTGATCTTCTGGCCCCGCTGCTTGTTCGCCTCGAACAGGTGCGAGACGTCCTCGCCTTGTTTCTTCGCGCGGGCCACCAGTTCGCCCGACGCGTTCTGCTCGCGCTTGAGCGACTCGCTCTCCTGGATCAGCCGCCGCCGAGTGGACTCGGCAGTGGCAAACGCCTGCAGTTCCGCCGTGACGTCCATGCCGCGATTGGCCATCGCGGCTTTGACGACGTCGAGGTTGTCACGAACGAAATTCGCATCAAGCATATGGGAGTGGCGGTTTTCCATCCGCCCGTCGGATTATTCTAGTGGAGTGAGCGCCAGGATTCGTAAAGTCGTCTTCCCCGCTGCCGGCCTCGGCACGCGATTCCTTCCGGCAACCAAGGCGGTGCCCAAGGAAATGTTGCCGATCGTCGACAAGCCGACGATCCAGTACGGCGTGGAAGAAGCCATGGCGTCCGGGCTCACCAGCATCATTCTCGTGACCAGCAGCGGCAAGAGCGCCATGGAAGATCACTTCGACGAAGCGCCGGGCCTGGTCGCATTTCTGGAAAGCCGAGGCAAGAAGGATCTCGCCGACGAAGTGCGGCGCATCGCATCCCTCACGCGCGTGTCGGCCGTGCGCCAGGGTGAACCACTCGGCCTCGGGCATGCCGTCCTCGTCACCGAAGCGGTCGTCGGCGATGAACCCTTCGCGGTGATCCTGGCTGACGATGTCTACGACGCGACGCCGCCGGCATTGCAGCAGATGATCGACGTCTTCGGTCGCGCCGGCGGACCCGTAATCGCCGTCGAGCGCGTCCCCATGGACAAGGTGTCTGCCTATGGCGTCATCGCCGGCGAACCGGCGCCGCAATTCGGCAAGGACGTCTACCGCATTACCGATCTCGTCGAGAAACCGCCGCGCGACCAGGCCCCGTCCGACCTGGCCATCGTCGGTCGCTACATCCTGACGCCGGATATCTTCGCCGCCCTCCACGAGACCGGTAAGGACAAATCGGGCGAGATCCAACTGACCAATGGCTTGCGCCGGCTGTTGAAGTCGCGCCCGCTCTACGCCGTCGTGATCGACGGGGTGCGCCACGACACCGGCAACAAGCTTGGGTTCCTGAAAGCGAACGTGTATTTCGGTTTGCGGCGGCCGGATATCGCCGACGCCTTTCGCGACTACCTCAAATCGCTAGTCTGACTTGGTGTCGCCCTTCGTGTCGGATTTCGTTGCGGCCGCAGGCGTCTCGGTCTTCGTCTCCGACGAAGCCGGCGTCGTCGCGCTGTCGCTACCCTTCTTCGCGTAGTCGGTGATGTACCACCCCGATCCTTTGAACTGGATCGCGGGCGAGGACAGCAACTTCTTCACCGGCCCGCCGCATTTCGGACACACCTCGATGGCCGCATCCGAAAACTTCTGGATGACTTCGAAGCGATGTGCGCACGTGTCGCACTGATACTCGTATAAAGGCATTTGGACGTCCTGACGGCCTGATGGCCCAATGGCCAGACAGCCTGTTATTCAAGCACCGTGTCGTTGTGGTGTTCCAACATCAACTTTCGCAGCGCCCAGAACGGCGCCGCACCTTGTGCGAGGAACGCGTCATGGAAGCCACGCAGCGACGGCTTGCCGCCCTGCTCCTCGTACCAATCATGCCGTAACTTCAGCAGCATCATCTTCCCGGCCGAGTACACGAGGTACGTCGGATCGAAGGTGCCGCGCTCGGCTTCGCGCCGCGCGCTCGATTCCTCGAGGTAGGCCTCTTCGCGGAAGAATCGTACGCCCTGCTCCACCGACCAGTCTTCGGTGTGCAGGCGGATCCCGACGACGAAGCGGGCGAGCCGAACGAGTGATTCGGCGAGCTGGCCGAGCTTCAACGCGTGATCGCCCTTCCCGAAGCCGGCCTCGAGCATCATCTGCTCGCAGTAATGCGCCCAGCCCTCCATGTACGACGCCGGCGCGAACATCGTCGAGCGGCGGATCTTCGCATCCGCCTTCTTCAGGAATTGATAGTGGAGGAAGTGCCCGGGATACACCTCGTGGATCGAGATGGTCCAGAGCGTCGGCATGTTGAAATCACGCAGGTGTTCGATCTGCCGATCCGCTTCCCACTTCGGGTCGACATCCGTGAGGTAATACATCGCCCGCGACGGCCGCGATTCGAACGGCCCGGGCGTCCACATGCTGGCGGATGACCAGCGGAAGAAATCCGGCGTCGGCGCGACGGCAACGTCGCCGCCGTCAGGCATCGACACGACCGGGTTCCGCGAGAGGAACGTGTGCAGCTCGGCGAGCTGCTCGCGCGCCGTGGCGATCAGCTTCCCGGGTTGCGGATGCGTTTCCTTGGCCTTCTGCCATGCGGTCATCGGATCGCCGCCGTTCAGCCGACCCGCGAGCTGCCGGAACTCCTCTTGCGTGATCGCCAGTTCACGCATGGCGATGGCAAGCAGACGATCGGTCGGGACCGTGATCCCTTCCTCGAGGCGGAGCTTCTGCTCGAATCGATCCCGGCCCAGGCGGAAGGTGCCGCGCGCTTTGGGACGAATGTCGTTCTCAAGATCCTCGACGTACGCGCCGATCGTGTTGACGGCCTCCTTGCACGCATCGTCAAGATCGCCGAGCAGGTGAATGTCGTCGACGTTGGCGAAAGCGCGGGGCAGATCGCGATCGATGAAGCTCATGGCGCCGCGCCAGGTGTCGATGCCGACCTTGACGAAGATCGCCGGGGGCTCCTTGATGTTGTCGCGCGCAGCCTGGACGAGGCGCGGCACCTGCCGAAGCTTGGAAAGCACCCGCCGGGCGCGTTCCGTTTCCGGAGCGTAGGTGAAGATCGCCTGCGCCGCGAGACTCGATGCGAGCGTGTCGGCGTAGATGTGGGGATTGCGTTCCCACGATCGGACCGCTTCGAGTTCGAACTGGCGGCCGCGAATGTTCGACGACACGATCTGGTGCTCGATCTGCTCGCGCGGCGACAGCAGATCGACGGGGATGCTGTCCAGCCGTCGCGCGAAGCCTGCGAGGGCGCTGACGTGCGTGTCGATCGCGCTCCGCCGGTAGTCCTCGAGAAGATCGTCGTGGATGTGTACCCCATCCATGGTGGCGCCGGTGGGGTGCACTTCGTAGAGAAACGACAAGTAGTCGTCTACGAAGTGGGGTAAGGGTTCTGCCGCGTGCATGCCTTCCTGAAATCCGTCAGCTACAGGGTCTGATCAGTGCGTTTCTCCGGCGGAGAGGCCATCTCGCAATGGTAGCTTAAAATCCGCTGATGGCTCTGTCCCGCGCGAACGAAGCAAGTCGAGGGGCCCGGGCCCAGGCAGGCATCCTTTACGTCGTTGCCACGCCAATCGGGAATCTCGAAGACATCACGCTCCGCGCGCTGAAGGTGCTGAAGACCGTTCAGTTGGTCGCCGCAGAGGATACCCGGCGGACCGGCCAATTGCTGCGGCATTTCGACATTCAGACGCCAATCCTGAGCGTCCACGAGCACAACGAAAATGCACGGGTTGAGACCATCACCGACCGCTTGGCCAAGGGTGGGTCAGTGGCGCTCGTCACCGACGCCGGAACCCCTGGCATTTCCGATCCCGGGGCAGTGCTCGTAGCGGCCGTTCGCAAAGCAGGTTTCAAAGTGGAACCAATTCCCGGCGCAAGCGCGGTTCTTGCGGGAATATCTGCGGCTGGAATCAACAGCCACGGGTTTGCTTTCTTGGGATTCCCACCAATTAGGGGAAAAGACAGAACAAAATTCTTTTCGGAGCTGGCCCAAATCAGCGAAGCTCGCCTGGTTGTGTTCTTTGAGGCGCCCCACAGGGTGAGGAAAACACTGGAAGAACTGGCGAATTTGGTTAATTGGCCTATTATAGTCGCCCGAGAGTTGACCAAACTCCATGAGGAGTTCGTCGAAGGTGAACCAGGCGAACTGGCTGCTCGTTTTGAGACCCCTCAAGGCGAGTTCACAATTCTCGTTCCTCCAAGATCAGACCAAGAATCCTCAATGAATTCGCCTTCGGCAGTGTCAGACAAAGATGTTGTGGACTTATTTGGTCAAATAACAGAATCAACTGAGTTCGAGAGCAAGAAAGACGCCGCCAGGGCGGTTGGAGATCGGCTCGGACTGACGGCAAAACAGGTGTATGCCATCCTGGAACGAAATAAATAGGTCTTATAACCTATGATATTTGGCCTCGCGGGGTTGCTAAGATGGGGGTTTGGATTTGGCCGCTGTGAGAGATATCCATGTCGTCGTGCTTGCCGCCGGCAAGGGCACCAGGATGAAGTCCCAGTTGCCGAAGGTGCTCCACGCGATCTCCGGGCTTTCTCTCATCGAGCGCGTTATTAGAACCGCCTCCGCCCTCGAACCCAAGAGCATCACCGTCGTCATTGGTCACGGTGCCGACGCCGTCCGGCAGTCTCTCGAAGGACGTCCTGCCATTCGATTCGTGACGCAGGAACAGCAGCTCGGCACCGGTCACGCCCTGCTCCAGACACGACCGCTGCTCGAGCATCAGCACGGCAGTGTGGTCCTTCTGTCCGGAGACGTACCACTGCTGAAGGTTGCCTCGCTGCAGGCGCTGCTCGAGGCGCATGCGGAGGCGCAGGCCGCGGCAACCGTCATCACCGCCAACGTGCCCAGGCCGTTTGGGTACGGCCGGATCGTCCGCTCGAACGGTGTCATCTCGAAGATCGTGGAAGAGAAGGACACGACGCCGGCACAGCGTGCGATCACCGAAATCAACTCGGGTATCTACGCGTTCGATCTGGAACCGTTGTTCCCGGCGCTCGATTCGATCGGCACGGCAAACAAGCAAGGCGAATACTACCTGCCGGATCTGGTCGCGATCTATCGCAAGCAGAAACGTACCGTCGCCACCTGGACTGTCTCGCGCGCAGACGAAATCCGCGGCATCAACAGCCGCACCGAACTTGCTGAGGTCGCCACCATGGTTCGCCAGCAGAAGAACGAAGAATTAATGGCCGCGGGCGTCACGCTCATCGATCCCGCAACGACCTACATCGACGCTGACGTCGTCGTCGGAGCCGATACCGTGATTCACCCGTGCGTGTTCCTGGAGAGTTCAACGAAGATCGGGTCGGCGTGCGAAATCCACGCTGGAAGCCGGATCGTCAACTCGACCATCGGCGACCGTGTGTGTGTGCGCAACCACACTGTGGTCACCGATTCCACAGTTGAAGCCGGAGCGTTCCTCGGCCCGTTCGCGCACATTCGACCCGGCTCGCAGGTACGCGAGGACGCCCACATCGGCAACTTCGTCGAGCTCAAGAAGACGACGATGGGGAAGGGTGCGAAGGCGAATCATCTTGCGTACCTCGGTGATGCGACAATCGGCGAGAAATCCAACGTCGGCGCCGGCACCATCACCTGCAACTACGACGGCGACAAGAAGCACCAGACGACCATCGGCGCCAACGTCTTTGTTGGAAGCAACAGCACGCTCGTCGCGCCGGTTACCTTAGCCGATGGCTCGTACATTGCAGCAGGATCCGCCGTCACCACGGACGTGCCGGCTGGCGCGCTCGCCATTGGGCGCGCCCGGCAGGAGAATAAGGATGGCTGGGTCGCTCGCCGCAAAGAAGCGAAGGAAGCAAAGGCAAAGATCTGATGTGCGGGATTGTTGGGTATATCGGCCCTAAGCCAGTCGTCCCCGTTCTTCTGGACGGGCTTCGCCGCCTCGAATACCGCGGCTACGATTCGGCAGGTGTGGCCGTCGTGCAAGACGGCGCGATCGAGGTCCGGCGCAGCGCAGGAAAGCTGATCAACCTCGAAAACTCCATCAATGGAAAGCCGCTCGCAGGCGTCTACGGCCTGGGCCACACCCGATGGGCGACGCACGGGCGGCCGACGGAAGAAAACGCGCATCCCCATCGCGACGGTTCCGGACGGATCGTCGTCGTTCATAACGGCATCATCGAAAACTACCTCGAGATCAAGCGCGAGCTGATCGCAGAGGGCCACAAGTTCGAATCCGAAACCGACACCGAAGTCGTCGCGCACCTCGTTCAGAAGGAATGGAGGAACGACGGACTTGAAAATGCCGTGCTGCGCGCGATGAAACGCGTTCGCGGGTTGTTCGCCCTTGTACTCATGTCGGCTGACGACCCGGAAAAGTTAGTGACGGTGCGCAATGGGCCGCCCATCGTTGTCGGAATTGGCGACGGCGAATTCTTCGTCGCATCGGACGTGCCCGCGATCCTCAGCCACACGCGCGATGTCGTGTTTCTCGAAGACCGGGAGATGGCCGTCCTCACGAAGACCGGCGTCACGTTCCAGACGCTGGACGGCAAGACGATGGATCGCAAGCCGCTCCGCGTGACTTGGGATCCGATTTCAGCGGAGAAGGCCGGCTACAAGCACTTCATGCTCAAGGAAATTTTTGAGCAGCCCGAAGCGGTCCGCGAAACCATCCTCGGGCGCGCCTCCCTGGATACCGGCCTCGTCCATCTGAACGAGATGGCGATCTCGGACGCCGACCTCAAGGCCATCGACAAGATCACGCTCCTCGCCTGCGGCACCTCGTGGCACGCGGCGCTCGTCGGCAAGTTCATGATCGAAGAGCTCGCCAAGGTTCCCGTGGAAGTCGACTACGGCTCCGAGTACCGCTATCGAGACCCGATCGTCAACAACAAGACGCTTGCCGTCGCGATCACCCAGTCAGGCGAAACCGCCGACACGCTCGCCGCGATGCGAGAGGCCAAGGCAAAGGGCGCCCGTAGCCTGTCGATCTGCAACGTCGTCGGCAGCATGGCCACCCGCGAAGCGGAGGGCACGATCTACACCCACGCCGGACCGGAAATCGGCGTCGCGTCCACAAAAGCCTTCACGACGCAACTCGTTGCGCTCTATCTGTTCGCACTCAAGCTCGCCGAAGTGAAAGCCACGTTGTCGGCCGAGCAACGCGCGCAGCACATCGCCGCATTGATGCAGCTGCCGAAGGTGCTCGAAGAGACACTGAAGGCCACCGGCAAGGTCATGGAGGAGATCGCCGCCAGGTTCTACAACCGTTCCGATTTTCTCTACCTGGGCCGCGGCATCAATTATCCGATCGCGCTCGAAGGCGCGCTCAAGCTGAAAGAAATCTCCTACATCCACGCTGAAGGGTATCCGGCGGGGGAGATGAAGCACGGTCCCATCGCGCTGATCGACGAGAAGATGCCGGTCGTCGCCCTCGCGACGCACGATCACGTGTTCGAAAAGATGCAGGGCAACATCCAGGAAGCGAAAGCGCGTGGCGGATCGATCATTGCGATCACCACCAAAGGCGATACGACGTTGAAGGATCTGCTGAGCGACAGCGACAGCCTTGTCGCAGTTCCTGCGACTGATCGGCTGTTGATGCCAATCGTGATTTCTCTACCGCTGCAGCTTCTGTCGTACTACATTGCGGTGCGCCGTGGCTGCGATGTCGATCAACCGCGGAACCTGGCCAAGAGTGTCACGGTAGAATAGGAGCGTTGGATCTTCTCTCCTCGCTGAATCCTGCGCAGCAAGAAGCTGTACGACACACCGAAGGCCCGCTCCTCATCCTCGCTGGAGCGGGATCAGGAAAGACGCGCGTCATCGCGCATCGCATTGCATATCTCATTTCTGAGCAGATCGCCCATCCGGACCAGATCATGGCGGTCACCTTCACCAACAAGGCCGCGCAGGAGATGCGCGAGCGTGTTGAGACCATCCTCGGCGTGGATTGCCGAGCCATGTGGGTGTCGACGTTCCATGCGCTGTGCGCGCGCCTTTTGCGTCGCGAGGCGCACAACATCGGCCTGAGCCGGGACTTCACGATCTACGACTCCGCCGACCAGCAGGCGGTCATCAAGCAGCTGCTCAAGGAATATCACCTCGCCGACGAGACCTACCAGCCTCGCATGGTGCTCGGCCGCATCAGCGCCGCCAAGAACCGCATGGAGGGCCCCGAGAGTTTCATGAATACGTGGAACCCTCGTGACAAGGAGATCGGCAAGATCTACCAGGGCTACATGAAGGCGCTGCGCGATGCGAGTGCGCTCGACTTCGACGACCTGTTGCTCGCCACCGTGGAATTGTTCGACAAGAATCCCGCGGTGCGGGAGCGCTATGCCCATCGCTTCCGCTACGTCATGGTGGACGAGTACCAGGACACCAATCGGCCGCAGTACCTCCTGATCAAGCAGATCGCCGGCAAGCATCGCAATCTTGCCGTCGTCGGCGATCCGGATCAGTCGATCTACAAGTGGCGCGGCGCCGACCTGCGCAACATCATGGACTTCGAGAGCGACTTCGCCGATGCGCACATCGTGCGCTTGGAGCAGAACTACCGCTCGACCGAAGTGATCCTCGACGCCGCGTCGGCGGTGATCGAAAACAACAAGAATCGCAAGAAGAAGACGTTGTGGACCGACGCCAAAGGTGGCGCCAAGATCAAGTTGTTCCGGGGTTCGGATGAACTTGAAGAGGCCGACTACATCACCCGCGTCGTCCGGAAGGCCATCGAAGAGGATTACAAAGCCCTGACGGCAGTGCTGTATCGCACCAACGCGCAGTCGCGTGCGGTTGAGGATTCGCTTCGCGCCGCCGGCATCGCCTACGTGATTCTCGGCGGTGTCGGTTTCTACGAGCGCAGGGAAATCAAGGACGCACTCGCGTACCTGAAACTGATCTTGAATCCGCACGACGACATCGCGCTGCGACGCGTGATCAACGTCCCGGCGCGGGGCATCGGCAAGGGCGTAATGGACGCACTCGAAGCCGTGGACGTGTCGGAAGTCGATACGAACTTGCCGCCCCTGCTTGTCGGCCTGAGCGCAACGGTCGCGCAGAACTCGTTGTGGACCAAGCTCGTCACGGCCGTGGACGGCCGCAGGCTGTCCTCGCGACAAGTGGCTGCCCTTGCAGCGTTTCGCGACCTGATTTCAGGCCTCGCAGATGTAGCCAGACGTGAGCCTGTGTCCATCCTGCTCGGCAAGGTGCTCGATCAATCCGGATACCTTCGCGATTTGCGCGAAGACAAGAGCGAAGAATCCGAGGCACGCATCGAGAACCTCATGGAGCTCGTGTCGGCCGCGCGCGAGTACGAGACGAGGGAGGCGGAGCCGTCGCTCGGCGGATTCGTCGATCGGCTCTCGCTGCTGTCGGACATCGACAAGGACCAGGGCCAAAAGAGCGACCCACGCGTCATGATGATGACGCTGCACTCGGCAAAGGGCCTGGAGTTCCCGACCGTCGTGCTCGCCGGACTCGAGGAAGGGCTGTTCCCGCACTCGCGTTCTCGCGAAGACGAGGCTGAACTCGAAGAAGAACGGCGGCTGTGTTACGTCGGCATCACTCGCGCGCGGAAGCAGTTGATCCTGACGAGTGCGGCTCGCCGTCGCGTGTTTGGAGAGTACCAGTCAACGGAACCGTCGCGATTCATCGACGAGATTCCCCAGGACCTGATCGAACAGGACGTGTCGTACACGAGCTCGTTCAATAGCCGAAACAACTACGGCGGTAGTTACGGCGGCGGGTCTGGCAACCGTGGCTTCGGCGGAGGCGGCTTTGAGTATCGCTCGAATCCGTATGGCCGCCGCAGCTATTCGAAGCGCGTCGATGACGACGGAAAAGTGGCAACGCAGAATTTCCGCTATGAGGACGAGGACCAAACCCCGGGCTTCCGTCCTGGTGCGCGCGTCAGCCACGCGCAATTTGGTCCGGGCACCATTGTCAGTGTTGAAGATCTCGAAGACGACCAGAAGGTCGTCGTCAAGTTCGTCTCTGTTGGTACAAAAACACTCAGGGCGCGGTACGCCAAGCTCCAACGAGCCTGACGCCGCGCCCTGATCAATCTGCCTGCCTGTCGATCCGCGAACCCGCCTAGAGGCCGCTGATCTTCGTAATAATCGGCCTGCCTTCGCGGCCGCCGCCCGTGACACGCTCGATCGTGATCACCAGCGTCTTGTCTGACGTCTGACCGTCGGCAGACTTGAATTTTGCCTTCACGGTCACGTCCTTCTTGATGGTCTCGCCTTCGAAGGTCTTCGGATCGAGCGCGGGTTGGCCCGGCTGCGTGAGCGACGCTTCCGCCACGCTCGTTGCGCGCTTGATGTTGGCGGACGCGGTCGCGGTCGTGCGGGCATGATCCGCAATGCCCTGGCGCCACTTGTCCCACTCGTCCTTGACCTTCTGCTGTGCCGGCGTGTACTTCGGCGCCGGCTGCGCTTCGATCTTCAAGACTTCTTCGATGGCCTTGATGTTGGCCGTCTGGTAATCGATCTTTGTCTTCAGGAACGCCTTCTCGTCCTCAGCGGCTTTCGCTTCGGCTTCGAAGAACGGCTTGAACGACAGGGGGGTCTTCGTCTCGGGACTAATGCTCTCAATCGAAAAGCTTTCGACGGATCCCTTCTCTCGAGGATCGAGCTCGACGGCCGACATCTTGCCGACGGTCGCGTTGTCCCGGGCCTTGGCGGCGCGGAAGAACTGGGTCAGGAACTGCTGCTCGGGCGGCCGGGAGCAGCTTGCGACAAAGAGCGTGGCCGGAACAAGCAAAAGCGCTATGGCGATTCCCTTCTTCATGCACCCTCCCCTGGACCTTCGCCGGTGTTCTCCGGTGTGTCTACGGTGGCCGCGTCGACGAGCGCGACGGACACGATCTTGTCTTCGCCATCGAGGTCCATCAGCCTCACGCCCTGAGTCGCGCGGCCGATGGTGCGAATTTCGTTGGCGGGCGTGCGGAGAATCTTGCCTTGCTCCGTCATCACCAGCAATTCCTCGTTCGCGTGCACCTGCGTGATCGCGACGACATGGCCGTTCTTGTCGGTGACCTCGACGTTCTTGACGCCAAGGCCACCGCGGCCCGTCACGCGATACTCGTCGATCAGCGTGTTCTTCGCGTAGCCCTTTTCAGTGACCGTCAGCAGTGTGCCGCCGGGCTTGGCCACCTGCATCGACACCACTTCGTCGTCGTCTCGCAGCTGGATACCGCGCACACCGTACGCCGTTCGGCCCATGGAGCGGACTTCGTCCTCTGCAAACCTGATCGCCTTGCCGTCACGGGTACCGATGAAGATTTCGCTCTGGCCGTCGGACAGTTGGACGTCGATCACCGTATCGCCGTCTTCGATGCCCATGGCGATGATGCCGCCGGCACGAGGGTTCGAGAACGCCGACAACTCGGTCTTCTTGATCGTGCCCTTCTTGGTCCCCATCACGATAAAGTGCTGATCATCGAATTCCTGGACCGCGAGCATGGCGGCGAGCTTCTCGCCGTCTTCGAATTGAACCAGGTTGGCGATTGACTTGCCCTTGTGGTCCGGGCCGACGTCTGGAATCTCATGCATCTTCAACCAGTACGCGCGCCCGCGATTGGAGAAGATCATCATGTACGAGTGCGTCGAGGCCACGAACAGGTGGTTGACGACGTCTTCCTCGCGCGTGCGCATGCCGATGCGGCCCTTGCCGCCGCGGTTCTGCGTCCGATAGGTGGTGATCGGCGTCCGCTTGATGTATCCGGTGTCGGTGACCGTCACCGCGACGTCTTCCTCGGTGATCAGGTCCTCGATGCTGAACTCGCCCTCTTCATCAATCAGCTGCGTGCGGCGCGCATCTGCGAACTTGTCTTTGACCTGTTGCAGCTCGTCCACGATGATCTGCAGCAGCTTCTTCTGGTCGGCGAGGATGCCGCGCAGGCGCGTGATCAGCTCGGTGAGTTCCGCGAGCTCGTCCAGGATCTTCTGGCGTTCGAGCCCCGTGAGCCGCTGGAGCTGCATGTCGAGAATCGCTTGCGCCTGGATGTCCGTGAGGCCAAAGTTGGACGTCAGGCCGGCCTTGGCTTCGGGAGGATTCTTCGATCCGCGGATCAGCTTGATGACGGCGTCGAGGTTGTCGAGCGCGATCCGCAGACCTTCGAGGATGTGGGCCCGAGCCTCGGCCTTGCGGAGCTCGAATTCGATGCGTCGGCGCACCACTTCGCGACGGAAATCGACGAAGTGCTCAATGACCTCGAGCAGGCTGAGCACCTTCGGCCGTCCGGCCACGATGGCGAGCGTGATGATTCCGAACGTCTGCTGCAACGAGGTGTGCTTGTAGAGATTGTTGAGGATCACCTCGCCAACCTCGCCGCGCTTCAACTCGATCACAATGCGCATGCCCGAGCGATCCGACTCGTCGCGCAGGTCTGAAATTCCTTCGATCGTTTTTTCGCGGACCAGTTCCGCGATGCGTTCGAGCAGCTTCGCCTTGTTTACCTGGTAGGGGATCTCCGTGACGATGATCTGCTGGCGGTCGCCCTTTTTCGTCGTCTCGATTTCAGCCTTGGCGCGCACCTGGATGCCGCCACGGCCGCTGACGTAGGCCTCGTGGATGCCTCGCCGCCCGACGATCATGCCGCCAGTGGGGAAGTCAGGACCAGGAATCAGCCGGATCAGTTCCTTGAGCTTCTGCTCGCGCGACAACTCCTGGGGCGGACCGTCCGGCCCTCCCATCAGTGTGGTCTTGATGAACCACATGACGCCGTCGCACACCTCGCCGAGGTTATGCGGCGGAATGTTCGTGGCCATGCCCACGGCGATGCCCGTGGAACCATTGACGAGCAGGTTGGGATACGGTGCTGGCAGCACCGTGGGTTCGGTCGTGGTCTCGTCGAAGTTCGGCTGGAAGTCGACCGTGTCCTTGTCGAGATCGGCCATCAGCGCTTCAGCGAGCGCTTCCAGGCGTGCTTCGGTGTAGCGATACGCCGCGGGTGGGTCGCCGTCGACCGAGCCGAAGTTACCCTGGCCATCCACCAGGGTGTTGCGCATGTTGAAGTCCTGCGCCAGGCGGACGAGGGTGTCGTACGCGGGTGCATCGCCGTGCGGGTGGTAGTTGCCGATGACTTCGCCGACGATCTTCGCGCACTTGCGATACGCGCGATTCGACGCGAGCCCCATTTGCCGCATCGCGTAGAGCACGCGCCGGTGGGCGGGCTTCAAACCATCGCGAACATCAGGCAGCGCTCGACCAATGATCACGCTCATCGCGTAATCGAGGTACGAGCGCTTCATCTCGTCTTCGATGTTGACCGGCGTACGATTGACGTTAACGTCCATTCAGTCTCTGATCACCAGCTCACAAGATCGCTAGATATCCAGGTTCTTGACTTCCAACGCGTTGTCCTCGATGAACTTGCGTCGCGGTTCGACCTGGTCGCCCATCAACGTCGTAAACATCGAGTCCGCCTCGGTGTGATCTTCCGCCCGCACCTGGAGCAGCGTCCGGATATCCGGGTTCATGGTCGTCGCCCACAGCGTCTCGGGGTTCATTTCGCCAAGACCCTTATAGCGATTGATCGCGACGCCCTTGCGGCCGAGCGCGATGAAGTGGTCGATGAATTCGTCGATCGACTTCAGCTTCGGGTTGCCCTTCGCGGCGGCAGCGACCGGCGCCGGCATCGTGGGCGCGACGCCCAAGGCGTTGAGGGCGTCCTTCTCATCCGCCGTAAGCTCTTCGCCGGTTTCTTCGTTGATGTCGGCCTCCACCGCCTGCTCGGCGCCGGAGATGACCTCAACGGGTCCCTTGCGGAGCGATCGCACGCCGTTGGCGATCTCAGCGTAGCTCGCGGCCAGCGTCCGGAATTCACCCGAGGCGACGAATTCCGGGCCGAGCGTGTCGGTGCGGGAGTAGCCGCTCGTTCGGTCGTCGATCTTCAACACCCACGCGTTGTGCTCTTCATCGCGGACGAGCACCACGTCCCGCACGGGCGTGGTGAGTTGATCGGCCAGGCCCTGCAACACCTGCTGGTTCTCAAAGAACGATCGGCCTTTCGCATCGCGATCGAGCAGGCCTTCAACGACGTCCCGCGCGTGGCCCCGCCGCTCGACTGTGCGCAGCACGTTGCGATAGCCGATCATTCCGTGCAACAGCTTTTCGAGATCCGCGCCGGCAATATCCTGTCCGTCGGCCGTCCGGACGACTCGGCCTTCAACCGCCCGATGAACCAGGAAGTTCTCGAGCGCGCGTTCGTCCTTGATGTAGGTCTCTTGCCGTCCGCGCTTGGCGCGGAACAATGGCGGCTGGGCGATGTAGATGTGCCCGCGTTCGACCAGCTGCGGCATCTGTCGATAAAAGAATGTGAGCAGCAGCGTACGAATGTGCGAGCCGTCCACATCCGCGTCCGTCATGATGATGACGCGGTGGTAGCGAAGCTTCTCGATGTCGAAGTCTTCCGTGCCGATGCCGCAGCCGAGCGCAGCGATCATGGTCTTGATCTCGTCGGAGCTCAGCATGCGGTCGAGACGGGCTCGTTCGACGTTCAGGATCTTTCCCTTGATCGGCAGGATCGCCTGGAAGCGGCGATCACGTCCCTGTTTCGCTGAACCGCCTGCGGATTCGCCTTCGACGATGTAGATCTCGGCCTGCGCCGGATCGCGTTCCTGGCAGTCGGCGAGCTTGCCTGGCAGCGAGCTGCCATCGAGCGCGCCCTTGCGGCGAACGAGGTCCCGAGCCTTGCGGGCCGCGTCACGGGCACGCGCGGCATCGACGGCCTTCTGCACGATGCGCCGCGAGATGTTCGGGTTCTCTTCGAGGAATGCGCCGAGCTTGTCGTTGACGATCGTTTCGACAATGCCCTTGACCTCGGTATTGCCCAGTTTGGTCTTGGTCTGGCCCTCGAACTGCGGCTGCGGAATCTTGACGCTGATGACCGTGGTCAGGCCTTCGCGAATATCGTCACCGCTGATCGTCGTGTCTTTGAGGTCCTTGGTGAGGTTGTTCGCGGCCGCGTAGGCGTTGACCGTTCGCGTCAAGGCCGCGCGGAAGCCGGAGAGGTGCGTGCCGCCCTCGTGCGTGTTGATGTTGTTGGCGAACGAGAATTCCTGCGGGTTGTACCCGTCGTTCCACTGCAACGCGATCTCGACGTCGATTCCGTCGCGGTTACCGTTCATGAAGACAGGCTTCTCGTTGACGACACCCTTGTTCTTGTTCAGGTGCTCGACAAACGAAATGATGCCGCCGTCGTAGTGGAACTTGTGGCTCTTGCTCGCTTCGCGCTCATCGTCGAGCGTGATGGTGACGCCGGCGTTGAGGAAGGCGAGTTCGCGCAAGCGACCCGCCAGCGTGTCGAAACTGAAGTCCGTGATCTCGAAGATCTGCGGGTCCGGCTTGAAAGTGACCTTGGTGCCGCGGCGCTTGGTCGTGCCGGTCACCGTGAGATCGTTGAGCGGCTTGCCGCGCTCGTAACTCTGCTGATGCGTCTGGTCGTTGCGCCAGATCTCGAGGTCGAGCCGCTCCGACAGCGCGTTGACGACCGACACACCCACGCCGTGGAGGCCGCCCGAAACCTTGTAGGCGCTGTTCTCGAACTTGCCGCCCGCGTGCAGGACCGTGAGCGCGATTTCAGCGGCCGGGCGGCCGCTCTCGTGCATGTCCGTCGGGATGCCGCGGCCGTTGTCGACGACGGTTATCGAGTTATCGAGGTGAATCGTGACGTTGACTTCGGTGGCAAATCCCGCAAGCGCCTCGTCGATCGAGTTGTCGACGATTTCATACACGAGATGATGCAACCCGGCCGGCCCTGTTGAGCCGATGTACATCGCCGGGCGCTTACGAACCGCCTCAAGGCCTTCGAGAACCTTGATGCTGTCTGCGCCGTAGTCGCCGCTTCCGTTCCCGTTTCCAGGGTGCTGTTCTAATTCCATCAAACACGCATCGGCATGATGACGTAGGTGTAGTCGTAGCCATCCGCACCCACTGGCTTCATCACAGCCTGACTGACTTCATCCTTCAATTCGAGCGCCACGACGTCGGTTTCGACGACGCCGAGAAAATCGAGCACATACTGCGCGTTGAAACAGATCGTCAAGGCCGGCCCGCTGTACTCGACCGGGATTGGCTCGTGCGCTTCGCCAAATTCCGGACTGCTCGACGTGACATCGACCTTGCCCTTCTCGAGGATCAGCTTGACCGCGCGCGAGCGCTCGTTCGAAAGAATCGCCACGCGGCGGACCGCCTGCGTCAGCCGGTCGCGCTCGAACTCGACGGTCTTGTCGTTGCCCTTCGGAATCACGCGGTCGTAGGCGGGGAACTGCCCGTCGATCATGCGCGAGATCAGCAGGCGCGGACCGATCTCAAAAAACAGGTGGTTCTCGCCGCGTTCGTAGTTGATCGGATGATCGCCTTCGGCCAGCAGCCGCGACAGTTCAGCAAGTGTCTTGCGCGGAAGAATCGCCTTGATGTCGTCGCCCTTCTTGCCTTCGTGCTTGACGTTGACCAGGGCAAGGCGATGACCGTCGGTGGCGACAAGCGTCATGTCCTCGGGCTTCAACACAAACTGGGCGCCGTTCAGATAGAACCGCGTGTCTTCGCCGGTGATGGCAAACTGCGTCTTGGTCACCATCTGCAAGAGTGACTTGCCGTTGATGGTGGCTTTCACGCCGCCGCCCGCTTCCGGAAGGCTCGGAAAATCCTCGCGCGGCAAGGTGGGCATCTTCGAGCTGAATTGCCCACCAGAGACCTTCACGCTGGTGCCGCTCTTTTCCGTCTCGATGTTCACGTCACCGTCTGGCAACGCGCGTACTACTTCATACAGCTTCTTCGCTGGCAGCGTGACGGAGCCTGGCTTGTTCACCGCGGCTTCGCACCGGCTTCGCAGCGCCACCTCGAGGTCCGTGGCCAGCAGCGTGCACTCGTTGCCCGATCCCTCCAGCAGCACATTCGCCAGGATCGGAATCGTGTTCTTGCGCTCAACGATCTGCTGGAAAAATTGCAGTTCCCGCACAAGATCGGCTTTCCTGGCGACCAGTTCCATAGCCCTACTTAACCTCTGAGATTTGAGTTAAAGGCGAAGATATAAAAGTATACAAGAAGTAGGTCTTGTTTACGAAATTTCCATCAGCCACAAGTCTTTGATTTTCAAATATTTAAACTGTGCATTTTTCTGTGAATGGAACGTGGGTTCAGTCCCGGCCGCGAAGGGGTCTTTCGCCCCATCCTCAACCTCCACAATTCATGAACATCAAGCCTGTGGAAAACGCTATTTCAGGCCTTCGATCAGGTTTGCGACCTGTTTATCGAAGTCTCCGTGCTTCTGACGGAGTTTCTCAACCTTCTTGATGGAGTGAATTACGGTCGAGTGGTGCTTGCCCCCAAAGCTGCGGCCAATCTCCGGCAGCGATGCGTGCGTGAGGGTCTTGCACAGATACATCGCCACCTGTCGCGGCATGGCGACCGACTTTGAATTATTGCGGGACTTCAGCTCGTTCAACTTCAAGTGATAGAAGTCCGCTACGTACTTCTGGATCTGTTCGATCGTCACGGCCCGTTCATCATGGTCGAGTACGTTGCGCAGGACTTCATGCGCCAGCTCGATCGTGAGTGGCTTTGCCGTGAGCGATGAGTATGCGATCAAGCGGATCAACGAGCCTTCGAGTTCGCGCACGTTGGACTTGATGCGGCTCGCCATGTGCATGGCCACGTCATTCGGCAGCGGCACGCCTTCTTCTTCGGCTTTCCGCTTGAGAATCGCGGCTTTCGTCTCGACGTCCGGCGTCTGGATGTCGGCGATCAGCCCCCACTCGAATCGCGAGCGTAAACGTTCTTCCAGGGCGGGAATTTCATGGGGAGGGCGATCGCTGCTGATGACGATCTGTTTTTGCGCGTCGTGCAGCGCGTTGAACGTGTGAAAAAACTCGTTCTGGGTGCCCTCTTTGCCCGACACAAACTGGATGTCATCGACGAGCAAGACGTCCACGCTGCGATAACGCGATCTGAAATCCAGGATGCGGTCGAAGCGGACGGCGTTGATCATCTCGTTCATGAATCGCTCGGACGAGATGTAAGTCAGCACGAGCCCTGGATGGTGCTGGACCACGTAATGGCCGATGGCGTGCATCAAATGGGTCTTGCCGAGGCCGACGCCCCCGTGAATGAACAGCGGGTTGTACGACCGCGACGGCGTCTCCGCAACCGCCCGGCAGGCGGCGTGTGCGAATTGATTCGACGGCCCTACGATGAACGTGTCGAAGGTGTAACGAGGAATCAGGCTGCCGGCACGAGGCGCTTCCTCAACACTCTCGGCACCCCCGCGCGCGTCGGAGGCCTCTCGTGTGATGAGCGCCGGCGCCCGATTCGTCGCACTCGCTTCCGAGGCCGCCGCCGCGCTGCCGTCTGGAATGAAGAGCAATTTGACGTCTGGCCTGCCGACGTCGCGGAGCGCCTCAGCCAAAACCACGGAGTAATGCTTGGGAAGCCACTCGACAAACAACGGGTTTGGCACACGGATCGACAGGCTTTGTCCGCCATCAGCCAGGAGGGACGTCGGCTTAAACCAGGTCGAAAAACTGTGTTTTCCGACTTGATCCTCGATGCGACTGAGCACCTGATCCCAAACAGTTCCGGTAGACATTCACGTAAGTTTATGAAATATAAGGACTTAAACCCAAATATTCGCGGGTTTTTCCACAACCTTTTCCACAGGTGTGGAAATCTTCCTTCGACTCGCTTCGACGCGCCAAGCAGGCACAAGCTCGCTCAGGTCGGGCCGAGAATCGGCGGAGGGAAGCACACTTTAGCACGCTGAGCCGGTTATAATCGAAAGTTCGACAAGCCCGCTTTCGCTTGCTCTTTGCGAGTGGTCGCGTGGTCACGCCGGAGCGGATCGTCCGCCGAGGCGGAGGAGAAAAATGGCTAGATCGAAGAAGGGCAAGCGCACGTTTCAACCCAACACGAGCCGCCGGGCCAAGCGCCACGGCTTCCGCTCGCGTATGGCAACCAAAGACGGCCAGAAGGTGTTGAAGCGTCGGCGTGCCAAGGGACGCAAGCGT
The DNA here is from genome assembly GCA_964495855.1 of uncultured Acidobacterium sp. Taxonomy (GTDB): domain Bacteria; phylum Acidobacteriota; class Vicinamibacteria; order Vicinamibacterales; family UBA2999; genus 12-FULL-67-14b. The sequence goes on along the minus strand of CAZBYY010000001.1, from coordinate 8,419 downwards.
CTCACCGTTTCCGACGAGAAGTAAGTGACCCGCCTCCGCGCCCGGCCCGGCTGGGCGCTTCGGCGCGGCAGGCTCTTGTGGCCCGCTTTACCCCATCGGAACACGTTCGCAAGCGAGCGGATTTCGAACTCATTTACAAGTCAGGTTTCAAACGCTCCGGACGCCTCATGACGATGTTCACGAGGGAACGCGAGACGGGTCCGGCCCGTCTCGGTATAGCAGCGACGCGCAAGATGGGCGACGCTGTCGAACGCAATCGCGCCAAGCGACTGGTGCGTGAGTTGTTTCGTCACCACAAGCCGTCCACGGCGGTTGATGTGGTTGTCGTGCCGCGCCGCGAAATGCTGACTGCGCCCTACGAACGCCTGGAATCTGAATTCACGGCGCTCCTGGCTCGCCGAGCGCCGAGAACCGCGCATGCTTAAGCTCATCACTCTCGCGCTGATCCGCGGCTACAAGCTCACGCTGTCCCCGTTCTTTTCAGGCAGCTGCCGCTACACACCCGGGTGCGCCGATTACATGAGCGAAGCAATTACGCGACATGGCGTGCTGCGCGGCGGCTGGATGGGAACCAAGCGCCTCTGCAGGTGCCACCCATTCGGCGGTCACGGTTACGACCCGGTTCCACACCACTAGATCACGCAGCTCACAAAAGCCTTCAATGGAACGCAGAGTTCTTCTCGCAATCACGCTTTCATTTCTCGTCCTGTTTCTCTTCCAGCGGTTCGTGATGCCGCCGCCCCCCGAAGCGCCGGCCAATGCAACGGCTGCGACGAGTCCTCCGGCGGCAACCGCGTCGCCGAGCGCGACGACCGCGTCGCCGTCCACACAGCCGGCAGCGCCGTCTCTGGCTGCGGCGTCACCCGCATCGCTCCCGGCGGCTGAGGCGACCATCACCGAGCCAGGCGCTCGCGAAGTGGTTGTGGAGACGGCGAAAGTGAAGGCGGTGTTCTCGAACCGTGGCGGCGTGCTCACGCACTGGGTGCTCAAAGATTTCCGAAACGACAACGGTCAACCGCTCGATCTCGTTCCACAGGGCGCGGGTGCGTCGGCGATCAAGCCGTTCTCCTTGACGGTTGATGACGCGAAGATCAGCGCACGACTGAATGAATCGATCTATCGCGTGACGGTCAACGGCGCGCCGGCGGGCACGTCGATCGACGCCACCAGCACGGCACAAACGATCGAGTTCGAGACCGCATCGGCTGATGGCCTGAATGTGCGCAAGCGCATCACGCTGGAGCCGACAAGCTACGTCATAGCGATGACGCAGCAAATTCACGTCGGATCGCAGCAACTGAATCCAACGATTCATTGGGGACCGGGTCTCGGTGACGAGATCGCGCGTTCCAAACCTTCTTCGTTCCTGTCGCCGAGCTACAACACGCCGGCGGCTCCTCTCGTGCACAAGGACGGCAAGGTCACCCGTCTCAGAGCGAGCGACACCGGCACGCAGGAAGGATCACTTCGCTACGCGGGCGTTGATGACCACTACTTCGTGTCCATGCTGGTGAACGAGTCCGGAGCCCAGGTTCGCATGGATTACGCTCCCGTGCTCGCGCCGCAACAGGACGACCCGGCGATCGTGGGGCATTACGTCGCGTATGCGTTGCGCTTTGCGCAACCGCAAGAGCAGTCAAAGTTCTTCCTTGGCCCGAAAGGCTTCGAGGATCTCCGCGCGATCAGTCCCGAGGCCACGCGCGTCATCAACTACGGCATGTTCTCCTGGCTCGCCGTGCCGCTGCTCGGTGCGCTGAAGTGGGTTCACGGATACGTCGGCAACTGGGGCTGGTCGATCATCGCGCTCACGCTGCTGATCAACTTCGCGCTCTTCCCCTTGCGCCACAAGAGCGTCGTCTCCATGCGCAAGATGCAGGAGATCCAGCCGCAGATGAAAGCCATCCAGGATCGGTACGCGAAGTACAAGGTGACCGATCCTGAGCGGCAGAAGATGAACACGGAAATCATGGAGCTGTACAAGGCCAAGGGCGTCAATCCGGCCAGCGGCTGCGTGCCGATGCTCTTGACCTTTCCGTTCCTGTTCGCGTTTTACTCGATGCTGTCGCAGTCGATCGAGATTCGAGGCGCGGATTTCATGGGGTGGATCCATAACCTGTCCGCGCCGGATCCGCTGTTCATCTTCCCTGTGCTGAACGGCGCCGCGCAGTTCCTCCAGATGAAACTGCAGCCTGCCGGCGGTGATCCGGCGCAGCAAAAAGTCATGATGGTGATGCCCATCATGTTCCTGGTGATGTCGTTCAATTTCCCGAGCGGGCTGGTGATCTACTGGCTGGTTGCTACCTTGTTCACCATCGGTCAGCAATACTTCACAAACTATCTCATTGGCGCTCCAGCGCGAGCCAAGGCAAAATAGGCCGCACATCCTTATGGCGACATCCGACATCACCGAGTTCGTGCAGCAGGTCGTTGATGCAATGGACCTCGATCTCGAGGCCAGTGCGGAGGAGATGCCCGACGGCATCCGAATCAACCTCACCGGCGAAGACGGCAACATGCTGACCCGTCGCCAGGGAGAGGCGCTCGCCGCCCTGCAGCACATCGTGGCCGCGATCTTCCGCAACGAGACGACCGAAGGCCGGCGTCTCGTGGTGGATTGCATGGGGTATCGCAAAGGCAAAGACGACGAGCTGCGCCAGATGGCGTTGTTTCTCGGCGGCAAGGCCAAGGACACCGGCCTGGCGCAGGAGATCGGGCCGCTCAATCCGTACGAGCGGCGCATCGTGCACCTGGCGATCGCTGAGCTCGGGACGGTGACGTCGGAGAGCATCGGCGACGCGTTCGAGAAGACGGTCATCATCTCGGTGAAGTAGTTGCCGGCGGCCCGTGTGGGATGCTGAATCCCTACGGGTGCGTTTCAGCGTCGCCGGACCGTCAGCGACGCAGGCTGCGTTGCCAGACGCGTAGTAAGCTCCGGCGAGGGTCATCGCCCGGCATGTTCTCCACGAACGACACGATTGTGGCCATCGCCACGCCGCCCGGACGCGGCGGCATCGGCGTCGTTCGGATCAGCGGTCCTGACGCACCGCGCATTGCATCGATCCTCGCCGGCCGTGTCCGCCCCCTCAAGCCGCGTTACGCAACCTTCACCATGTTGAAATTGGGTGACCGTCACCCAATTGGTGAGAAAGGGGTGCTGACGCATTTTGTGGCGCCCGCGTCCTATACCGGCGAGGACGTCGTTGAGGTTTCCGTTCACGGCAGTCCCATCGTCCTGAACGCCGTCGTCCGCGCGGCCATGGATGCGGGTGCGCGGCTGGCGGAACCCGGCGAGTTCACACTCCGCGCGTTCCTCAATCACAAGGTCGATCTCGTCCAAGCCGAGGCGGTCGCCGACTTGATTGACGCCGTCACGCCACTCCAAGCGCGGGCGGCATTCGACCAGCTCGAAGGCACGCTGACGCAACGAATCTCGGAGATCGATCAGGCATTGTTCGACTTGATGGCGAAACTCGAGGCATCTCTCGATTTCCCTGAAGAGGGCTACCACTTCGTTGCACCGGAAGAAGCGCGGACATCCATCGGACGGGTGATAGCGCTGATCGATGCGCTACTTGAACAGTTCTCACGCGGACGGATGATCCGCGAGGGCGCACACGTGGCCATCGTGGGTGCGCCCAACGTGGGCAAGTCGAGCCTCTTCAACGCGCTGGTGGGCGCGCAGCGCGCCATCGTTACCGACATCCCAGGCACGACACGGGATCTCTTGACCGAGCGCGCCGACATCGGCGGCCTGTCGCTATCGTTGATTGATACGGCCGGCGTCCGCGAGTCCGAAGACATCGTCGAGCAGGAAGGCGTCCTGCGCGCGAGGCAAGCGATTGCTGTGGCGGACATCGTGATCGTCGTGCTCGATCGATCGCGCCCGCTGTTGCATCAGGACCAACAGCTCCTCGACGTGACGAGGGATCGTCCGCGTGTCGTGGTCGTGAACAAGTCGGATCTTCCACGCGCACTGTCGGCCGAAGAAGTGAGTCCGTGGCAACCGGTAGAGCTGTCGGCGAAGACGGGAGCGGGTTTCGACGCCTTGCTCGAGGCGATCACCGCCCGGTTGTCATCCGGCGAATCCTTGCGCGACACACCGGCACTCACGAACGTTAGGCACGCGCGCCTGCTCGAACGCGCAAAGACATCGCTACAACAGGCGGCCCTGTCACTTGAATCACGAGTGTCGGAGGAGTTCCCGTTGCTCGATCTTCAGGAGGCGAATGCGGCCCTCGAGGAAATCACCGGCAAACGCACCACCGACGACCTGTTGCGCCACATTTTCGAACGATTTTGCATCGGCAAGTGAGCGCGTCAGACAATAGGACAGCGGCTTTATAAGAATCTAATTATTGAATAATTAAGCGATATTTAATGACTAAATTAGATGTCATTGTAATCGGCGCAGGTCATGCCGGCGTGGAGGCGGCATGGGCGGCAGCGAGGCTGGGGTGCAGCGTTGGCCTGTGCACGCTCACCAGAGAAACCGTCGCACACATGCCATGCAACCCGGCGGTCGGAGGCACGGCAAAGGGGCATCTCGTCCGAGAGATCGATGCGCTTGGCGGATTGATGGGACTTGCAATCGACGATACGGGAATACAATTCAAGCTGCTCAACCGGAGCCGCGGCCCTGCCGTGTGGTCGCCCCGGGCGCAGGCGGATAAGCCTCGCTACGGAGCGTGGCTGCGTCGTGCGCTCGAGTCTCAATCCAACATCGAGTGGATTTTGGGTCGCGCAGGGCGTGTTCTTCATGAGAGCGGTCGGATTGTGGGTCTCGAACTGGAGGACGGGCGCCGCTTCGGCTGCAAGACACTGATCATCACAACCGGGACGTTCCTGAACGGCCTGATTCACATCGGGCGTGAGCAGCGGCCCGCCGGTCGCGCCGACGAACCGCCGTCGAAAGACCTTTCCGAATCGATCAAGTCCATCGGTTTCCGATGGGGTCGACTCAAGACAGGAACTCCCCCCAGGCTAGCGAAGCAATCGATTGATTTCGGTGATGCCGTCAGACGTGGCGTGTTCCACGTGGAACATGGCGATGCCAACCCGATGGCGTTCTCGTTCATTGCCAATCAAGAACCCAGGAATTCGGCAGTGTGCCACCTGCTGCACACCACTGAGCACGTTCACAAGATCGTGCGTGCGTCGATTGCGGAATCGCCCCTTTACAACGGCCAGATTTCTGGCGTCGGTCCAAGGTACTGCCCGTCCCTGGAAGACAAGGTGATGCGGTTCCCTGACCGGGAGCGACACCAGTTGTTTCTTGAACCAGAGGGGCTCGACGTCGAGGAGATCTACGTCAACGGGTTCTCGATGAGCCTCCCGCGTGAAACGCAAGAAGAACTCATTCACGCTCTGCCCGGCCTGGAGTCTGCCGAAATGCTTCGGCCTGGTTACGCCGTTGAATACGACTTCGTCCAGCCGACAGAGCTCCGATCGACCCTCGAGACGCACCGGATTGCGGGGCTATTCTTCGCCGGCCAGATCAACGGCACCTCGGGGTACGAAGAGGCAGCCGGCCAGGGGATCATTGCCGGTCTGAACGCCGCCCTACAGGCGAAGAAACGGGGCGCGCTGACGTTCGGTCGAGACGAGGCGTACCTCGGCATCATGGTTGATGACCTGGTGACGAAAGGCTGCCTCGAACCATATCGAATGTTCACCTCCAGGGCGGAGTATCGACTTCTGCTGCGCATTGACAACGCCGACCTGCGGCTGACGCCGAAGGGACGTGAAGCGGGCTTGGTTGACGATGAGAGGTGGGAGAGGTTTCTGGAGCGAAACCGGCGTTTTGAGCGGAACCTCACGGGGATTCGTCAGACATTGGTTCGTATTGGCGGCGGACGCGTCACGGCAGCGCAGGCCCTACGACGTCCGGAAGTCTCGTTGACCGATCTGCTTGAGGGGGGCGAGGTCCCGCTCGATACCATCCCGGCCGACCGTGCTCTTGACATCGCGTCGGTCGAGACGACCATTAAATACGAGGGCTACCTGGTGAGACAGCAGCAAGCGGTGGCACGGTCGAACCAGGCGGAAATGCGTCGTATCCCGGAGGCGTTTCCGTTTGAGAGGGTCCCTGGTCTTTCCAGGGAAATGGTGCAACGCTTTTCCGAATCGCGGCCTGAAACCCTGGGCCAAGCTCAGCGGATTCCCGGTGTGACGCCGGCGGCTGTTGCGGTTGTTGGCGCCTACCTGGACAGGTTCTAGAGTGACTTGCGGCCGTGTGCGCGTCGCCCGTTATGGCAAGATTCGGGTGTGGCGAACCGCGAGTTCCGCGAGAGGCTGAAGCGAAGAGCCAGAGCCGCGGGGCTCACCCTCGATCCCAACCTGCTGGACCATCTCGAGTCGTATTTCCAGCTCCTGACCAAGTGGAACGCCAAGATCAATCTGACCGCGTTCCGACTGACACCCGACGGCAGCGATGAAGCGGTCGATCGGCTCTTGATCGAGCCAGTTGCCGCAGCCCGGTTCGTTCCCGATAGCGCCCGATCCTTGCTCGACGCCGGGTCGGGTGGTGGATCACCAGCCATTCCTCTGAAGCTAGCCTCTCCTCAGCTCTCGCTCCGAATGGTCGAAGTGAAAACCAAGAAGGGTGTCTTTCTCCGGGAAGCGGTTCGAGTTCTCGGCCTCAAGGCCGCCTGGGTCGAAACGGCGAGATTCGAAGAGTTACTCTCGAGGCCAGAGCTTCACGAGGGCCTCGATCTCGTTTCGATCCGCGCCGTGCGTGTCGAGACAAGAACGCTGAACACCCTGCAGGCATTCCTCAGGCCAGGCGGGAAGCTCTTGTTATTCCGGGGTTCCACCAGGGCCGATCTCGAGGACGCGCCGCCACCGCCACTTGCGTGGATGGCAACCTACCCGCTGGTGGATGCTCTTCATTCAAAGCTGGTCGTCCTGGCCAAGAGCCGCGTCTGACCACGTTCCACGTGGAACAAATCACTCACTTCGCTCTTGCCGGTCTTCTATCCGTGGGTTAGATTGGTAGCTCCTCGCTGCCAATAAGTATTTTAGGTAATTTAACCAAAACAGCTCCAAGTGGCTGATATGTCGAAGGTTATAGCCGTCACCAATCAAAAGGGCGGAGTGGGAAAGACCACCACGGCGATCAATTTGGCTGCCGCGCTTGCCCTCGACGGACGCAACGTGCTGCTGGTCGATTGCGACGCACAAGGTAACGCGACGAGCGGGGTCGGCCAGAAGGGACAGCGCGCCCCCGGCGGAACAATCTACGAAGCGATCACTGATCCGTCAGCCGACGTTCACCAATTCATCATCCCAACGGCGACCGAGCGCTTGTCCCTGATTCCCGCCACACGTGATCTCTCCGGCGCTGAAATCGAACTCATCACCGTCAGCGATCGAGAGCGACGGCTGAAAGATCTGCTCGCGCAGGCAAGAGACGAATTTGATTTCATCATCATCGACTCGCCGCCTTCGCTGGGGTTACTGACGCTGAACGCGCTCGTTGCCGCCGACCGCGTGTTGATCCCGCTGCACTGCGAATACTTCGCGCTCGAAGGCCTCGCGGATCTCGTTGCGACCATGAGGCGCGTGCGTGCGTCGCTCAATCCTTCGCTCGATATCGAAGGCGTCCTGCTCACGATGAACGATGAGCGCACGAACCTTGGTCAGCAGGTCGGCCGCGATGTACGCGAGTTCTTTAAGGAAAAGGTCTACCGCACCGTGACCCCGCGCCACGTGCGGCTGGCCGAGGCGCCCAGTCACGGGTTGCCCGCGGTGACCTACGACGCGAAATCGCGTGGCGCCGAGGCGTACTTCGCCTTCGCGCGTGAAGTGCTGGAACGCAACGAGCCGGCGCTCGCGTAACAAGCCTCACGCCCCGGGCCCCAGGCATCAGGAAGAACAATGGAGAAGAGACCAGCACTCGGCAAAGGACTCAGCGCGCTCATCCCGGACGCCGCTGAATCCATCTCGGCGCCGCGATCGACGTTCGAAGTCGACATCGATCAGCTCGAGCCGAATCACTATCAACCGCGCGGGCCGATGGATGCCGAGCGTCTTGACGATCTGTCGCGATCGATCCAGGCCAACGGCGTGATTCAACCCATCGTCGTGCGCCGCGTTGATGGGCCGGCGGGCTCGCGCGAACGCTACCAGATCATCGCCGGCGAGCGCCGCTGGCGTGCCGCTCAGCTGGCGGGTCTCACCCGGGTGCCCGTCACGGTCAAAGAGGTCGACGACACGCAACGCCAGGCGCAGCTGGAAATGGCCCTCATCGAAAACATCCAGCGGGAAAACCTCAATCCGCTGGAAGAGGCCCTGGCGTATCAGCGGCTCGCCGATGAATTTCATCTGACCCAGGAAGATATCGGCCTGCGGGTTGGTAAAGACCGGACGACGGTGGCCAACATCCTGAGGCTGCTTCGTCTCCCGGCCGAGGTGCGCGACG